>DATFSI010000229.1:0-14021 GCA_035262705.1 Candidatus Acidiferrum sp. | reverse complement strand
TGGAACACCGGCATCCCGGGCCTCCGCAGCGGATAACCCTGCGGCTGACCATGGGCTTGCGCGGGGATCAGCCCATTCGAATGGCCGGCGTGACCGATGTGCCCGTGCTGCCCGTTGCCATTCGCCGGCGCGGGCTGCGGAAGCCGAGCCGGGTTACCGATAGGGCGGAGAGTGATGGGCGCCGCGTTCACATGATCGCTGATGGCCTGAAGCCTCTTGAGGATGGACTGCCACTGTTCCCAGTCGAGCTGCCGCAAGAACGGGCGCAGCCCCTGGATGAAGGGATCCTCGAGAAGCGCTTCGCCATCCGATTCCGGAATGAAGAAACGGTTCAGGCCGACGTTGAGCGCTTCGGAGATTTTCTCCAGCGTGCCGAGGCTCGGGGTCATCTGCCCGCTCTCGATGCGCGAGAGGTAGGAGCGGCTGACCTTGGACTTCGACTGCAGCTGGCTCTGCGTCATCCCGCGGGATTCGCGAAGCTGGCGAATGCGCTGGCCGATGTTTTCGACCGTCTGCTGATTCGCGAACTTCGGCGAGACCACCTCGGGCGCCGCCGGTTCCTGCGGAGTCTCCTGCGGGATGAGATACTCCATGCGCTGCGGCAATGCGCGTACGCAGCGACGGCAGTTGCCGGTGCGCGTGCGGTACTGAACAAGGCCACAGGTTTTGCAGCGGATGACTTCGCGGTCCATCTCGAGGGAGTTCATCGTTGCTTCTTTATCCATGTGTGCAGACACCGGCACTCCTCGTTGACTTGTCTTTTTTCCGGCGTGCGGATAGGAAGGAACGTCGGAGCGTTCTCGGGGGAAGGCAGCTACTGGCGCGAAGGGAGTGTCACTCGAAGCGCCATTTCTTGTCAATAGGAAATTTCGATTTTTTTTGAGGAAAACGCCGGGAATTGGCCGGGTTTCCGCCCTGTTTTCGCCTGTCCGGCCGAACGGGCGAAGGTGGAATCAACAGCGGCTGGTATTTGGTTGCGGCGCGAACAACTATATGTTGTGCTTTCGTTGCTTGCGAGGGTGGGTTTTCAATTCCGCACAATTTTCCGGGATGGAACAGTTTCGAAGAGCGAGAGTCATCTATCCCCCTGGCGGTCCGAGACCAACCCAAGGAGTCTTTCGTTTTCTATTGTCTCAAACCATTGTCTTCCACGCTTCCCGGCTTTTGCCGGGACGCTAGCGCACCCTGCCTTCAAACTTCTCCCGTCCGCATTTCTTGCTGCCGCGCCCCCTTCCCCTTCTTTGGTAAACTCGTCCTTTCCTTCAGGAGCCCCTATGCCCACGCGCGAAGACGCCTGGAACCTCGTCTGTGAATATACACAATCGGAAAGCCTACGCAAGCATATGTTGGCGGTGGAAACCTGTGTTCGCGCTTATGCCCGCAAAAACGGCGCCGACGAGGAGACCTGGGGCTTGGCCGCGCTTCTGCACGACTTCGACTACGAACGCTGGCCCAACGCTGACCACGCCCCGGACCGTGAGCACCCGGCGGAGGGAGCCAGGATGCTGCGCGAGCGCGGCTATTCCGAGGAGATCATCCGGGCGATTCTTTCGCACGCGGATTACTGCAACACGCCGCGGCGGACGCCGCTGGAGCACGCGCTTTTTGCCTGCGACGAGCTCGCCGGGTTCCTTACTGCATGCACTTATGTGCGGCCGTCGAAGAGCGTTCTGGATCTGGAAGCGAGTTCGGTGAAGAAGCGGATGAAGGATAAGGCCTTCGCGCGCGCCGTGAGCCGGGAAGACATAGTTAAGGGCGCGGAGGAGCTGGACATCTCTCTCGACGAGCACATCAGTTTTTGCATCGGCGCGTTGCGGGAGAACGCGGACGTGCTGGGCCTTAGAGGCTCGCTCTAGACAGGCTCAACTCCCCCCAGTTGCTAAAGCCGTTTTGATTTTGTAGACATAACGGCACGACGGGTGCCCTCCCGCCCCGACGTTGCGGCAGCCGCTACACTTGCTTGGCATGCGATAAGAAGGCCCAGCGCTCGACTAACTGGCGGTGGGCGATGCGCCAGATGACGATCCCGGAAAATTCGGACCTCTTGCCGGTGGCGGCTTCGGTGCCTATCCAGCGGTTATAGACCACTACGCGATCGTCCTCGGCGATCAGATCCAGAATGTCCACATGTAAGTCTGGAAATTTCTTGTAGGCTCCGCCGACATACTGCATCGCGCCGGCGGGACCCGGCGGCGTTCCCGGAGGAACGTCGGTGCCGTGATCCACGAACTCCGGGGCGAAGTTGACGTTGCCGATGTCGAGGTTTTTGCGATTCACGAACTCCTCGAAGTGATTGCGCACGAACTCGCGCATCTCGTCGTGGGTCATGCCGGTCTTTGGATTCACGGCTCCGATTGGTTGAGCGGTGACCATCGTTTCCTCCTTCTACTCAAAAACTTCTTGAACTCGTCATTCCGAGCGCAACGAAGAATCTGCCTTGTCTGTTGCGCAACGAAAAGCTGGTTCCTCGGACAAAAACCGCCCTCGGTATTACATTAAGCCGGGCCTTCCAGCGCTACGCGCCGGCGGCCTGGCTGCGGAACGCTTCCTTGTTGTCGGCCAGATATTGCTGCATGCGAATCGCCGGACGCCCCAGAATCTTTTCCAAAACTGGCGTGATGTGGGCGCCTTTTTTCTCGATGGTGTAATAGCGATGCAGGTCGAGCAGCGCGTTCGCTTGCCACTCGGGCATGCCCAGGTCGAGCATGGCTTTGCCCTCGGCCTCTGCGGGGATGTTTACGAATTGCACGGGCTTGCTCACGAGTTTGGAGATCATTGCGGCTACGTCGGTGAAAGAAAATGCCTCCGGTCCGTTCAATTCGTAGATTTGGCCGTTATGCTTGGCGGGCGCGACAAGG
This sequence comes from Candidatus Acidiferrum sp., assembly GCA_035262705.1. Lineage (GTDB taxonomy): Bacteria > Acidobacteriota > Terriglobia > Acidiferrales > UBA7541 > Acidiferrum. The sequence continues at coordinate 11,163 of DATFSI010000229.1, read as the reverse complement.
ATGTTTGCCGTGGCTGTACCGATGTCGCGTACATCAATGAAGCTGATTTTTGCGTCGCCCATGGACGAATAGAACGCGCCCTGGGTGCGGATGCTTTCCGAATAGTAAGCGACCATGTTCTGCATGAAGGTATTGGGGCGCAGGATGGTATAGCCTAGGCCGGACGCCTTCAGTTTGTCCTCGACCTTGCGGTGCCAGGAAGGAAACGACTTGTCGTAATCCCCGGCGCCGAGCGCGGAATTCAACACCACGTGACGCACGCCGACGGCCTTGCAGGCCTCCAGGACGTTGCTTTCGAGGTCGACGAGTTCCGGCACCGGCGAACACACCAGAAAGATGGTGTCCACGCCGCGCAACGCCTTTTGCAAAGCGGTTTGATCTGCGAAATCAGCAATCGCGGTATTCACGCCGGTGGGCGCGCTGCGCGCGTCTTCGGCGCTACGGTACATCGCAAGCACAGGCTTGCCGGTCTTTCGTACTTCGGACAGCACTTCACGGCCGACGGTTCCTGAAGCTCCGGTTACAAGAATCATGTACGTTTTCCTTTTTTAGGCAGGCACAAGCGGCACGGCGTGGGTGTGAGGCTTGGAGCGCAGCCCAGATAATACCTCAGGGATGGTATACCGGTGCAAGAAAGCTGCGGAAGTACGCACTTTTTTGTAAGGGCCACCTACCTGAACGGCTAGCTTGCACTGGCAGCCGCATTGTGAGTTAGGATGAGCCCATGAAAGATCATCACGGATGTCCGGTACAAGCCACTATCAATGTTATGTCCGGAAAGTGGAAGGTGCAGATCCTGTGGCACCTGTCGTTCGGGCCGCGGCGTTTTGCGGAGCTGCGCAAAAAGCTGCGCGGCGTATCGGAAAAAGTCCTGGCCGATCAGCTTCGGCAATTGCAGCGCGACGGCGTACTGATGCGGAGCGCCACGGGGACGAAACCGGTGCAAGTCACCTATTCGCTGAATGCCGAAGGCGAAAAGCTCGTGCCCCTGATGGATTCGCTATGCAACTGGGGTAGCCCGCATTTCGGGATCAAGCCAAATCTTCCGCGGCCCGCGAATCGCTGAGTATTTTCGCAGGGATCTACGAGCGCCGCTTTATACGTTACCTTCCCCATAACATGCCACGGATTCTATCGTTGTGGAGGAGCTGTTGCGCCTACACTTTGTTAAAGCGCCCAAGGAGATTATTCATGGACTTTGCCACGGTGTTCACGGTCTTTGGTGTCTTGTTTCTGCTGGCGTTTCTCGCCGCCGTTGCCAGTGCAGCTTTCACCGTACAAACCGCGGAGGTGGCCATCGTGCAGCGGTTGGGAAAATTCGCTCGCGTGGCGGGGCCGGGGCTAAACTTCAAGACGCCGTTCATAGAGAACGTGGTGCGGCGGATGAGCATGAAGGTGCTGCAGTTCGACGTGCAGGTGGAAACGAAAACGCAGGACAACGTTTTCGTGAAGATTCCCGTTTCGATCCAGTACAAGGTGATTCCGGAGGCGGTGGAAGCCGCATTCTATAAGCTCTCTGATCCGGTGAAGCAGATCGAATCCATGGTGTACAACGTGGTGCTGGGCCATGTGCCGAAGATGAAGCTCGACGACACGTTCATCAACCAGGCAGCCATCGCGAAGGACTTGCGCGACTCTCTGGACGCCTCCATGCGCGAATACGGATACACCATCGTCAAAGTCCTCATCTCCGATATCGTTCCCGACCCCAAAGTCAAAGCTGCGATGAACGACATCAACGCCGCCGCCCGCGAACGCGAGGCCACGGTTTCCCGCGCGGAAACCAACAAGCTGCTGCTGGTGAAACAGGCCGAAGCGGAAGCGGAGTCCAAGCGGTTGCAGGGCGAAGGCATCGCCAACCAGCGCAAAGCCATCATTGCAGGCCTGAAGGATTCCATTGAGGATTTTTCCAAAGCCGTCGCCGGCGCCACCGCGCAAGACGTGATGCACCTCGTCCTCATCACCCAATATTTCGACACGCTCAAGGACGTTGCCGCGAACGACCGCACCAACACGGTCCTTGTTCCCCATTCGCCCGGCACCATCAGCGATCTCTTCGACCAGTTCCGCAATGCAATGGTCGCCAGCCAGGCTCTGGGGAATCCGCCGGACACCGTGACGGCACCACTCTCTGGCCGGACGAAGTAGAAATACGTTCTAGGCGTTCCTAAGGAGAAATGGAAAATCGGTCGATGACCCAGAGCCAAGTGCCGTCGATTTGGCGGCGGGCGACCTCGGCGGTTACGGTGCCGTCGGGGAGGCGCGTTGAGGTGAGCGCCAAATTTCCGCAGATCGTCGCCGGTTGCTGCTCGCCCATTTGAAACTTTTTTCCTGTCGCCACAAGGTCCGCGAAGAATTGACGAATGGCTTCCCTGCCCTCCTTTATCTGTCCGTCTCCAGCATCGAGCACGGCATCGGGTTCGTACAAAGCAGCCATCCCATCCACGTCGCCTGCGTGCTCTCTCACAACCAACAACCGCTCCAACTCCTGGGGATCGAAAGTCGGTTTATCCGGTGGCGCGGTCATGGGAAGCGGCCTCGCGGAGGAAGGCGGCGGTGGTTTCGGGGGCGGAGACGGGAAGCATGTGGCCGGCGCCTTCGACGAGCTTGAGTTGCAACTGCGGAAGCTTGGACCGCATGGATTCGCCGTGGAAGCGGGAGTCGAGGATGTTGTCGCTGGTGCCGTAGAGAATCGAGACCGGCATGCGGATCGTGGAGTAGCGCTCAACCATGGAATCGAGGCCGGCGTCGGCGGCGACGAGATCCGTGGAGACATTGTAGAAGCTGCGCGGGCGCAAGCCAAGAATGCCGCCTCCGCGAATGGGAAAGTCAGCGGGGACGGGATCTGGGTGGAAAATCTGTTTCAGGACCGTGGCGCCGCGCAGGATGCCTATCGGTGTGGCGACGGTCCAGGCGAGCAGGCGGCGGACGAGTTTCGAATCGATGTCCAGTGGCCGGAAGGGTTCGGGGACGTGCGGCGGAATGTGGGTGAGCGGCGCGATGAGGGCCAGACCACTAATGGTTTCCGGGTGGTCGAGCGCCACGCGAAGTGATATTGCACCGCCGAGTGAATGGCCAACGAGCAAGGGATGGTCGAGGCCTACCTTGCGGATGAACTGCGCAACGTAGGCGGCCTGCGCGGCGAGCTGCGCGGCATCGTCGCTAGAGCGCGTGGAATAGCCGGAGCCGGGGCGATCAATCACCAAGACGCGAAACTCGTTGATCAACTGGTCCACGACTCCATAAGCGAAGTTGCCCATTTGGCCGCCGAGGCCGTGGACCAGCAGGATGGCGGAGCCGGAGCCTTTGTCGAGGTAGTGGATGCGGGCGCCCTCGAGTTCCAGGAATTTGCCGCGGGGAGGCAGGGTCTTTTCGACGCGGCGCGCTATGAAGGCGGTGAAGGCGACGAGCCCTGCGACAAATAAAATCAAGAGAGCCAGCACAATGAGGAATGGAGTCATTGTGCCAGCACCCGCAGAAAGACCCGCCCTGCAAAAACCGAGGGTGGGGCACCTAAGAAGAAGAGGTTCACTTCGCGGCCACCGGTTTTTCGGCGCGGGTGAATTGCAGAGTACCGTCATCGACGCCGGCGTAGCGGAATTCGAGCAGGTCCAAAGCGTAGTTCTGGTGCAGCCGCCAGGGGCGTTTTGTGCCCTGCTTGGGAAGAACGTCCATGGCGCGTTGGATATAGCCGGAGCTGAAATCAATCGCCGGCTCCTCGGCGATGGAGGCGTCCCGCTTGCGCGGCGTGCCATAGGCATAGCCGTGTGCGTCCATGTGCTTCAACAGGCGGCACACGTATTCTGCGGTGAGATCGGACTTGAGCGTCCACGATGCATTGGTGTAGCCAAACGACGACGCGAGATTCGGCACGTCGCTGTACATCATGCCCTTATAGGCCATGGTGCGCGAAATTTTCATGGGCGCGCCGTCGACCCAGACTTCCATGCCTCCCATCATTTGCACCTGCAGGCCGGTGGCGGTGACGATGATGTCGGCTTCCAACTCTTCTCCGGATTTGAGGCACAAGCCTTTTTCCGTAAAGGTCTCGATCTGGTCGGTGACGACTGAGGCTTTGCCGGTGCGAATGGCCTTGAACAGGTCATCGTCGGGAACGAAACATAGGCGCTGCTCCCACGGGTTGTAGCGCGGCGTGAAATGTTTGGCCACGTCGAAATCGGCACCAAGCGCTTCCTGTGCACGGCTAAAAAGCCATTTTTTGATTTTTTCCGGAGCGCGGCGCGACTTCTGAAACAAGTACGTAGCGATGAGCACGTTTTTCCAGCGCACGATGGTATAGGCAAGCCGAGCGGGCACTTTGCCGCGCAGAAATTCCGCGATGAAGTCTTTCGAGGGCAACGCCAGGATGTAGCTGGGCGAGCGCTGCAGCATGACCACTTGCTTCGCCCCAGTCTCCGCCATTGCCGGAACCAGCGTGACCGCGGTGGCGCCGCTGCCGATGACGATGACACGCTTATCTTTGTAGTCGAGATCCTGCGGCCACTTTTGCGGATGCACGATTTTTCCGGTGAAGCGCTCCATCCCCGGCCAGCCAGGCATGTAGCCGGCGGCGTAGTCGTAGTAGCCGCTGCACATGTAGAGAAAGTTGCAGGTGAACCAGAGCGTGCGGCCCTCCGGTCCGGACACTTCGACCGTCCATTGCGCATCGGCGGAAGACCACATGGCACGTTTCGCACGATGGCCGTAGCGAATCTTGCGGTCGATGCCGTATTCCCGCGCCGTTTCGTTGATGTAATTCAGAATGGACGGGCCGTCGGCGATAGCTTTAGCCTCTTTCCACGGGCGGAAGCGGTAGCCTAACGTGTACATATCGGAATCGGAGCGCACGCCGGGGTAGCGGAAAAGGTCCCAGGTGCCGCCCATGACGCTGCGGCCTTCCAAGACGACGTAAGTTTTGTTCGCGCACTCTTTCTGCAGGTGATACGCCCCGCCGATGCCGGACAATCCGGCGCCGACGATCAGCACATCGTAGTGCTCGCAGCGGCGTTGGTCCTGCGCGCCGGCCGGCTGGTCCGCGATGACTGTGGCTTGATCGGCCATGGCCACTGCCTCCTACCCAACGCTTGTGAGTTTACACCACGGTGGGGCAATTCTTGAGTATGCGTACGCCAAAAGAAGAGCGCCGCGCTGGCGGGAGCAGTGCCCAGGCGAAGCGGAACTGGCAAAGCCCCACTAATTACATTTCTTCCTTGCAGCAAACTGGTTCGAGCTACGCACTCTTGGCTTGCTGGTGGGCCATTCGCGCGCGGATGGTTTTCATCAGCTCGCGCGAGGCGGCGACGCGTTTGCGGCCCTCGGGCGTGGCGTCGATCAATTTCTCGAAACTGATGGCGTAGTTCGCGCCATAGGCAGCGCGAATTTCGCCAAGAAGTGGCTCGATTTTCGCGAACACGCCAATGTGCTCGCCATTGCTGTCGTTGAACATATCCAAGCTGATCGCGCCGTTGTTGACCAGCGCCGCGGCCATCTCCCAATAGGTGACGACCATTCGCAGGTATGCGCTATTTTCGCCAAAAAGCGAGGCATTGAAGTCTGCAAACGATTCTGGATGGAATTCGCGAAAGTACCAGTTGCGCGCCTTGCGCATGGTTTCGTCGCGGCGCAATTCGTAAAGCCTGAGAATCAGACCTGCTTCCTCTTGTTTGGACATGATCAAATCTCCTTTGGTTCAACCGGGACATTCGGCAGAGTAGGAGTTTAACACCGCAAGGCCGTTAGCCTTGAGCGAACTCTGACGGGGCTACGGGAGCGAGCCCAGACGTAGCGTCCAAGGATGAATCGCGGCTACAACTCGTAAATTCTTTTCCGACCAGCAATCCGGGGCGAAACGCGAACGAGCCGACTCGTCATTTGCGAAGACAATCAGCACCACCCAACAGCACAAAGCGTTGCCGGTGAAGATTGTTCATAAACTCGGCGTGCGCACGCCAGACTTCCTGCCGTTCCAAGGCTAGCGAGTCGTTCCATGCGGGGCAGCGCGAAACGCGTTACCGCGAATAGTTTTGCCATGGGCACTTCTCCGCCATGTGCGGAAACCGACTTCTGATTCTGGCACGTGGCGGAAGCTCATGCCAAAAAACTACAGCTTCTCGTTGTGGCAGCAACCTGTATTAGCAGCGGCGGCGGAACTCTTTGCCTCGGGCTGCGGCTGCACCGCATTGGGCGGCCAGTAGGGCGTATCCGGATCGGCCAGGTGGCCGTCGGCGTAGCGGTCGTGGTGGCGAACCCAAGCCATGGTGAACGGCAGATCATCTTCGTCGCGGCCCTTGGGAACGAGATCCAGGTAGCTGTAGGTGTGGAGGCCGGTTTCCGTACCGCGGGCGTAAGCGGAGTAGGTATGGAAAATATCGCCGTTCTCGTCCTTGTAGAAAACGCTGATGCCAGGAGCCTCGGTACTGGGGAATTCCGTCATTTCGAAGTTGTAGTCCACCTTGCCCTTGGCCATCTGTTCTTTGGTGAAGGACGCGTGGTAGTCGTAGTTGAAGTCGGTTTCATTCGAGGAAACCCAGGAAAAGCGCCAGCCCAGACGCTTCTTGAAGGCCTCGATCTTCGCCAATGGAGCGCGAGAGATGGCCGTGAAGCTGACGTCGCGCTGCCCAAGGTGCGGGACCGCGCCGTCGAAGCCATCGGAAATCATCGAGCAGCTCGGGCAGCCTTCGTTCCATTCGGGGCCGAACATGAAGTGATAGACGATGAGCTGGCTGCGGCCGCCGAAGAGATCGGCGAGCGATTTCTTGCCGGCGGGCGTATCGAAGATGTAGTTCTTTTCGACTTTCACCCAGGGGAGCTGTTGGCGTTCCTTGGCGATGGCATCGCGCAGGCGGGTCAACTCCTTTTCCTTGGCCAGAAGCTTCTTGCGGGCGGCAATCCATTCTGCGCTCGAAACAACTTTGTGATTTTCCAACGTTGTGGTGCTCATGACTGCTTCTCCTTTACTTGCTGTGGGATTGAGTTTTTGGAAATCGGTGAGTTTGCGGGCTTGGGAAATGACGGTTGCGACGACTCCACCACCCGAGGTTGCGGTGGCGACCATCACGGCGGCATTGGCGATGCATACGGGGCAAATCATGGCTTCACCTCTGCAAAGCAGCTACGCGGTCTGCGCGAGTTGCATGAAAAGGGGTGGCTCGTCAGCGCTGGGCCCCCAGCTAGCGGGCACGGGAACGCCGAGGAGGCGCAAGTACACGCTGAATTGCCCGCGATGCTGATACCAGTGGCTGAGCATGACGTCGCGAAGGAAAAGGCCGCGAGGTTGCGCGAGGATTTCGCGGCCACCGGCCATGAGGCGCCAGGTTTCGCGCATGGCGTCGTCGTCAAACTTCGGAAGGAGGGATTGCACCGCCGCAATGCTGTCGTCCAGGGTTGTCAGAATCTCCTGGCGGTTGGCGGGCTGAGGAAAGTTAAAGTCGGGCGCTTGGGCCGGGTTGTTTTGCACAAAGCGAATGATGCCGCCCGGCACGAAAGCAAGATGGTAGGCGAGCTGCCCGGCAGTCATGGATTTCTCGTGGGGCTTCCAGGTGAGCTTATCCTCGGGAAGGCGTTCCAGAAACCGGCGCGTGATGGGCGCCTGAATTTCAAATTCCGCGAGCTGCATTTGTGCGATCGGCATAATCATTTCTCCTTTACCTTTTGTTCTGCTTCGCCATAACAAAGTCGATTGGGCCGGGGCCGAATTGACATCAATCAATGGGTACGGCGCCCTTCGGCGCGGGCACGGACGCGCTCGTGCATGTAGCTCCAGCCTTCCTTCACTTTGTAATCGGCTTCCACGAGCAGTCCGAGAGCGGAATGGCGGAACTTGATGAGCGTCCCGCCCGGCTCCTCGCTGAGACGGTATTGCAAATTGTTCGCGACCGGATGCGACATGAACAGCGGCCCGCAAAATTCCAGCAAAGTAGGCTTCTTGATGGCCTGAACCGTGGCCCAATAGTGGCCACTGCCGTTGCCGAGATCGCGATACCACCGACCGCCGGGCCACGGCTCCAGCACCATGGGCATGGGTTTGCCGTCTTCGACTTCGTTGTAGGGACCAATCTGATCAAGCAGCGCAGCGAATGTGGCGTCGAGCGACGCACGAACGTGAATCTCCTGGGTGATATTGATGGTCAAGCGTTCGAGACTGATTGCGGGTGAGCTCATTTCTTCTCCTTTTGTTGGCTTGGATTGGGAACTCATTTGGGCTGCTCCTTGTTTTCGGCGCGTTCCTTGATGCGGGCCAACTGGTGGCGCCAGTAGCGCTCGAAGGTGCCGGACCATTCGTGCAGGGGGCGGATGGCGTCGGCATTGGTGCGATAGAACATCTGGCGGCCATCGCGCCGCACGTCGACGAGGCCGACTTCCAGTAAGACGCGGAGATGCTTGGAGACGGAGGGCTGCGGAAGATTGAGCGTGGCGACGATATCGCTGACGGGACGCTCGTCCGCGGCGAGAAGTACCAGAATGTCTCGGCGGCGGGGTTCGGCCACGGCGTTGAAGGCATCGGAGGTTGTGGAAGCGCGAGCCATGGTCGAATTATATTCCCATATCGGAATATGTCAAGCGAAAATCTTTGCGTTTATAAAAAAAGTTGGAGTCACGGTATATGCAGGCAAGAGGAGGAAAGCCCCGGCTCCGTTGCAAACGATGTGAATTGAACAGGTTGGCCGAATTATTCGTCGTCGGAATCTGCGGAAACACTACCAATGCCGGCGCGTGTGAGGAAACGGCGCAGGCCGCGTTCACCGCCGGCGCCGCGCTGCGTGCCAGCGACGTTGCCGTCGCGATCGACCAGCACATAGATGGGATAGACCGTGGCCTGATACATGGCGGCGAGGTTAGTATCTTCCATCAGCACAATGGGAATAGTGCGTGGATGTTGGTCGAGGTATTTCCTGACAGTCTTTTTGGATTCGCCGACATTCACGGCAAGAACAATCAGACCTTTGCCAGAAAATTCCTTGGCGATTTGGTCGACGAAGCCGGATTCCTCGGCGCAATAGCCGCACCAGGTGGTCCAGAACTCGAAGAGCACGACCTTGCCCTTGATGGATTCGTTTGCGAATTTTTCGCCGCTGGTGGTGGTAGCGTGAAACCGCGGGGCGGGTTCTTTGCTGCTAGTGTTGGCTCGCGTGTTGAGAGCGATAGGCGCTGCGGCGAACAACAGTAAGGCCCCAGGGAAAAGCCACCTGGAGGCTGGATTTGGGGTGAACATGGCGGGAATATACCACAAGTTATATGCGACTGGTTACGTCGCTTGCAGGGTAAGGTCTATTGGCGTATTGGGATGACATTCCGAGGATGAAAAGAAGAAACCGTCGGCATTTTCCCTTGGAGTGGGATTGGATCAAATAGCCATCGGGCACTTTTGATTCGAAAGGCCAGGGTCGGGATCACCCATGGGATTCGACCGAGGAAGGGGTTTATCATTTTGCTTTACTCTTGCAATCCGAAAGGCCAGCTGCAGGCGAACGCTAGTTCCAGTAACGCAGGCTTGGATGGGAACTACCTCCGAAATCTCCTCATCGGGACCGTCCCAATCGCACGCAACAAGCTCCGTAGCTTACGTCTTGTTCTGCACCCCAACGGTTAAGTCGAGGGTGCGGAATTCCGCAGTGAAAGGCATACGGCAAATAGAACCTAGTTTGTCCGTTCCATAACCATTGCGAAACCGTTGGGTCGTTTGGCCAAGGAGATGGGGATAGGATGCGCCCCACGGGGAAGATTAGGTGGATTTGAAGAGTCCGACTACCCATGGGCGGAATATAGCACAAAGTTATATACTATTGGTTACGTAGCTTTTGGGTGAAGACTGGCAGGGGCAAAAGCGGCAGCGCGCGGGGCATCGGGTGACCCGATGATGCTAAAATAGAACGATCATGTTGAACCAGATTGCGGGATTTGATGCCAATGCGCTGCAGCATCCGCGGAAGAAAACATTTGGCGTGAAGGTGGGCCACATCCAGGTGGGCGGAGGCGCGCCCATCGTGGTGCAGTCGATGACCAACACGGACACTGCGGATGTGAAGACAACCCTGCAGCAGACGCTGGAACTGGCCGAAGCAGGCAGCGAGATTGTGCGCTGGACGGTGAACGTGCCGGAAGCGGCGGCGGCGGTGCCGGAAATCAAAAAGCGGCTGCTGAACGCGGGCTGCAACGTGCCGATCATCGGCGATTTTCACTATAACGGGCACGTGCTGCTGACGAAATACCCGGCGTGTGCGGCAGCGCTGGACAAATACCGTATCAATCCGGGCAACGTGGGCGCGGGGCAACGGCGCGACGAACAGTTTTCCACCATCTGTAAGGTGGCCGTGGACCACGGCAAGCCGGTGCGCATCGGCGTGAACGGCGGCTCACTGAACCAGGAACTGGTGATGCGCAAGATGCAGGAGAACACCGAAGGCAACTTGGGAAAAGACAGCGAAGAGATTATCAACGATTGCATGGTGCTTTCGGCGCTGGAGTCGACAGAGCTTGCGCTGGAGAGCGGGCTGCGGCACGACCAAATTATTATTTCTTGCAAGACGTCGCGCCCGCGCGATTTGATTACCGTGTATCGCGCACTTTCGAACAAGACGCAGCAGCCGCTGCATCTGGGATTGACGGAAGCGGGCATGGGGATGAAGGGGTTGGTATGGTCGTCGGCTTCGCTGGGCGTGCTACTGGCCGAGGGGATTGGGGACACCATCCGGATTTCGCTGACGCCGAAGCCGGGCGGCGACCGGCGCGAGGAGGTGTACGCGTGCTGCGAATTGCTGCAAGCGCTGGGACTGCGGTCGTTCGCGCCGAGCGTGACCGCGTGCCCGGGCTGTGGGCGGACGACGAGCACGACGTTCCAGGAGCTGGCCGAGCGCACGCAGGAATACATCCGCGAGATGATGCCCACGTGGAAAACACATTATGACGGTGTGGAGACGATGACCTTAGCGGTGATGGGCTGCATCGTGAACGGGCCGGGCGAATCTAAGGCCGCGAATATCGGGATCAGTTTGCCAGGCACGGGCGAAGCGCCGCGCTGCCCGGTGTACATTGACGGCGAAAAAAAAGTGACGCTGGAAGGAACGTACGACGAACTGGCGGCGGCGTTCCGGAAGCTATTGGACGATTACGTTTCCACGAAGTATCCCCGCAAGACGGCAGAAGCGTTAAGCAAGTGAAAATCCA
>DATFSI010000228.1:0-5926 GCA_035262705.1 Candidatus Acidiferrum sp. | reverse complement strand
CAGTCTTTTTTCTCGAGCGCGTAGGCGCTGCCGACGGAGATGGCCTCCTGGCCGAGGCTGGAATAAAGGCCGCCGACAATTTTGTTCTGGCGGAAGAGGCGCGTCATGGTGTCCTCGACCTCGCGGTTAAGGCGCATGAAGAAATAAAGGTCGAGGTATTGCTTGCGCGAAAGCTTCAGCTTGGCGGCGGTTTCCGTGGCAGGCATGTTCGGCGCTTCTCCGGAAGAAAGTCCGGTTGTCTATCTTACGGCCAACGGGAGGAGATAGCGAATCGAGAGACAAAAAAAGGGCCTTCCGCCGCGCTTGACGATGCCGAAGCGGGATGCTACAAACGGGGCGGTTTCTGACCCAAGTCGGCCCTTCCAGAGCTCAAACGCTGTACGCCCGCCACACGTTTGCGCTTCGCTTCACGAATAAATTGCAACAGCAATTCCGCGCGGGCGAAATTCGTTTGCCCAAGGAGAGCACGGAAAATGAAGAAGAGACTTTTGCTTTGTGTGGTGTTGGCATTGCTGTGCGGCTTGGCCGCGTTGGCGCAGGACGCGAAACCGCAGCCGCTGACCTTCTGGTACGAATACACGATCAATGCGGGTAAGGAAGCACAGTTCATGGAACTGGTAAAGACCGTGGGAGCCCCGGTGCGCGACAAATTGATGGCCGATGGGGTAATCGGGGCATGGGGCGTGGAGACGCCGTTGTTGCGTATGCCCGGCGGCGCAACGCACATCGTCTGGTATTCGGTGAACGACTGGTCGGGCGTCGAGAAAGTGGACGCGGCCATGCGCGCGCAAATCTCGAAACTGGACGAAGAAGGGGCCAAGGGCGGCGCAACCAAGAAGGGCGGGGCAGCCGCAGTGGGAGTAAGCGCGCGGATGATGGAGATTGCCGACGTCAGCAAGACACGCGACTACCTGACGCGCAACCTTGTGTTTGTGACCGGAGCCACGATGCCGGCGGCCGGCACGCTGCCGTTTGAGCGGTTCCTCTACGTGAAGGCAAAAGCTGGGAAGGGCGGGGAGTACCGGAAAGTTTGGGAGAAGTACAACAAGCCGGTGCTGGACAAACTGGTGGCGGACGGCGCGGTGCTGGCCTATGGTCTGGCCGTAGAGGAAATACGCACGGATGGCGACTTCACGCATTTTACCTGGTTCGCGACCAAGGACCTTGCCGCTATGGAAAAGGTGCGAAATGCGTTCGTGGCCGACCGCGACAAGCGCAGCCAGGATGAACAGGACGCCATCACGGCGGCGTTTGCGAACGTGCTGGACCTGGATGCGTCGCGGTCAGAGGTGGATCGCTTCCTGATTTTCAAGCTGCCGGGAATGAAATAGTCCCGGCCCCGGAGGCGAAAGAAGGTAACCCAAGTAAGTCCCGGACACTTTCTTAACGAACGTCGAGCCTCTTTTGATCGGTACGCAATCCCACCTCTAAAAAGCGGTGGGCTACGTTCTGCCGCTCTTACGGCGCTGACACTCAAGTCCGTCGCTGGCTATGCGAAAACAGGGTGGACTAGCGGACCGAGGATTGGGACTTCTCTAGGTGTGCAACAAGCTCCTGAACGGAAATCTCCTGCGGAATGAGCGAAAAAAGCTCGGCGAGGTGATGGATAAGGCGGGGTTTTACTTCGTCCAGAGAGACGTTGCGATGAAGGAGTTTTTCGAGAGAGGTGGCTTTGCGGTCGGCGATGCCACAGGGAATGATGAGGTCGAAGAAACGCAAGTCGGTGGAGACGTTGTAGGCAAAACCGTGAGATGTAATCCAGCGACTGATATGCACACCGATGGCGCCGAGTTTTTCTTCCGGGATACCGCCGGTCAGCTGCACCCAAGTTCCGGTCTTGCCGGGAATGCGGTAAGCGGCAACTTCAAAGTCTGCGGAAACGCGAATCATGGCTTCTTCAAGCGTGCGGACGTACCAGTGAACGTCTCGGCGGATACGATCAAGATTTAGGATGGGGTAGCCGACCATCTGGCCGGGGCCATGGTAGGTGATGTCGCCACCGCGATTGGTTTCGCGCAACTCCACGCCTTTCTGGCGGAGGACATGTTCCGAGGCGAGGAGATTTTTCTGGCTGGCGTTGCGGCCGAGGGTGATGACGTGCGGGTGTTCGCAGAGGAGGAGAACGTCGTCCATGGCGCCGGGTTTACGCGCGGAGACGAGGCGTTGCTGGAGCTCGAACGCGGCATCCCAGGTGTGGATGCCAAGATCGCAGATGAGAAGCGGAGGCATGCGCTCAAAAAGTCATAACAGGTGACAGCCGGCAGTGAGCAGGAACCTACGGATTTGCTAACTTGTCGCTTCCTGTTAGCTGTTCGCGGCTATCCAGTTCAAAACTCTACACGTTGATCTGAAGGCCGCGGACGGAAGCAAACGCGTCGCCCATGGCTTCCCAGACCGTGGGATGCGCGTGGATCATGTTCATCATGTCGTCGATGCAGCCTTCGAGATTCAGCACCGCGGCGGCTTCCGACAAAATTTCCGTAGCCAATGGGCCGATGATATGGATGCCCAGGACCTGGCCGTATTTTTCCTCGGAGACGACTTTGATAAAGCCGCCGTGTGCGCCGAGGATGGTGGCTTTGCTGTTGCCGACAAACGGAAACTTGCCGACTTTGACGGCATAGCCTGCCTCGCGCGCCTGCGTTTCGGTCATGCCGATGGAGCCGATCTGCGGCTCGCAATAGGTGGCGTTGGGAATGCGCAGCTTGTTGACGGCGTGCGTGGGTTTTCCGGCGATGTGCGTGACGGCAACGATACCCTCCATCATCGCGGCGTGGGCGAGTTGTGGGAGACCGGCGACGATATCGCCGACGGCGTAAAGTCCGGGTTCATCGGTTTCCATGAATTCGTTGACATGGACAAAGCCGCGGTCGAGCCTGGCTTTGGATTTTTCTAGCCCGCAATTGGCGGTCATGGGCATGCGGCCGACAGCCAGGAGCAGCTTTTCGGCTGGCAGCGTTTGTGGCTTGCCGTCTTTGTCCTTGAAGGAAACGGTGACGCCCTTGGCTTCTTTCTTGACGCCATCGACGATGCAACCGGTTTGTACGGTGATGCCCTTTTTCTTGAAGGATTTTTCGAGTTCCACCGAGATTTCTTCGTCTTCCACCGGGACAACGCGGGGCAGCGCTTCGAGAATGGTGACCTGCGTACCGAAAGAGTTGTAAATAGAGGCAAACTCGACGCCGACGGCGCCCGCGCCGATGACGATTAGGGTCTTGGGAATTTCCGGGAGCTCTAGGATAGAACGGTTGGTAACAATGGTCTTGTGATCCGGTTCGATGCCGGGAAGCGCTTTGGCTTCCGAACCGCTGACTATTAGAATGCCGCCGGCTTCGATGGTTTCCTTCTTACCGTCTTTTTCCACAGTGATTTTGCCGGGCCCCTCATAACGACCCCAGCCCTGCTTCCATTCCACTTTGTTTTTCTTGAAGAGGAATTCGATGCCCTTGGCGTGCTTGGTGACGATTTTCGATTTGCGCGCCAGGATGTTGGGCCAGTTGATTTTCACGCCGGGAATTTCGAAGCCGAGTTCGCCGGCGTTTTTGAAATGGTCGTAAACGTCGGCGTGATGGAGAAGCACCTTTGTGGGGATGCAGCCGACATGCAGGCAGGTGCCGCCGAGGAAGGGATCTTTTTCAACGACCAAGGTTTTCAGGCCGAGTTCGCCGGCACGAATGGCAGCCACATAGCCGCCGGGTCCGCTGCCAATGATTGCCACGTCATATTTCGCCACGCGTCGTCTCCCTTCGGGAACGGAAAAGCTTAGATGACCGGAGGCGCAGAAGAGTTCGGGCAAAGGGGAAACGGCAAATGGGATTGCCCAGTGGAGCGCAACCTGGCCCTGCAAAACAGCCATTGTAGCAACGGCCTCGCAAGAGTAGCAACTCAGCCTGGACGGCGCGACGAAGAGACGAGTATCAAAACGGAATGGGCTGAGGAGTTTCGGAAAACTACGGAGGGATCCGTCGTGCTCCGGAACGTTTGCCAGCACGCGAGGAGGCAAGTGCATAAACCGTTCCCGAGGAGCGAGAGACGGTTGGCTCGTGAAGAAAAATGAAAATGCGGCGCGCGGAATAGAAGCCGCAAGATTTCACACCGCCGACAAAGGCGGGAGGTAGTGCTCGGTAAGAATGCGCTGGTGGTGCAGCGCGTGGCCAAGGATGATGAACGCCTGGGCCAGCACGGTAACGGGTTTCTCGCTGGCGGTGCCGCGGCGCACCCAGGCGGAATCGTCGAGCGAACGGATTAGGCTGATGGTGGAGTGGCGAATAGCTGCGAACTCCTCGAGGAGGGACGCCAGTGTGCGGGACGCGGAATTTGCAGTTTTGATGTAATCGTCCTGCTCGAATCCGGGAAGCGGGGTTTCGTCGCCGCGGGCAATGCGCAGGGTGCGGTAAGAAAAAATGCGCTCCGCGTCGTTGATGTGGCCAACGATCTGTTTGATCGACCACTTGCCAGGCGCGTAGCTAAAATCGGCTTGCTTTTCGGTCAGAGGCTCCAGCAAGGTCCGCATATCGCGCATCTGCGTTTCCAGTGTCGCCAGGAAATCTCCCTCGGGAACCTGCATCACATACTTCGCAAAGTAGGGCGCGTAATCCCCCGATTGCGGACGCTTTTGTGTCATTATGCCGTGTACCTCAGGAATACAAGTTTAGATTCTAGCGTGAAGATTCGCGTTACTTGCGCGCGAATTGTGGAGTGGGGACGCGGATGGCAGAGCTGAACTACAGGCAGATGCGGGTGGCGTTTCAGGGCGAGCCGGGCGCATTCAGTGAAGCAGCGGCGGTGCAGCTTTTGGGCGAAGGGATCCGCACGGTGCCGCGGCCAACGTTCGACATGGCGTTCCAGGCTATCGCCGAAGGCGCGGCCGACGCGCTGCTTGTGCCGGTCGAGAACACGCTGGCGGGTTCGGTGGTGCGCGTCTACGACCTGCTACTGGAAAGCCCTCTGGAAATGTGCGGGGAAACGATTTTGCCGATCGAACATCAATTGATGGGTATGCCGGGCGCAAAGTGGGAGGAGTTACGGGCGGTCGCGTCGCATCCGATGGCTCTGGCGCAGTGCGAGCGTTTTTTTGCGGCGAATCCGAACTTGAAACGCGTGCCGGCGGAAGACACCGCAGGCAGCGTACGGGAAATGATGGAGCGAGGAGACAAACACTTCGCGGCGATCGCGGGGCGGCGAGCTGCCGCCCATTATGGCGCGGTGATTTTGCAGGAGAACATCGAAGACAACGCCGAGAATTTCACGCGGTTCGTGCTGCTGTTGCCACCGGAGGGAGCCCGGAAATTCCGCAGCGTGGACGCGCGGAAGATTTCGCTGGCGATGCATCTGGCGCACAAGCCGGGAGCGTTGTTGTCGTCTCTCGAGCCGTTCGCCAAATACGGCGTGAACCTGTTGAAGATTGAAAGCCGCCCGATCCACGGGAAGCCGTGGGAATACCAGTTTTACCTGGACATGGAAGCCCAGGAGCCGGAACTTCTGGAAAAAGCGCTGCACGAAGTGCGCGAGGTGACCAGCGAGTTGCGAGTGCTGGGAACTTACGCGGCGGCGCGGCGTTAGCCAGCCTAAAGAAAAGCGATGAAAAGAAAAAAGGCCTCAAAAATCGAGGCCTTTTTTGTTGGTGCTCGTTATTTTCCCGTGGACACGGGCTTCGGCCGGGAAGAGAAGTCCGGCGGCGGGCCGATGCTGTCCGGAAGGTTGCCGTTGAGAGAATCGAGGAACTGCAGGAGGTCGTCGCGATCGTCAAAGGTGAGCACATCGAGCGAGTGGATCTCCTTGTCGAGATACGAATTCCAGTTGCCGCCGCCGATGTAGTGAGCGAAAGCGTCTTTCACCGTAGGGAACGTGCCGTCGTGCATGTAAGGGCCACGGTTGGCGAGGTTGCGGAGGGAAGGTGTTTTGAAGCAACCCTTATCGGTCTCTA
>DATFSI010000227.1:0-9427 GCA_035262705.1 Candidatus Acidiferrum sp. | reverse complement strand
CCACATGCGCATTCGTCACCACCAATCCATCGCTCGACCACAACACGCCCGAACCGCTGCCGCGCCCTCCTGGCTCAACCAGCACCGTGAATCGCCGCACGCGCTCGGAACTTTCCCCAAGCCCCCGGATGCTCATCTCACGCGTTCCCGTTGGGACGTTCGCCGACAACAATCGAAATTTCTCGCGGCGTCCCGCCACGCAGGAATTGCGCGTTCAGCGAATTGCCGATGTTTTCACCAATCAGGTGCGCCCACGCGTCTTCCAGTCGCGCCACAGGCGTGCCGTTGATGGCCACCAGAATGTCCCCAATGACCACGCCGGCTTTGTGCGCCGGACCGCTGGGCTCCACTTCCAGCACCATCACCGCGGTTTTCTCTTTGCGCTGGAGCGTCTCTCTCAGATTCTCCGGAAGGCGAACCGGTTGCAACCCCACACCGAAGTACCCCCGCGGCACACCGCCCTTTTCCAGAAGTGCCTGCGCCACGCGATCCACCGTGGATACCGAAAGCGCGAGCGCCCCGGCATGCGCGAACTTTGGTGTTGCCAAACCCGCGACGTGCCCCTCGGCATCAATCACCGCGCCGCCCACGCCGGTGCGCTGCAGCGCCACATCCAATCGCACATACGGAGAAAGCAAACTGCCGCCCCACAAGCGGCGTTCGTTGGCCACCATGCTTACAAACGCCAGCGCCGCCACCGGGCCGCTCGCGCGCGTGCGCCCCACCACCAGCATCACGTTGCCGGGGCGCAGCACCCCCGTATCGCTGAACGACGAAGCACCCGTCTTTGCCTGCTCGCATTTCAGCACCGCAATGTCGGTTGAGGGATCGCGTCCGGCCAGCTTCGCCTCCGCGATCTGCCCGTCAGGTAGCGTCACGCGAATCTCTTCGTCGCGCTGGAGTGCGTGTTCGGCGGTGACAATAATCCCAGGCTTCCAAACAACTCCGCTCGCCGAGCCCCGCGATTCCGTATGCACGGCAACCGTAAACCCGCCGGCCTTTGCCGTCGCCTCCGCAAACTCCTTCGAAAGTGTGATCCATTCCGATGACATAAGCGCAACCTCCACCCTCATCGTGTCAGAACGGAAAGAGCGCTACATCCGCCATTCGGCTAGGCCTTCATCTTTAATTAGGGCACCGGGAGTCGGAGAGCCCTGAGGAATGGGTTGGATTGCAGCGAGGATTAAAGCGACTTACGACTCACAAACTGCGACTTATGACTTGGCCGCAACCGGCAAATGCTTCATCGGCTCATCGCTTTCGACGAACCGCCTCAAGCTTTCCATCACCTCGGGACGATTGAAGAGCTTCAAAAAAATCTCCGCTTCCTCGCGCAATTCCTTGTACGGGATCGGCTTCGCAAATTTCTTCGCCGTCACGCGCGTTTCCGGATCGAACTTGGTAGTCTGCTGGGCCATCGAACGCGCCACCTGCAGCGCGTAGCCTTCCCCCGCAAGCTGCGTCACCAGGCCCGCCTGATGTGCCGTTTCCGCTTTCACCGTCCGCCCTGTAAACAGCAGGTCGCGAATAAAGCTGTTGCCCACGTTGCGCCGCAGCCGTGGAATCCCGCCAAACCCGGGAATAATGCCCAGGCGCAGCTCAGGAAAACCAAAGCGCGCCATCTTATCGGCAACGATCAAATCGCACAGCAGCGCCAACTCCAGCCCGCCGCCCAGGCACACGCCATGCACTGCCGCCACGGTAATAAACGGCGCCGCATCCAATGCGTTGAACGTGCGGTGAATGCGCTCGATGAATTCGCGAGCGCCGGAAGCACGTTTCTTGTGCGAAACCCCCAGCGCCGAATGATACAGTTCGCGCAAATCACCGCCCGCGGAAAAGCCTCCCGGCCGCGCGCTAGCGATAATGCATGTGCTTGTCACGGGCGCCAGGCGGTCGATGGCAGCGACAAATTTTTCCAACTCGCCGAGCACCGTCGTCCCGATCTCATTCAACGGCTCGTGATCCAGCGTCAGTTCCACCACGCCGTCGCGCCACTCCCAGCGCAGCGCCTGCCCGCGAAACTCCTTCACGGGCTCCGGATTGCCAGTCTTCTTCATGCGTTGCTGCCCACCGCCGCAGCCTGCTTCGCGTACATGCGGTCGATCTCTTCGCGATATTTCAAATTAATGGCCTCGCGCTTCAACTTCCCGTTTGCGGTAAGCAAACCACTTTCCGGCGTGAAAGCGTCCCGGATAACGGCAAAATTCCGTACCTGCCGGTAATGCGGCAAATCTGCATTCACCTGGTCCAGGGCAGTCTGCACCCCAGCACTTTCCACGCCGCCTGCCACCAGGGCGCACAAATAACCACGCCCGTTGCCGACAATCACCACCTGCTGCGCGCCGGGCAGATACTGTGCGATCTTTTCTTCCATCGGCTCTGGCGCGATATTGTGCCCGGAATTCAGGATGATCAGATTCTTGATGCGCCCGCTGATGCGCCAGTTTCCACGCAAATTCACTTCGCCCTGATCGCCAGTATGAAACCAGCCGCCCTGCAAAACCCGCGCCGTTTCTTCCGGATGACTCCAATACCCTGGAAAAATATTCGGCCCGCGCACTAGAATCTCGTCGTTGTCGCCGGTCTTCATTTCCGTGCCGGGAACGGCGTGCCCCACGCGTCCTGGCTCGGACGTACGCTGCGGATCATCCATCGTACAGATCCCGCAGGTTTCCGTCAGACCGTACACCTGCCAGATCGGAATGCCGAGCATGGCGAAAAACACCTGCGTTTCTTGCGCCAGCGGTGCGGAACCACACACCAGCCCCTGCAGGTTGGGCCCGAATCGTTCGCGAATCTTGCTGAAAATCAGTTTCTGCGCCGCGAACATCCACAAGCCTCCGCCAGATTCTCCGCCTTCCCGCCTTTGCCACGCCACGCAGCCTTTCTTGTAGATGGACTGGATAATGGAAGGCTGCTTCGCAAGGTTTTCTTCCACGCCGCGCTTTACGCGTTCCAGCAATGTCGGCACATTGAAAAAATAGTTGGGCGCCGAAAGGCGAATTTCATCGGCCAGCTTGCTCAAGTCCGTCGAAAGGGTCAGCACGGTTTCGCGCGTCAGGCACGACATCATCACGATCCACGAAGCGGCAAAATTGAAAGGCAGGTATTGAAAAACTCGCAGCGGCTCGCGATCGCTTTTGTCGAGTCGGTCGATCCACCCCGTGGTGTAGCCGAGCATGTGATCGAGATTCGCGGTGTTCAGGCAAACGCCCTTGGGCTCGCCGGAAGTTCCGGACGTGTAAATGATCGTAACGAGATCATCCGTGCGCCTCGCATTTGGCGGCCCTACAATTCCCTGCCCCGGCGCGACACCTTGAAAAATCTCGTCGAAGGTGACTCGTCGCGGAGTCTCCGGCCACACCTGCGCGACGCTTTTGCCGAGCGCGGCATCCGCGGCAATCAGCAGTCGCGGCGTGCAGTCCTTCAGCATCGTGGCCAGTTCCCCCGGCGCCTGCCGCGCATACAGCGGCACCACAATCGCGCCTTCGGCCATCAGTGCCAAATCAATCGCTGCCCAGCGAATCGAGTTGGATCCCAGCAAGGCGCACCGCTCCCCGGTCTGCGCACCATTCTGGCGCAAAAACGCCCGCGCCCGCGCCACCTGCTCAAGCAGTTCCGATCCGGAAACGCTGACGAACTGCTCGCCGCGGATTTCCCGCAGCACCACGCGGCCCGCTGCCTTCTGCAGCTGCGCGAAAGTATTTTCAAGGAAATTCGGCATCGGCGTCAGCGCCCCGCGGCCAGCACGTGGGCCGCGGAATCGTACTGTTCCACCAGCTTCCGCAGGTCGTTGCTGAATGGCGGAAGATTGTCTTCCCAGCTCAGCACGCCCTTGCGCAGTGGAAACTCCGGATAAGTCTTGCGGACCTCGTCCTCAAAAAAAACGGCCATGCGCGACATAGCCTTCAGATTCGCCACCACGGTGCGCCCGATCGATTCGCGGATGGCGGCGGCTTCGGCCACCATTCGTTCCATCACTTCCGAAAGCTTCGGCCCCAGGTCCGGGTCGTCCACTGTCAGCACTAAATGCTGGTGCCCGCGCTCGCGCATCAGGTTGTGGATGCGTTCATCCATCGTCACGCCCGCGGATACCACGCCCGCCGGCATGCACGTGACGATGCCGTGATACCGCGAAGAAACCATGTAGGTGCAAGCACGCAAAATCGAAACCAGCTCGAACATATCGAAATCGTCCGACGTAAACACAGGTATGCCTGGAATTTCCCGCTCGATGGCCCGGCAGGCCGCGGCGTCGAGGCGTTCCATGGCCACAAGGATGGGGAAAACCTTGTGGCGCTCAAGAAACGTCTTGGTGGCCTCGATGTATCCATTCACATAGTGCTTGAATTTGCGGTCCACCTGGGCGCCCGATTCGAAGAAATACACCGTGCGGTACTGGCTGTCCTTGAACGCGCCGCTTGTCGCCGTGGCGATGTATTTCGCGATTGACCCGCGGACCGGCCACACAAACGGATGAATCGGGCAGAGTGCAAGAACCGGCGTCTTTTCATCCCAGCCGGCACGGCGCAATGCGGCGCGTGCGTAATCCTGCGGGTGCGGCTCAAACGTCCAGGCGGTGTCTGCGCCCAGTTCATTCGGCACACCCAAGCCGGTCAGCAACTGCTGCGATTCCAGGCTGCGTGTAATGACCAACGATTCGTTTGTATACCGCCCGCACATCCATTGCAGCAGGTCGTCCATGTGGCCCGCATCGCCCGCGTACGCCACCGAAAGCTTGTTCTGCGCAGAGGACAACCCCAATGATCCAATCATCATTGTCGTCAACGCGTTCGCGAATTTACTCTTGAACATCGAGCCTTCGCACGCCACCACACCGTGATTCGCGTGCACTTCGCGGAACAAAAATGGCGGGTACACATCTGGCAGGTGCACCTGGCGCGTGCCGTCAAAATACCCGCGCGTGCGTTCGAAGTTCTGCGTCATCACGCTGAAGTCCACGTTTTGCGCGCCCAAAACATGCCGCAGTTGCCGCAGCGTCTCCTGCACACGCACGTCGCTCCCGGTGTTGCGCGTGCCGTTATATCCGGCAAACAGCAGCTTCAGCGTTTCGCCGGGTGTCCAGCGCCTGCCCAGCCCGAACATCCACCCAAAGCGGCGGATCTCGATCAGCGCGCTGACCCAGGCGACGAGAAGGAAATCGGTCATGCGCTGGCGCCCCCCGCGGTAACCACAGCGTTTTTCCCCGCTTCGGCCGGCCACGGCTTCGCGGGATACTTAAATTTGTTCGCGCGGCTGAATTGCAGGAGCGGATATGCGTATGTGGAAAATTTCGCTGGCGATTCGCCCATCTCTTCGACCACGCGCGAATTATCAAACACCGTATTCCAGTCCAGATATGGCCAGAAAACCTTCAGCAAGGAAGCTCCATACCCCACGGCGCCGCCCTTGAACGCCAGCCAGTTCACGGTCTTCGAAAACGGCCCGCCTAGCCACGGCTGGTAGCTCGGTCGCGACCCTCCGCCCGTTTCCGCCAATGCGTCGGTCAGTTCTTTGTACGTCTGCGAACCCGTTCCCGAAGATAGATGATAAATGCCGTAATTTGGTACGTCCTTCTGGTGAATCTTCACAATCGCCGCGCCCACATAATTCGCCGGCACAATGTCGATTTTGTCCGTCGGGCGCAACGGCAATACGGGAAACCGCGCCAGGGTGTCGAACGCCTGCACCATGTCGAATTGCGTCGTCTCCGGCTGCCGCGAATCGCCCAGCACAATCGCCGGACGGAAAATCGTGTGCGGCACATCCGGCAATAACTGGTGCACCATGTGCTCGCAGAATTTCTTTGTCCGCGCGTAAGGATCGTAGTCCGACCGGTCCCAGTCAATCGAAGCGTCTTCGGTCACCACTTCGTCCTGCCGCTTCCCCGCCACCGCTACCGTCGAAACGTGGGAATACCGCCGCAAGCCATGGCGATTCTGCGCCCGCCGAGCCAGTTGAATCACTTCCAGGGACCCGCGCAGATTCACGTTCAGGCACTGCTTTTCCGATTTGCGGTTCAGCGAAGCCGCGCAATGCAGGATCGCATCGGTGGAATCCACCAACGTGTGGTACTCGTCGTCGGAAAGACCGAAGCGCTCGCTTGTCAGATCGCCGCGAAAAATGCGCACCCGCGCGTTTACATATTCCAGAAATTCTGGAAACTCAAAATGGAGTTGCAGCGATTGCCACAACCGCTCGCGGGCTTCCTGCTCGCTCTTCGCCCGCACCAGCAGGTTCAGGCGATCCGCATGCCCGGTGAACAAGCCCGCGACAAGATAGCTGCCGAGGTAGCCCGTGGAACCTGTCAGGAAAATAGCCATAGGCGCAAAACGGCCGGCTCAGGGAACCGCCGCGGACGCTTCCTCCGGAGGCGCCGGCCAGTTCATCACGCGCGGCTCGCGGGACTCGAGCGGCCTCCCCTCCATCAAGGGGTAGCACCAGCGGCGCAAGGCCGGTATGTGGATGTTAATCCAGTAGTCCCACCAGTCAATGTTTTCCGGTGAAAAATCGAAGAGCTGCTTTTCCTCGTCGGGCAGCGCCGCGGAAAGCAGCCGCGCGTTTTCGCATTCGAACACGTGCTCGTTGTGCAAGATAAACGGCTCGTACAGTTCGATAATCTTTTCGGCGCGGCCCAGGTCCCGCTCGGTCTTGGCCAGCGGAGGCTTGCTCATGTGCAGCGACGTGGCCGCCTTATTGATGGTCGAAACCACCGCCTTCTGCATCGGAATCGAAAGCCGCTCGTAGCGCTGCTTGGAAACCGGAATCGTTTCGAGCTTCACCTTCAGCCAGTGCTCCAGCCCTTGCTGCGTTTTGTAATGCTTGCGGTGTGCCAGCCCGGTCAACTCGATCGAACGCCCCATGTTCACCGGATTGATCGCTGATGTCGCCAGTTGATACAGCCGCGCGTGCTTCCGCTGCACCAGCGCCGCGGCGATCAGCGTCATGCCGCGCGTGACCATATCCACCGGAATCACGTCCAGGCACTTCCGCTCGTTCGAAGGCAATTGTCGAAACGTCGTGCCTAGCAGATAAGAAAGCGGGCCGGACGTATTGATGCCCTCATTCCAACCAGTGAACGGCGAGCGCTCCGAACTTTCCACAATCGATGGCCGCACGATGGCAATCGGCAGGTCCTGGCCTTGCTGCGCCAGGATCGATTCGCCGAGACTCTTCGTGAACGTATACGTATTGGGCCAGTCGAGATGCTGCGCGCGCTTCATTCCCGCGCGCACCAGGCGGTTGCGCACCCAGCGGGCGCGATTCCGTACGATGACCGCATCCAGTTCACCGGCAGCCACCTTGGAGGCGTCGCCTCCGCGGCCCAGCGCCTGCCGGCGCAGCGCCTTCGCGACCTCCGGGCTTTCGGCGCGCTCTTCGATGCGCTTCACCATTTCGCGCAGCGAGGCGATTTCCTTTTCCGCGTCAAAGTCCGGGTTGTCCTGGGGATTGTAGTTTGCGCGAAGGTCCTCGTTCACCCGCCCGTCACGCATGCCCACCACGTAGCAGGTCGAAAGGTGCATCAGCGCCGCGTGATCGCATTTGCGCAGGAACTCCAGGAGGTAACGCGTGGAATCCACGTTGGAAGAAAGCGCGTCGCGCAAATCCGGGTTGAAATCCGTCAGGCCCGCGCTGTTGGCGACGACGTCCAGCGAGCGCTGCAACTGCGCTTGCGTGGCCTCATCCAGACCAAGGCCGGGGAGGCTGACGTCGCCCTCCACCACTTCCACTTTTTCCTTGAGGAAGGCAGCGAGGTTCGAATTGTGAATCTCCTGCAGCCGATCGAGTGTGGGCGACTCTTCGACAATTTTTTCAAAACGCTTCTGCGCCGTGGTCGTGCGGTTGCGGCGAATCAGCAGCGTGATTTTCCCGATCTCCGGAGTCTTTTCCAGCAGGTCCACCAGCCACACCTTGCCGATGAACCCGGTGACCCCGACAAGGAGAAGATGCTTCCCCGCCAGCGACTCCCGCACCGGCAATCGTTTGACCTCTGGCGTACTGCTCAGCCGCTCGACCAAAGAGCGTGTGGGAGCCTGTGGGCGCGAGGTCGCCTGCACCGCGGACGCCAGAAACTCCGGCGTACTCTCCCAGTCGAGTTGCGAAAGCAATTTCTCTCTGGGGATGGCTCCGTCAGCAGACCCGCTGGCCAGCCACGCCAGCGGCCCGCGCGGGCGAACTACCGGCTCGCGCAGCCGTCCGGTGGCTTCCCCGTCGCGAAATTCCAGCCGGTTGGCGATGAAACCGCCCACGGCAAAATACTCCGCCAGCGGCCGCACCATGTGTTCCAGCAACTGGCTGACCAGAATTACGCGTTCGCCGCCGCGCACTGCCTCCACCAGCCTGGCCGCGGCTTCGCGCCGGATGGCCGGCTTCAATTCGTACTGGAAATACTCTTCGCCCAGCAGGTCCAGGCGGTCGCGCGTGATGCCGCGCAGTGCGCTGTGTAGAAAGCGGGTGGCAAACGTGCGGCTGGCAAAATACGCGAGCGGCCGCAGCAGCGTAATCACCCCCATGCCGGCGCGCCGCACCCAGCGTTCGAGAAAGCTCTGGCTGTTCCAGTTGAAAAAGCCCACGCTGCGCAGCGCGCTGATCTCAAACAGTGACCCTTCCACGCGCCAATAAATCACGCCGGGCACACGCCCGGCAGCGCCGCGACTCGCATTGGAAGTAGGTGCAGCCATTTTTTTCAGATGAACGATGCAACCGGCCAAACAGGGACAAAGGTAACCGGCAAAACTGCGAGGCTTCCCTCGGGACATGCAATGGAATAGCGAACTTACCCGGCTGAACGACCGCTTCCGGCCCCTTCCCCTCTGCCCGGGAAACCAAGAATTAATAAAATTATCATCCCCAGCGCCTTCCCGCAACCAAAGAGCCCCGCATTTTCCGTCTTTACGGGAACAGGGGCCGCCTGGATTCTCTATGCCTTTGGATATTGTCTACACCATGCTTCGCAAAGCGGCGTAAGT
Organism: Candidatus Acidiferrum sp.; assembly: GCA_035262705.1. Lineage (GTDB taxonomy): Bacteria > Acidobacteriota > Terriglobia > Acidiferrales > UBA7541 > Acidiferrum. The sequence continues at coordinate 455 of DATFSI010000227.1, read as the reverse complement.
TGCGGAGGAATCGATTGAAGGTTTTTTCGGGCATTCTCCCTGTTTGTCATTGCATGGGCGAACCAGACCCCCGAGACACCCCATCGCCATTGTTCCATAGGGAGTATGTCCCGAAAAAAGGCTGGGTCGTGACTGTCCAAACTAGTCCGCACCTGCTGTCATCGGGAGCGATCACGAATCAATCCCCGGCTTCAGCGGGCGCACTTCTTGTGGTTTCACTACCGCTTGGACGAGCGGTACCAGCGGTCCACCGTTTGCATCGCCGGCTTGTTCCACGGCGTGTGCGAAGCGTCGTTAGGCCCCCCGTAGCCGTTTGTCCCCACCTTCCACCAGTACACACCTGCAAACCACGGCTTTCCGTAAAACGCTGCCAGGAGCGCGTCGTAACACTTTGCCTGGATTTCCAGGTCCACTGGTCGCGAAGGCTCGGCCCACGGTGCGCGGTTTGCCCCGCT
>DATFSI010000226.1:0-15678 GCA_035262705.1 Candidatus Acidiferrum sp. | reverse complement strand
GATGGTGCCGGGGGCCAGAATCGAACTGGCTACGCCCGCCTTTTCAGGGCGGCGCTCTACCAATGAGCTACCCCGGCAGTGTGACTTTAGTAGTTTAGAGTCGGCTTGCAGTGGTGTCAATTCGCTTGGCGCGCACGCGCGCAAGCAGGTGCAGCATCATCCCGCCAAGCAAAGCGAACCAGCCATAGGCTTGGCCGCTCAGGACAAACGCGGCTAGCGTGCCCGTCCCAACAATGAAATGGAGCCGCTGCGTGGCGGAGAATTGCGGCGATTCTAGTAGAAACCTACGCCCGAGACTCTTTTCAGGTAATCCGCTAAAATGTTTGTATGACAACAACGAACGTGAAATCCGCCGACCTTATTTCTGAAGTCGACGCCCTGGCAAAATCTGCCACTTCCGCCGAAGGGCTCATGAAATCTATCGTTGCCCTTCTCCACGAGAAGCTTACCAAGTACAACTGGGTAGGCTTTTACATGCTCGAAAAGGAGGGCGGCAACGCACTTGTGCTTGGCCCATTCAAGGGCACTATGACGCCGCACACGCGCATACCCCTGAACCAGGGCATCTGCGGGGCGGCGGCATCCAGCGGGAAAACCATCGTCGTGGGCGACGTTAATGCGGACCCGCGTTACCTGGCTTGCTCCATCGAAACAAAGTCCGAAATCGTAGTTCCGGTGTTCGTGCGAGGCAAGGTTGCGGGAGAATTGGACATCGACTCGCACTTCCGTGCGGCATTCGGCGCCGAAGATCGCAAACTGTGCGAACACGCGGCGGCGGTGCTGGGAAAATTTCTCGAAGCGCACGCACGATAGGCCATCGAGAACAGGGAAGCCGGATGCCGGAAAACGCGTTCGCAAGACGATCATGTCTACGGTATCGTTGCCGACACCGGCGAGCAAGGCGCGCTTTCTTCTCCTTGTGAATTCACCGCGGTCACGTGATAGGTATAACTTTCACCTGCCGTCACCAGGCTGTCCACATAGCTCGTGTCTGACATAGGGCTTGCGTTCAGTTTCGAATAGGTCGTGCTCGACTGCAGCGCCCGGTAGACGTTGTATCCAACAATTCCGGAAGAGGTGCTGGCCGTCCAGTGCAAACTTACCGAATAAGCTCCAGCAGCGACGCCAGCGCCGGCCACGACGATCTTCGTGGGAGAATTTGAAGCATTGCTCGTCACGGTCACAGAGCCGCTCAGGGTCTCCGTTTTCGACGGCGTGAAAGTCACATTCAACGTGGCTGTCTGTCCGGAAGCAATTGTGGCTCCGCTGACGCCGCCCCCGGTCGTCAGGTTCACACCCGAAACGCTTACGCCGGAAACTGTCACGCTGGAGTTTCCTATATTCTCCAGCTTCACGGAGAGCGTTTCCGATTTTCCCGTGGTTACGCTGCCGAAGTTCAGGCTGGCCGGCGCTGCCGAAAGCGTCCGCGTGTCCGCGACTCCCGCCCCGGTCATCGCCAGAGCCACGTTCCCCGAGACGTTGTTGGTGAACGCGACGCTGCCCGATGTGGAACCCGTAGCCGTGGCTGAGAATCTTACGGTGCAGTTTACGCTCTGCCCCACCGCCAAGGTGATCGGGTAGGTCAAACTGCATAGCTTGAACTCCGATCCACCGGTCAATTTCGCACCGGAAATCGTCATGCTCGTTGTGCCGGTATTTTTTAATTGCTCAGTCTGGGAAACCGTGGTGCCGAGGGGCACGCTGCCGAAATTCACGGTTTCCGGCGTTATCGTCAGCGCTCCCCTCACCCCCGTTCCGGTCAGGGCAAAATACACCAGGCTGTTGGTAGCATTGCTGCCAAACACCACTCGTCCGCTGATTGTTCCTAGCGTCAGCGGTGCAAATTTCACCATAAAGGTGAGATGGGCTCCGGGCGACAACGTTAGAGGCAAGGTGAGGCCGCTGAAGTTGTACATGTTGGCTTGCAAGCTTTCTTTACGGAAGGCAACGCTGGCCGTTCCCGTGTTGGTGATGGTCACGGAGATGCTCTTTGTGGTTCCTACCTGCACGTTACCGAAATTCGCTGCTGAGGGGCTAAAAGCTAGGGTGCCGGCCGCCGCATGCGCGCCGCTTGCCGTTATGGCGGCGAGGCCGGTCAGCAATGCGCAGGCAAGCAGGCTTGCATATCGGTGCCTCTTGGTTTCGCCGCGTTGCGAATAGTTTGGGAAGAACTTCCTTCGATGAAGCCCTGATTGTTTGCGGTGGAAAGAAAAATCAAAACGAATGGCCCGTGGCCCGTTTGCCTGGTTCATTTCCCAAAGCTACGAAATGGGAATGGTGGTGCGCTACTGCCCAACGGAGAAAAATATGTTCAGGGCCCTAACCCGGACGCCGTCGGAATTGGCGTACTGGCCTTTCGGCCAGGGGCCGAGTATCTACGGGCCATTTAAGGAATCAAAAGTCGCCGCAAGCGCAAGCCGTCGTTTATTGTTCGCGGTCGTCGAATTCTTTCATCCAGTCGCGGCCTTTGAGGACTTCGCGCGGCCGGGTGCCGTCGGGCGGGCCGACGATGCCATCTTTTTCCATCAAATCGATCAGGTGCGCGGCCCGGCCATAGCCGATGCGCAAGCGGCGTTGCAGCGTGGACGTAGAAGCGCGGCCCATTTCGCAGCAAATGCGGATGGCATCCTGGTACAGGTCATCGTCCACCTCATCGTCGCCGCCGGCCGCGGATTCCGCGCTAGTGGCGCCGGCGGTCTTCGATGAACCGCCGCCGCTGGTCTTCCCGTCTTCGTCCTTTGGCGCCTCGAGCAGCGCTTCGTTGTACTTTGCCTGCGCCTGCTGGCGCCAGAAATCGCACACGCCGGTAATCTCGTCCTCCGTCACCAGCGGACCGTGAATGCGGTGCAGGCGCGCGGAGCCGGCCGGCAAGTAGAGCATGTCACCCTTGCCAAGCAGGGACTCCGAGCCGTTGGAGTCGAGAATCGTCCGCGAGTCCACTTTGCTGGCTACGCGGAAGGAGATGCGGGCGGGGAAGTTCGCCTTGATCAAGCCGGTGATCACATCGACCGACGGGCGTTGCGTGGCAAGGATGAGGTGGATGCCCACGGCGCGAGCCATCTGCGCGAGACGCGTGATGGATTCTTCCACGTTATTGGTGTCCACCATCATGAGGTCGGCCAACTCGTCAATGATGATGATCAGGTAGGGAAGCGGCTTGTGCTCGCTCTCCTCCGTGCTTTCGAACAAGGAGAGCGACTGGTTCTTTTGGAAGGTGCGATTGTACTGGTCAATGTTGCGGACGCCGCGCTGCGCGAGCAGCTTGAGGCGGTTTTCCATTTCGCGTGTAGCGTTGCGCAATACGTTCGAAGCCACCTTCGGATCGGTCACCACCGGCGCGATCAGGTGGGGAATGCCTTCGTATAAGTTCAGTTCCAGGCGCTTCGGGTCCACCAGCACCATCTTTACTTCGTCGGGCGTCGCCTTATAGAGGATCGACATCATCAGCGAGTTGATGAAGACGCTCTTGCCCGTGCCCGTCGAGCCTGCGATCAAGAGGTGGGGCATGGAAGCGAGATCGGTGACGCGGATCCGCCCGTGCAGATCGCGGCCCATAGCCAGAGTAAGCTTGCTCGGCGAATTCATGAATTCTTGCGCCTCGATAATTTCGCGCAGGGCGATGGTCTGCCGGCGGTCGTTGGGAACTTCAATGCCGACGGTGGACTTGCCGGGAATGCGCTCGATCAGGATGGATTCCGCCTGCAGAGCAAGGCACAAGTCTTCGGTCAGACCGATAATGCGGCTGTACTTGATGCCTGCCTCGGGTTTGAACTCGAACGTGGTCACCACCGGCCCGGGATTGATTTGCGTCACGCGGCCTTCCACGTCGAACTCGTGGCATTTTTCTTCAATGGCGCGTGCGCGGTATTTCAGTTCGTCTTCGTCGAGCTTATGGGTGCCTTCGCCCTGCACGAGCAGGCTGATGGGCGGAAGCTTGTAGTTCGCGTTGCCCTTGGCGATCTTGGGTTCCGCTTTCTTCGCCTTCTCACCCCTTTCGGGGTTCAGCACCATGATGGGCGCCTTGTGCCCGGACTCTTTCTCCCCTTCATCGTTCTTCTCTGCAACCGTGGCGGCTTTTTTCCGGTTGAAGATGTCACTCAAATCATCCAGCTTGATGCTCTTCGCTTCTTCCTTATCAACCTCCGGCCTGCCGACTAATTGAGGCGGCACCGGACGCCGGCCGGCGATGCGGCGTTCTTCCACTTCACGGCGCATGCGTTCCTGGTGGCGTTCCTCGCGCCAATCCTGCCAGCGCGCCCGCGCGCGCTGCAGAATGCCCAGCTTTTCAATCTTGCCCAATGGCCCCTTGTTGCTGCTGGCCCACGCGTGCGCCCCGCTGAACGAAAAACTCGTGGTCATAAATAGGGCCACGACAAACAACGCCAGCGCCACCAGCACCGCACCCGCCGTATTGAATCCGCTGCGCAGTCCGTGAGACACCAGTGCGCCCAGCACACCTCCTGCCGGCACTGCTCCACGCACCTCCGGAATGAATGTGGCCATGGAAAGCAGGGAAGGGAGAGACAACATCAGTAGCACATATCCCGTTAGCGTCGCCGCCTGCGAGTCCACCGCCTGGCTCCGGAACCATCGCCAGCCGAGGATTCCCAGTGCCACCGGCAGCAGAAATGCCGCGAAACCAAAAACCTGGAATCCCAGGTCGGAGGCGTACGCCCCCACGGGTCCCATCCAATTATGGGTCAGGTGGTCGTCGCCACTCGAGGCACTCACATTGAAGGCGGCATCCCTCGGCGAATACGAAATTAAGGCCAATCCGATCAAGATCGCTGCCATAATGCACAAAAAACCAATCAGCTCATTGAGCCGTTTATTTTCCGTTGGCGTCAGGAAGCGCACGAGAGTCTCCTCAGCTAGGCCTCCCTTGGAGGCCATGCCCGCCGCGGCGGGCTTTTGGGGAAGGCTGAGTGTTCGCGAGCACAATTATCCACTTGTGTCGCCGGGCAGGACACGGCGCTGTGGCGCCCTGCTCCAGAGGAACGCCCAAATCATAACAAACCGCGCGCCCAGCACAAGTCCCCGGGGCCTGATGTTTCCAAGGCCGAAACTAACGAGGGTCGAGGCCAGAACACCAATTCCTTCCTGGCGAGTCTTACAAACGTTCGCCCATAATCAAATATCAGATAAATCCGGATGGCTCAGTTTCGAACGTCAAGCTCCTGCGCACTTCGGGAGTGGAGGATATTGACCGCACGTTGCTGGCAGCCATCTCCAACGGGAAACAAACCGCGCCCCGGGTGCGGGATAGTAGAAACGCAAATAGGGAGTTTGATCGATTGGAATTAGGGGCGTGAGGATTTTCTTTTCTTCGTTCTTTTCTCGCCATTCGCCACTTCTTCACTTCATGTACGTCATGATCCAGAAGCCCGTCGCCGTACTGATAAACCAGGCCACCAAAGTGATCTTGAAGGTCTGCGAAAACGCCCGCAAGCTGTCCACTTTCACCTTGCAGATCATGGAGAGCTCGTACACCTGATCGGTGACATTGCGAAGCATCTCCTCTTCATTAGCGTGGAGCATCGCCTCGTAATACGCGGTGCTGCTCTCATACCGCACCACGTGCTCGTAATAGAGCAGCTCACGTCCGTCTCTTGGCTTGGCGTGATGGCGAGCGATGCGCGGCATGAGGACGTGGGAAATCAGGTACAGCGCCCAGACAAAGCCAACCGCAAAGATCGCATAGCTCAGCGCGTACAGGCCGCTGGCCACGTCTTGTGCCAACCGCGCCCAGCGCAAGTCGGGCAACACTTCTTTTCCGAGCGGAATGGTGCTGGCCCCGAAAAACAGGAGGAACGTCACCAGGTATCCGGCCTTCAAATCTGCGGCGCGGATGATCGCCTGCTGGTCCTCGAAGTTCTTCCATGCAAAGGCGACGCGATCCTCCATCAACACCAAGGGTCTCTCGCTCACGCGCTTCTCTCCTCGATCACAGAACGCTCAGGGCGGGCCGCGATCACATCAACCTCCCGCCGTGGCGCCCGGTGGCCTCAAATAACCCCAGGACATTGGTCATGCTGAAGAGTTCGCGAATCTGCCGGCTCGCGTTTATGACTTCCAGCTTGCATCCGCGTGTGCGGGCCGAAACATGCAGTGTCACTACCGCCCCCAGGCCGGAACTGTCCATCATCGGCACTTCCTTCAGGTCCAGCACAATCCGGCTCTTCTTCCCGCATGCCTGCAGCATCTCCTGCTTCAGCAACGGCACATTTTCGACCGTTAGCCTGCCAAAGCACTCCACCACCCACCCGTCTTTCGTTTCGCTCCGCTGCACGCGAAATCCGCGCGCAGAACTTGCGGCATCGTGTCCCGGCATTCCGCCCTCCGTCGCTGCAATCCTCTGTGGCCTTCGTGTTAGGCGTTGTACCTCATTTCTACCAGTTTTTGTAGTGGCACGGGCACTTGAAACCTGAGGGTGCGTCTTACGAACACAAAGGCCTCGATCCTCTTCCTCTTCTCTGTGACCTCTGTGCTCTTTCTCTGCGATCTTTGTGGTAAATCCGTCCTCCTCCGTTAAACTAATCTCCACATGCGCCGCAAAATCTTCTGGATTCTTTTCATCTGTCTGGGGCTTATCGCGGATTTCCTGCTGCCCCTGTTTTGGGGCCTTGTCGCCACGATTCCCATCCTTGCGGTCAGTTGGTGGGTGGCCTACCGCAGCGACTGGTTCTCCGACTAGGCCGCATACAATCCTCAAACTGTGCGGAAAAGAAAATGCCAGGTGACATCCACGCCCGCGTGCACCAGCGCCGAAGCGAAGATCGAGCCGGTCTTTCTCCACGTCCACCCATAGAACAAGCCTGCAATCGCGGCCAAGATTACGTACTTCCAGTTCGGAAATCCAAGATTCGTGATGTGCGACATCCCGAATAGCATCGAAGCCGTCCACCACCCCGCAAACTCGCTCTTCGACGCCCGCGCTAGATAATTTTGCAGCAGGCCGCGAAACAACAATTCCTCCGGCCAAGCGGTAAAGACGAGAATTCCGAGTGAGCCCACGAGCACGCCGGCCCACTGGCCCATGTGAGGCGCAAAGGCGATGAACTGCATCTGTATGCCCAACGGGATGGCCACACAGCCGAAGGCTGCGAAGCTTCCGAAGACGTATAGTCCCCAGCGATTACCCCAGCCGATCGAATAGCCGACCCCCTTCAGACGGCGCGCCAGGAGGAATGTCGCCAGGGCCACGTCTACCGCCATCAGTATGGTGAACACATAGGCCAACCGCCCACCGGGATACGACCACATCCAGTGGGTTGGCCCGAATTTTACAAATACCCATACGCCCGCAATGGTCAGGAAATCGCGCCAACTGCCCGCTGCCGCGCCCGTCGATGAAGCCAGCCCGAGCGGCACGAAGATGAAGGCCGCCATCGCTGATGCGCGTTGCACGGCGAACGTGCCGGTCCCCACGAGGTACAGGACAAAGTTCACGAACAGCAGAGCGCCAAGCAGAAATCCTCCGCCCACACCGAATCTTGCCGCCAAGCCATCCGCAACCTCACGAGCCGCAAACGAGAGCATCACCAGGAGCAGAATCGCAAACGCGGTCAGTGTGATGGCAAAAGCGCGGCCTCCATAACCCTGCCAAACCGCATAGAATGCCGCGCCCACACAAATCCCCGCCCAAATTCCCAGCACCGCCCAGATGTTAAGTTGCCTCATCTACGGGTTGTCTCCCCAGATCGACCAAACACCATGTAGCGTTCTACGCTATCGGCAAATAACGGAAACTCCCTCTTCACCATTTTCGCTTGTTGGGATTCTCGCCACTCGCCACTTCTTGTCATTTGCTGCTATCCTCTCTGATTACAGACTACCGGTTACTGATTACTCCAAGAATGCAGCGCCTTACTTACATTGACTGGATGCGCGGGCTCGCCTGCGTCCTGATGTTCCAGACGCATTGCTATGATTCCTGGCTGCGGTCCGACCAGCGTGACTCCGCTCTTTTCCATTGGTCGCAACTCGGCGGCACGCTTCCGGCTCCGCTCTTTATCTTCGTTGCCGGACTTTCCATGGCTCTTGTAACCGAGCGCCTCCGCGAAAAGGGCATCGCGCGGAATGCCATCCTGAAACAAACCGCGATGCGCGGCGCGGAAATCTTTGCGCTGGGTTTGCTCTTCCGCGTGCAGGAATTTGTTCTCGGCTACCGCGCAGCGCCCTGGACCGACCTCTTCCGCGTGGACGTGCTCAACATCCTCGGCCTCTCGATGATCCTCCTAGCCGTCCTTTGCTGGCTCACCGCCGCGCCCGAAATCACCGCCGCCCGTGCGCGCAGCATCGCCGGAGGGTGTGCCGCCGCCGCGCTGGTGGCCGTGCTGACCCCGCCACTGTGGACCACGTGGCGGCCGCGGTTCCTTCCGTGGCAGCTCGAGTCCTACATCAACGGCGTGCACATCTTTGACAAACCGCAGCCGTGGCTCTTTCCTCTTTTTCCGTGGGCGGCATTTGCCTTTGCAGGACTTGCCGTGGGCTTCCTGATCTTCTCGCCCTTCGCGCGTCGCCGCGAGGGACTCTTCTTTTTTCTCCTCGGTCTTTCCGGTGTCGCCGTGAGCTACCTGTCGCGGCTCCTCGACGCTTCGCCCGTGCGGCTCTACGCCGTCTATGATTACTGGCACTCCAGCCCCGATTTTCTGCTCATGCGCTGCGGTATTCTGCTGATCATTCTCTTTCTTGTTTATGCCTGGTGTCGGTGGGGTTTTGCGCAAATCGGCTTTAGCCCGATCACCCAGTTGGGCAACACTTCACTGTTGGTTTATTGGGTGCACATCGAGTTTGTTTACGGTGGCATGTCCATCCTGCCCAAGCGCGCTTGTTCGATCCCCAAAGCGACGCTTGGCTTGTTGGCTATATTCCTGGCGATGCTGGCGCTCTCTCTCCTGCGCACACGCTACAAGAAGGGCAGGGTCAAGGTTTTGCGGCCTGCGGCGGTGGAGCCGGCTTCGGCGCCGGCAACTTGATGATTTTTTCGTCGCGTCCGGCCAGGCCGTACTCTTCGCGCGCGATCTTCCGGATAGTTTCAGGGTCGCTTTTCAAATCCTGCACATTCTGCTGCAGCTGACTGTTTTCCTTGTTAAGCTTTTCCAGATCCTGGCGGACCTTTTGAATCTCCTGCTGCTTTTGCTTCATGGCCAAGTAGCCGTGGGTGCCGAAAATATCGTGCACCAGCAATAGAGCGACGAAGACGCCCATCAGGTGTGGCGCGTAATGCAGCAATTTGTCGGTTAGTTTCTTCTGCTCGATCATCAATCTTTCAGGATCCAGTCCGAAGCCTCTTTCAGCAGCTTTTTCGTCGCCGCTTCGCTCTCCGCTTCCACGTAGAGGCGCAGCAGAGGCTCCGTGCCGCTCAGCCGCAAGAGCATCCAGGATCCGTCTCCGAAAACGAATTTTGCTCCATCGGTGCGGTCCACCGATACAACTTTTCTTCCCAGTAGTGTCGAAGCGTCCACGGACGCCCTTTTCACGGCGTTTGCCTTCTGTTCGTCGGTCAGGCGCAGGTTCTCGCGCACGGGATGAAACTCGCGCCCGAGTTTCTTGAACATCGCCGCGATCTGTTCGCGAATGGAAGCACAGCGTGCCGCGGTCATCTCCGCAACCAGCAGGCACGCCAGGATGCCGTCCTTTTCCGGCACGTGCCCGCGAATGGTCAACCCGGCGCTCTCCTCGCCGCCGAGCGCAATTTTGTCTTCGCGAATCAGTTGGCCGATGTACTTGAAGCCCACCGGCGTCTGGTAAGTCGTCTGCCGATGCAGGCTTGCCACGGCATCCACCATCTGGGTAGTAGCGACACTGCGCGCCGCGGGCATCTTCCAGCCGCGGGTATCCACAAGATAGTCGTAGACCAGTGCAAGAATCAGGTTTGGCTGAATCCAGGTGCCGTCGCTGTCCACGATCCCGAAGCGGTCCGCGTCGCCATCGGTGGCCAGCCCGACCATTGCCGAGCTGTCCTTCACCGCCTGGCCGAGCGGCGCGAGATTGTTTTCATCCACGTCGGGCCCGCCCCCGCCGAACAGGCAGTCGCGCTCTGTGCGGCGCGGCGTGACCGCAATGCCATGATCGGCGAGTGCCTTGTCCAGATAACCCGCACCGGCGCCGTGCAGCCCGTCGGTCACCACCTTCTTCTTCGCTTTCTTGATGATGTCGAAACGCACGAGTTCGTTGAGCCGCTTGAGGTAATCGGCCTTCAGGTTGACCTTTTCACCGGTGTCTTTCTTTCCGTGAGCTTCGTGCCTGGCGCTTCCCGCCGCGGCTCCTTCCTTGGCCAGAATCTTGGCCACGCGGGCTTCGATGTCCTTGGTGACCTCAGGTAGGGCCGGACCGGCATCGGAACTCGAAAATTTCAGGCCGTGGTATTGCGCAGGATTGTGGCTGGCGGTGAAGTTGATGCCGCCGTCGAGTTTGCGTCGCTGGATTTCGTAGGCGATCGCGGGCGTGGGAGTGAAAGCCTCGCAAAGCAACGTGTGGATGCCGTGCTGCTGAAGAATTTCCACAGCGAGAGCGGAAAACTCCTCGGAATAAAACCGTGTATCGTAGCCGACCAGGACCGTCGGGTGCTTCTTCTTGTTCGTCAAATGCTGGGCAATCGCGCGAACCGCCAGCCGCACATTGGCGAACGTAAAATCGTCGGCAATTAGCCCGCGCCACCCGCTGGTCCCGAACTTGATCGGCGTCGCTATCTGACTTGTAGCCATAGGCGACATTCTACCGCAATCCATCTTTCTTCAACGCGACTGAGCACCAGGACTTGAGGTGCCGTGCCCCAGTTTGTAAGGGTGGGTCTTATGGTCAGAGGGCAAGCAGTCTCTTTTCTGGCTCTTTCTTGCCTGTGCTCTCTGCGCTTCTCAGTGTTCTTTGTGATCCATCTTTTTCTTCCGCGTATTTCCATTACAATGTGTTTCCACACTACTATGCCCACCCCATTGCGCCTCGTCCTTGTCACCTGTTCTTCCATCAACGAAGCGCGCAAACTCGCGCGGACGGTCGTCGAGAAACGTCTTGCCGCCTGCGTCAACCTGCACTCCTCAAAAGTCGAATCGGTTTACCGCTGGAAGGGAAAAGTCGAAAGCGCCCGTGAACATCTCCTGCTAATCAAAACCACTGCCCGCCGCCTCAAAGCCCTGGAAAAGGAGGTTTTGCGGCTGCACTCGTACGAGACGCCCGAGTTTCTTGTCCTCCCCATCTCCGCCGGTTCCCTGGCTTATCTCAAGTGGCTGGGCGAGCAGGTAAAGGATAGTCAATGATGGGCGAGGTTTTCCTCATCTGGCTGGGTGATCACATGGTGGCGCGGTTGGGGAACGCGTCTGCAATTTAGCCCACATGTTTATACGTAAAGCAGCGCTTGATCGAGGTCGGCGATGATGTCCTCGACGTCTTCGATGCCGACGCTAAGGCGGACGAGGCTGTCGGTAATGCCGACGCGGTCGCGCATTTCCTTGGGCATGGAGGCATGGGTCATCTGGGCAGGCAGCGAGATCAGCGTCTCGACTCCGCCGAGGCTTTCGGCGAGCGCGCAGATCTTCACCTGGTTCAGGAATCGCCGCGCCGCTCCTTCTTCGCCCAAATCGAACGCGATCATCGCCCCCGGGCCCTTCTGCTGTTTTCGTGCCAGTTCGTGCTGCATGTGCGACACCAGCCCGGGGTAATACACCTTGCGCACCTTTGGATGCGCGTCCAGGTGGCGAGCCACGGCCAATCCGTTGGCGTTGTGCTGGAGCATGCGCACTGCCAGGGTCTTTAATCCTCGCGAGACTAGGAAGCAATCCATGGGTGCCAGTCCCGCGCCCGCGGACTTCTGCGTGAAGTAGATCTTCTCGGCGTCTTCCGGGCGCGTCAGGATCACTGCTCCACCGGTCGCGTCGCTGTGGCCGTTCATATATTTCGTCATCGAATGCACCACGATATGCGCGCCGAGCTCGATGGGGCGCTGGAGATACGAGGTCATGAAAGTGTTGTCCACGACCAGGCTGATGCGTCGCTCGTTGGCCAGTTTGGCCATCGCCGCAATGTCCGTGATCCGCAACGTGGGGTTGGTCGGGGTCTCGATGTAGAGCATCTTGGTGTTGGGCCGCATCGCACCCAGCACGATGGCCGGGTCGGTGGTGTCCACGAAGCTGAACTCTAGCCCAAAGTGCACCAGCAACTGTGTGCTCAGCCGGTACACGCCGCCATAGACGGCTTCGGACAACACCACATGGTCTCCGGGCCGCAGGAGCCTGAACACGGCGTCAATCCCGGCCATGCCGGAGGTAAACACATACGCGGCGTGTCCGCCTTCGAGCTTTGCCACCGTGCGCTCCAGCGCCTTGCGGTTGGGATGATTCGTGCGCGCGTAGTCGTAGCCGCCCTTGGCTTTACCCAACTCCTCATAGACATAGGTGGATGTCTGATAGATTGGCGCAACCACCGCTCCCGTTGATGGATCCGGTTCCTGGCCCACGTGTATTGCGTTCGTCGCGAATCCCATGTCTTCTCCTCGGTTTAGCCGCGCTCCGTAGCCAACCATACTGACAAGAGCGCCATTTTCAGTCAAATTGTAGGGAGCAGTCTTTCCGTTCCGACCAAAGTTCGGTCCAGTTTTCCGACATGAATATCAGCAATCGGATATCAGATAATTAAAACAGAGAAGAAAAGGGGAACGCCTGGAATTTCGCTTCCGATACCCGTTCTGCCGGGTACGACTCTTCCCGGTCGAACTTGACGGTCAGGACGTTTCCAGGGAACATAACCAAGGATTCTCTCATGCGACTGCTACGCTTCCCCCGTCCGCGATCTCTCGGTCTGCTATTCATTCTTGGTTGCGGCGCGCTCCAGGCACAACAATCTCCGCCCCCCAAGGAATCTCCCACGCCCGCTCCCATTGAGCGGCTAACGATCGCAGTCACCGGCGGCGACGCGAACGTGCCGGTGGAAAATGCCAGCGTGTACGTAAAGACGCAGGAAGAAAGGCTCATCAAGGACAAAAAGACAGAGCAAAACGTCAAAACGAACCAGCAGGGAATTGCGCACTTGCTTCAGCCGCCGACGGGCCGCGTGCTGATTCAGGTGGTTGCCGATGGCTGGAAGCCGTTCGGACGCTGGTTCGATATCAACGATCCCAAGCAAGTCATCAAAGTTCATCTCGACCGGCCGCCCAAGTGGTACTAATCTCCTTTCTTCTGTAGCACAGGCTTGTGTTCTTCTCCTTCTTATCCGTCATAAAATCTTTCTGTCCTGGCGTCCGACGCTCCGTTTTCTCTGTGGACCTCCTCTGGGTCCTCTGTGGTTGAGCTTCCTTTGCTCTTCTTCTTTTCTGCAAAACTTTTCCCGTGTGCGTCGCTCACCGCTTAATCCTGCGCATTTCAACCCGCCGCACAGTGATTGCCACCACTTTCTCGTGCACCGTTCCGTTTTTCGCGCCGCGGTCTCGATGCGGTTGCACAAAAGTGGTGCAATCCGTATCATCGTGTTGAATTGCGCGGAGTTATCCCGGCTTGCCGCCCTGCTTTCCACAAAGTTATCAACATTTTTGTTGAAAACTTAACGCGAAATAAATTTTCTCTACTGCGGTTCGGCATTTCCCGTGCTATAACCCCGCGCGTTCCTCTTTTGACCACGTACGCTCCCCGGTGTTACATTTTCTTCAGCACCTTTTCCATGAGCGAATCCATCCGCGAATCCTACGAAGGACCGTTTTCCCTGCTGCGCATGCTCTGGGGAAATCTCGCGTCGCGCCCGCTACGCTGCGCGCTCAGCGTTCTGGCGATCGCCATTCAAGTTGTTCTGGTTCTGATGATTGTGGGCCTCACGACCGGCATTCTGGCGGAATGGGGCAAGCGCGTCGAAGGCGTCGGCGCGGACCTGCTGGTGCAGCCGCCCAACTCCTCCATCTTCTTTTCGTTTTCGAGCGCGGTTATGCCGGAATCGCTAGCCGACCAAATCGCCAAACTTCCCGCGGTGGATGAAGCCGCGCCGACGCTCGTCGTGTCTGATCCCAAGACGCTGATCATCATCTACGCCATCGACTATAAACGCTTTAACGCGCTGAGCCAGGGCTTCATTTTCCGGGATGGCCGCCCGTTCCAGGCGCCCGACGAGTGCCTGGCCGACGACATCATCGCGCAGACCCGGCACGTTAAGGTCGGGGATACCGTGAATCTGATCAACCACGTGTTCACCATCAGTGGCATCGTCGCGCATGGGAAAGGCGCGCGGTACTTTATCCCGCTCAAAACGGCTCAGGATATGCTGGGGGCGGAAAACCATATCTCCATGGTTTTTGTGCGTAGCAAGAACGACACGGAAACCTCACGCGCACAGATCCTGCGACTCAATCCGCAGAACCGTGTGAGGTCCATGGCGGAATACGTCTCACTGATGAACTCCTCCAACCTCCCGGAGTTGAAGCCCTTCATCAAAACCATGGTCAGCCTGGGGATCGTTATCAGTTTCCTGGTGGTGCTGATGAACATGCACACCATGATCCTGGAGCGCACGCGCGAAATCGGTATTCTGAAGGCGCTGGGTTTCTCGCGGCTCGATGTCATCAAGATGTTGCTGGCGGAAACCGCGGTGCTGACCATCGTGGGCAGTCTGGTGGGCATCGGCATTACGTTTCTTGCCGAAGCTATCCTTAAACAAACCAGCCCGGGATTGGCCATCCTGATTACGACACGGTGGGTGATCGCTTCGATCGGCCTGGCGCTCATTGGAGCGTCGCTGGGCGCCGCGGTTCCTGCATTCCGCGCATCGACAGTTGATCCCGTCGATGCCCTCGCCTACGAATAAAATCTTGCTTGCGCGGCGGTGGAAGTTTTCGTTTTGCACACGCATCCACAACCGCCCGATTGCGCCGCTTCGTCGAACCTGATATGACTAAAGACATATTGGGGCGTCTTCCTCTGCCTCTTTCTTTTGGGATCAGGAGAAAAAATGAAGCCCGGTATTCGCGCCGCCGTACTACTTACGGTTTGTTTCTTTCTGCCCGTGACCCTTACGCATGCCCAGATGGGCATGGACATCTTCAAGCGGCCGAGCATCACCAAAGCCTTCCATCCCGTCGTCGGTAAGGGTGCCGCGTACCAATCCACGGACAAAAACGGCGGTACCCGCAACACGGAAATCGGCGTCGTAGGCAAGGACTCCGCCGAGGGCAAAGATGGCTTCTGGATGGAATTCGTTTCCGCGGCAAACGACGGTAAGCAAATGGTCGGGAAAGTCCTGATCACTACGGATGACTTTCAGTTTCACCGCATGATTTTCCAGCAGCCCGGGCAGCAAGCCATGGAAATGCCCATGAACATGAATGCCGCGCGCAAGGAAAAAATGGACGAGCATCTTGCCGACTGGCATCCCGCCGGGACGCAAACCGTTACGGTCCCCGCCGGCACCTTTTCGTGCGAACACTGGGTCAACGACAAGACGCACGCGGAGGTCTGGACCAGCGACAAAATCACGCCGTTCGGCATGGTCAAGGAAGTGAACGGCTCCGGCGGCAGCGAAGTTCTTGTCAAGGTTCTCGACAATTTCTCGGACCGTATTACCGGGCCGGTGAAGCAATTCGACATGCAGCAGATGATGCAGGAGATGCAGCAGCGCCGCCAGCAAAAGCCCTGACGCGACCTGAAATTCCAAGGGTGGGGTCTTTGTCTTGCAATCCCTGAGTATTGCCTGCAATTCCCCTGT
>DATFSI010000225.1:0-8679 GCA_035262705.1 Candidatus Acidiferrum sp. | reverse complement strand
TTTTGCTCAAGGAGTGCTCATGCGCGCGCCCAACCACAGCCACACGGAAGTAGTTTGCTCGGAGAAGGCAGAGCCGGTGGAGGTTCTCCGAGGGTCGAGCCGGCGAGCATTCCTAGGCCAGGCAGGGACAGCCGCGGCAATCGCCGTCGGCGCACTAACGTCGCCCGGAATCGCGAATGCAGCGAACAGCGGCGGCAGCACAAGCAATTCAAGTTCGAGCGTTTCGGCGCAAAACCGCGTCAACAAGGCAACGCAACTGCGGGTCAGCGAAACGATGCATGACCAAAACTTTGGGTACGCTGTGAATGTGAACAATGGCGACGACGCGCTGTACGCCGACAAGGCGGGGACATTCACGAAAGGACTGGCGCACGATGCCTATGGGCGAGTTACCGCCGCGTCCTATGCGTCGCTGAAGAAAGCTCTAACTACCGGCGCGTTCAGCGATTTTGAGAGCATCATTCTGGGCGGCACGCGGACGCTGAATGGGCCGCAGGGCGGCCTGGCGTATGACCTGGAGGCCCTGGACGGGACGCAGTTCGGGCAGCCCCAGGTGCCCCCGGCACCGAAACTAGCCAACGATCAGACGGGGACGGAATTGCTGGAGCATTATTGGGGCGCGCTGCTGCGGGATGTGGCGTTTACGGATTATGACGGCAACGCGCTGGCGACCGCAGCCGCGGCAGAGTTGAGTTCGCAGGCGTCGTATGTAGGACCGCGGAACGGAAGCGGACAGGTTACGCCGGATCTCCTGTTTCGGGGGATTTTTCCTGGGGAAACGCTGGGGCCATATCTTTCGCAGTTTTTTGTGCAGCCGACTTCTTTCGGTGCGCAGCCACTCGGCCAGCAGATGAATAGTTTCCTGCCGAACCTCGATTTCGGCACAAATTTCAATGAGTGGCTGAACATTCAGAACGGCGTACCGACGGGATTGCAGACGACCAATGATCCTACGCTGCGTTACCGACGTAACGGGCGGGACCTGGCGGCGTTCACGCGCGTGGATGTGCTGTACCAGGCGTACTTTGTGGCGTTCCTGGTGCTGGCGGGGATTGGCGCTCCTTTGAACCCGGGAAATCCGTACGTGCATTCCACGGTGCAGAACGGGTTTGGAAGCTTCGGTGGGCCGGATTTTGCAGGCATGTTCGGCGAGGTGGCGACGAAAGCGCTGAACGTGGTGTGGTGGCAGAAGTGGTTTGTGCACCTGCGGCCGCGGCCGGAGGCGACCGGAGGGATCGTGCAATTGGTGAAGACGGGGCAGGGACAGTTCACGGACGTGACCCTGAGCAAGACCATTCTCGATTCGAACGGCTTGCAGCAGAGCTTCAACAAGTACGGAAGCTGGCTGCTGCCGCTGGCGTTTCCGGAGGGCTCGCCTGTGCATCCGGCGTATCCGACGGGACACGGCACGGTTGGCGGAGCGTGCCTCACGGTTTTGAAGTTCATCTTTGACGGAAGCTTTGTGATTGCGAATCCTGTGGTGCCGACGAGTGACGGACTTTCGTTGCAACCGTACACGGGAGCGGACGCGGGGCAGTTGACGGTGAATGGAGAGTTGAACAAGTTGGGACACAACGTGTCGTTCGGGCATGGGATTCACGCCGGGATTCACTGGCGGAGCGACACGGATACGTCGCTGCGGCTGGGCGAGGCGGTGGCGCTCAGCTTTTTGCAGAACCGGGCGCGGACGTACAACGAGCCGTTTACGATCAACATCACGAAGTTTGATGGAAGCGTGGCGACCATTTCGAATGAATAAGACGCCGTTAGATGCCAGCCGTAAGCCTTAGGCCGAAGAGAAGAAAAGGCCAGAGCTGACAGAGAGTGCGCAGAGGAGCGCTGAGAACGCGGAGCAGAGAAGAAAGAGTCGATCTAACCGCTACACAAACCAAGAAGGCGGCGTGCCCCTTCACGCAGCTCAGGGCCGGAAGCCGCCCCTACATAGAAACCTAAAAACGCGAAAAGCGGAACCCTCACGCGCAAATTCTGCGGATGACACTCGAGGGGACTGCCGCGCTAGCGACCGTTGGCGTAGTACTTCACGTCGACGGGGTCGAACATGGTGGCCGTGGCGGTGTGTGCCTTTTCGTAGGAGTCGATGGCGGCAGCGTGCTGCATGGATTGGCCTATATCGTCGAGACCCTTGAGGAGGACTTCCTTGCGCGCGGGAGCAATCTCAAATTTGATGTTCAGGCCGTGATGGTCCTGGATGGTCTGGTTCGGTAGGTCAATGGAAAGGGAATACCCTTCTTCTTTTTCGGTGCGCTTGAAGAGTTCGTCGACCTGTTTCTCGGAGAGAATGGCGGGAAGGATGCCGTTCTTGAAGCAGTTGTTGTAGAAGATGTCGGCGTAGCTGGGCGCGATAATGGCGCGAAAGCCGTAGTCCTTGACGCCCCAGGGAGCGTGTTCGCGGCTGGAGCCGCAGCCGAAATTGGCGCGGGCGAGGAGGACGGAGGCGCCTTTGTAGCGCGGGAAATTCAGCACGAAATCGGGATTCGGGCGTTCGCCGGGCTGGAGATAACGCCAATCGTAGAAAAGGATGCGGCCGAAGCCTTCGCGGGTGAGGGCTTTGAGGAATTGTTTGGGCACCATCTGATCGGTGTCAACGTTGACGCGATCCATGGGTGCGACGAGGCCGGAATGGGTGGTGAAGGGTTGCATTGGAGTTCCCCAGTTTTCAGTAATCAGTAATCAGAAATCGAAATCCTGCGATACCCAGCGTGCTTGCCACGATCCCTCCGCTGCGCGACCCGGCGCGCAAAAAAGAAAGCTAGGTTGCTAAGAAGCACAGAGGCACCAGCCAGGATCTTTTACGGCCCCGTTTCATCCTACTCCACGTGGGCGACGTCGAAGTCGCGGACGTCGACGAAGTGGCCGGCGATGGCTGCGGCGGCAGCCATGACCGGGCTGACGAGATGCGTACGCGAGTCGCGTCCCTGGCGTCCTTCGAAGTTACGGTTCGAGGTGCTGGCACTGCGTTCGTGCGGCGGCAGGACGTCGGCATTCATGCCAATGCACATGCTGCAACCGGCGTCGCGCCACTCGAAACCGGCCTGGGTAAAGATTTTGTCGAGGCCTTCCTTTTCGGCCTGCGCTTTGATGCCGCGAGAACCGGGAACGATGAGGGCTTGCTTGATATTTTTGGCGACGTGCTTGCCGGCGACCAGATGCGCGGCGGCGCGGAGATCATCGAGACGCGAGTTCGTGCAGGAGCCGATGAAGACGCGGTCGACCGGAATGTCCACGATGGGAGTGCCGGGTTTGAGACCCATATATTTGAGCGCGCTTTCGGTGGCTTTCTGATCATTGAGGTCAGCGAAGTCGTGGGGATCGGGGATGCGGCCGTTGACGCTGGTGACCATGCCGGGGTTGGTGCCCCAAGTGACCTGAGGAGCAATCTTTTCGGCCTGGAGTTCGACGGTCATGTCGAATTTGGCACCGGCATCGGAGTTGAGAAACTTCCAGCGTTCGACAGCTTCCTGAAAGGCTTTGCCGCGCGGAACGAAGGGGCGGCCTTCGAGATAGGCGAACGTAGTTTCATCGGGCGCGACCATGCCGGCGCGTGCGCCGCCTTCGATAGTCATGTTGCAGACGGTCATGCGGCCGTCCATGGAGAGGGAACGGATGGCTTCGCCGGCGTATTCGGCGACGTGGCCGGTGCCACCACCAATGCCGATTTTTCCGATAATGGCGAGAATGATGTCCTTGGCGGTGACGCCCTTGGGGCGCTTGCCGTCGACCACGATGTGCAGCGTCCTAGAACGGCCCTGCACAAGGCACTGGGTGGCAAGGACGTGCTCGACTTCGCTGGTGCCGATCCCGAAAGCGAGGGTGCCGAAGGCGCCGTGCGTGGAAGTGTGGCTGTCGCCGCAGACGATGGTCTGGCCGGGTTGCGTGATGCCCAGTTCGGGACCGATGATGTGCACGATGCCTTGGTTTCGGCTGTGCATGTCAAAGAGGCGCACGCCAGTTTCGCTGCAGTTGCGCTCGAGGGCTTCGAACTGGAGCTTGGCGTCCTGATCGAGGATGGGGAGGGTGCGATCGGTGGTGGAGACGGAGTGGTCCATCACCGCGAAGGTTAGGTCGGGACGACGGACCTTGCGGCCTTCGGATTTGAGGCCGGCGAAGGCTTGCGGGGAAGTGCCTTCGTGGATGAGGTGGCGGTCGATGTAGATGAGCGCGGGCTTGCCGGGTTCTTCGTGGACCAGGTGGTTGTCCCAGATTTTTTCGTAGAGGGTTTTGGGTGCCATAGGTGTAGGAAAATAGTGTAGCACTCCGAAAATGGAGGGCAAACCAGGGGCGTGGGCAGAGGCAAAATAGAAAAAGGAAAAAGAAGTTAACGCAGAGGTCCGAGAGTAGCGCAGAGGACGCTGAGAAGAGGGGAAAGGAACAGAAACGATGTTGGACAAAACCCCCACACGCAACACCGGCGTGTGGGGCACCCGCTGTCGATGTAGGGCGTATCAGGAGGCGGTGCGGGCGGTAAGGTGCTCTTCGCGGAAAGTGACTTCGTAGTGCTGGACGCGGTGGTCGTAGGAGGTAAGGAGGTCGAGGGCTTCTTCGTCGATGACCGCAGATTCACGGTCGGGGCCGGCAAAGTTTTCGATGGCGGCGAGAGAGGACCATAAGGTTTCGACGATGAAGCGGACCACGACGCCGTCGGATTGCGCGAGAACGCGCGCTTCGATAAAGCCTTCCTTGGAACGCAGCGTGGGGAGGACGCGCTGGCTGAAATGGCGGAGATATTCGGGGTAGCGAAGTTCGGTGGAATGAGCGGACCAGAAACGAACGATCATGTCAGGCGCCTCCTTTCGAAGATAGGGCGGAGAGGTTGGCGTATGTACCGACGACGACATTCCAGGGGCGGACTTCCCAGCGCTCGACGAGGCTGTTGAGGACGTACGGGTCGGTTTCGGCGAAGCGGCGGGCGGCGTCGGGGGACGCACCACGGAAAACAAGGAGGGCGGTGTCGGCGGGGTCAGCTAGGGCGCCGGCGAGGACGAGTTCGCCGCGTTCGGTGGCGCGCTGGGCATGGGCAAGATGCAATTCGCGGAAGGGCGCGCGGCGTTCTACGAAGCGGTCCACAACATGATAGAAGAGGGCGAAATAGGCCATGGTTGCCTCCCTGGCCGATGGAGAGGATAGGGTATCACGCTGGGATAGGAGTGATGATCCGACGAGCGAAAATAGAAAATTAAAAATAGGAAGGGAAGAGAAAGAATTAACGCAGAGATCGCAGAGGCGCCGCAAAGGACCGAGAGCAGACGAAGAGCGGAAATTTAGCCGCGTTCGAGCACCGACGAACAACATTTAGGAAAGACCCACCCTCACCGAGGGTGGGGCACCCACCGTCCCGCAAACAGTTTCCGGGGGCGTCTCAGCCGCCGGCGATGGAGGGGACGAGGAGGACACGGTCGCCGTCTTTGAGGGAGGAGGATTCGCCTTCGAGGAAGCGAATGTCTTCTTCGTTGAGATAGACGTTGAGAAACTGGCGGATCTGGCCCTGCTCGTCGCGGACGTGGCGCGAGAGAGCGGGGAAGCGCGTGGTGAGATCGCTGAGGGCCTCGGCGACGGTGGCCGCGGCGGTGTCGACGCGTGGAGCGCCTTCGGTGAAGCGGCGGAAGGCGGTGGGTATCTCGATGGTGACGGACATTTTCGTTTCTCCAGAGTTTTCGTGCGGCGTGATGCCGGAAGAATTGTTTTTAAGAAACCCCAAGACTCGCCCTTCGCGAAGGGCACTCAGAGGGGGCACCTGCTGGCTGGGATCCTGCCAAGCAGGGCGCCATGCTGCGCCCCTACATCCCTACCTCTAGGCCTGCACAGCGTCCTTGAGTTGGTCGTGCAACAACGCTTCGAAGGCGTCGAGGCGCGGGGCGATGGCTTCAGAGGCCGGAAAATCGGCGGCGATGGCGTCGGTGGTTTTCAGGCCGTTGCCGGTGATTGAGACGACGGTGGTCTCATCGCGTGAGATGCGGCCCTGTTCGATGAGCTTGGCGGCGACGCCGGTGGTCACGCCGCCGGCGGTTTCCGCGAAGATGCCCTCGCATTCCGCGAGCAGCCTGATGGAGTCGATAATTTCAGGGTCGGAGATGTCCTCGGCCCAGCCGCCGGATTCGCGGATGAGGCGGAGCGCGAAGGGGCCGTCGGCGGGATTACCGATGGCCAGTGAGCGGGCAATGGTGTTGGGTTTTTGCGGCTCGAAGCGCGAGAGGTTGCGTTTCACGCCGTCGGCGATGGGCGAGCAGCCGGTAGCTTGCGCGCCGAAGAATTTCACACGTTTGGGCTCGACCCAGCCGAGATGCGCGAGTTCGCAAAAGGCTTTGGCGATTTTGCCAATGAGCGAGCCGCCGGCCATGGGGACGACGACATTGTCGGGGAGTTCCCAGCCGAGCTGCTCGGCGATTTCGTAACCGTGCGTCTTGGAGCCTTCGGCGTAATAGGGGCGGAGGTTGACGTTGACCAGGCCCCAGCGGAACTTGTCGGCGATTTGCGTGCAGAGACGGTTCACGTGGTCGTAGTTGCCGTTGATGCGGATGACGCGGCTGCCGTAGACGGCGGTGTTGAGGATTTTGGCCGGTTCGAGGTCGGCGGGGATGAAGACGCAGGTGTCGAAGCCGTGCTGCGCGCCCTGGGCGGCAACGGCGTTGGCCAGGTTGCCGGTGGAAGAGCAGCCGATGGTTTTGAATCCAAAACGGCGCGCGGCGGCCAGAGCGGTGGCCACGACGCGATCCTTGAACGAGAGCGTGGGGTAGTCGACGGCGTCGTTTTTGAAATAGAGATGATTGACACCGAGGCGTTCAGAGAGCTTGCGCGATTTGACCAGCGGCGTTCCCCCAATGGGCTGGCTGGACGCGTATCCCTGCGGCAGAGGCAGAAATTCCGCGTAGCGCCACATATTGAAGGCGCGATGCGAGACGGCTTCGCGGGTGACGGAGTGCCGCAAAGTATCGTAATCGTAGCTGACTTCCAGCGGCGAGAAGCATTCTTCACAGTAGGATTGCGGCTGATTGGGATATTTCTTACCGCATTCCCGGCAACGCAAAAAGTAATTTTCCTTCATAAGTCACCTCGCCGGGACCAGCCGCGGATACACGGGCAGGGGCCGGATGAAATGACGTGGGATGATTCGCGGGCAGCGCGGAGATAAAAAGAAAAAACCCTCCGTGCCAAAGTGCCTGGAGGGTCTTAGAAAAGCTCTAAAATCAACCAGCTCTTTAGCAGTTTTTTACGTGGAGCAAGTCGCCCTAAATCGCCACGTGTCGCCACCGAAGTGGCTAATTTATTTATGCTAGAAGCAGAAGTGATTGTCAAGGCGAAAGATATTTGAAAAAGGCGAGGAAGCCTTCTGCTCACCTTTCAGCGTCCAACTAAAGGGTGCAAGAGATTACCCCGCAGGGCCCGGCCAAATGGCCAGTTAACGCCGAAGCGCATGGAAAGAGAGTAGGAACTACGCGCAAGACGCGGTGTTATACTCTGCGCATGGAGACTGGGCCCGGGAAAGAGGAGCAAGAAAGTTATGGAGCAAGGAAATAACAAGGTGGATTGGACACGGCGCCGGACGTACGTGGCGGCGGGTCTGGTGGCGGTAACGCTAACGGTGGGGATTCTGATAGGCAGCGTGGTGTCGGGGAGAGTATCGGCGATGAAGTCGTTCCCGTTCCTGGGAGCGTCGGCGACGCCGCTGTCGGTACCGGATCCCGTGCCATCGTCGAACAGCTTTGCGGGGATCGTGAACCGCGTGGAGCCCGCGGTGGTGAATATCGCCACGACGCAGGTGGTGGACCGCAAATCGAAGCGGCACCGTGGCGGCGATGAGGACGATCCCAGCGAGGATTTTTTCTTTCATTTCTTTGATGGGCGGCCAGACAACGGACCGAGAGCGGAACGCAGCCTGGGCTCGGGCGTGATTGTGGACAAGAGCGGATTCATCCTGACGAACAATCACGTGGTGGAGCAGGCCACGAAGATTCAAGTGCAATTGTATGGCGATACGACCAAGTACACCGCAAAGGTGGTGGGCGTGGACGAGGCGACAGACCTGGCGGTGATCAAGATTGACGCCGGGAAGGAATTGCCGTTCGCGAAGCTGGGGAATTCGGAGGGCGTACAGGTGGGCGATTGGGTGCTGGCAATCGGCAGTCCGTTCGGCCTGAACGCAACGGTGACCGCAGGCATCATCAGCGCGAAGGATCGCGCGGGCATCGGGCAGCAGTTCCAGCGCTTCCTGCAAACCGACGCGGCGATTAACCCTGGGAATTCCGGCGGGCCGCTGGTGGACATGGCCGGCCAGGTGATTGGAATTAACACCGCGATTATTACCGGCAGCCGCGGGTATGAAGGGGTGGGCTTTGCGATGCCGTCTTCGACCGCAATCGGCGTTTACGACCAGATTGTGAAGAGCGGGCGCGTGACGCGCGGATCGATTGGCGTGAGCTTCCAGGAAGAACTGGGCACGAACCAGATTACGCTGAAGTCGCTGGGCGCGCCGTACGGCGTGGTGATTGAGGGCGTGGAACCCGGCAGCCCGGCGGAGAAGGCCGGACTGAAGGGTGGCGACGTGATCTCCTCGGTGAACGGAACTGCGGTGAAGACCGGAAACGACCTGGTGAACCCGATCGCTTCGGCTCCCATCGGCAGCAAGGTGCGGATCACCTATTACCGCGACAAGGAAAAGAAGGA
>DATFSI010000224.1:0-18391 GCA_035262705.1 Candidatus Acidiferrum sp. | reverse complement strand
GGCATGCGTGCATGGTGGCTTCCGTGCCGCTGTTGCCGAAGCGAACCATCTCGACGGGATAGCGCGCGCAGATTTCTTCGGCGAGTTCGTATTCCATGCCGTGGGGCATGCCAAAGGTGGTGCCGCGGTCGGCCATTTCCTTGACGGCTTTCACCACGGCGGGATGGCCGTGGCCGGCCATCAGCGTTCCGAAGCAGAGGTTGTGGTCGAGGTATTCGTTGCCGTCAATGTCCTTGATCTTGCTGCCATGGCCTTCGGAAACGAAGATGGGATAGGGATCATAAGCGCGGTAGTTGCTAGCTACGCCAAGCGGGATGCGCTTCTGCGCTTTCTTGTGCGCCTCGGCCGATTTCGGCGTGCGCTTCTCATAGAGAGCGATTTCCTTCTGTAGTGCTTCATGCATGATACGACTCCATCAGGTGGGCCTTCCTTGTCGGTCACCTGGGCAGGTCTGTTCCCTGCGGTCAGTGTTGGGGCGGCTTTATACCGCCTCTCAGCGAGGCAAACGGTGCGGTTCCTGCGGAGAACTGCACTTCTAATTTTACGCTACTCGCCCAGTTCCTGCAGCCGCGGGGCGGCCATGGCCGGACCTGAACTTTTTACGCCGAAGCGCCCCGGCTGGGCCGAGGCGCCTCCGCGATTGATTTGGACCGGCAGGCGCCCATTCGTTCGCGGGGCAGCCGGCGATTCGCTTCCGGCGTCAGAAGAGAATCTTCAAAGCGAATTGCAAGAGCCGCGGATCGCGCACCTTCAGCGGCTGACCAAAAGTGGGATTCGAAGATCCGCCATCCGTGCCATAAAACTGTGCGTGATTGAAGATGTTGAAAATCTCGGTTCGAAATTCCACCCGGAGCTTTTCTCCAATCGGGGTGCCCTTGAATATGCCGATGTCAAAATTGTTGATCGGCGGGTTGCAGCACAGCGTGCGCGCAGTGTTTCCAATGACACCTAGCGCACTGTCGGTGAAGCCGCCAGTCTCGAAGACCTGACCGTCCTTACGGGGATCCTGAGTATGAAACGGAGCGGTCAAGTCGGGTTTTCCGGGGCATTCAAAGCCCAGGGTGCTGCCCTGGAGTTCCTGGTCGTCGCAATTGTTGATGAGGATGGGGAAACCGCTCTGATAGGTGTAAATTCCGGATACCTGCCAGCCATTGAGGAGCTTGCCTTTGGTGCCTTCATATTTCGGAACGGGCAAATCCCAGACGTAGTTAAAGACGAAGCGGTGACGGGAATCGAAAAGAGACGGCCCGTAGGTGGAGTTGAAGTTCAACGGGTTGAGGATCTCCTCGAAGCTCGAGGCGTTGTCGAGTGATTTGCTGAACGTGTAAGACGCCTGGAACTGCAGCCCGTGAGAGAAGCGCTTCTCGACCATGGCCTGCAAGGAGTTGTAATTGGAATGGGCCGCGTTGTCTTCGGAGAAAATGCTATTAAAGACTTCCGTGCCGTCGGCCGGGCAGCCGCTAGTGAGCGGGTTCGTGTCCGTGGGGTTGCAATTCGGAGAAGCATACGGGCGTATGCCGACGAGGTTAATCGGCGTGCCGGTTCCAGCCGCGCCGGTAAGGGTGCATTGCGGCGTCGTGTGGGTAATGGGGCAAGGAATATTCGGCCCACCCGGGGTCGAACCACCAATGTAAGGCAAATGGAGAACCGCGCCCGGCGGCAGCGTGAATTGATACTGGTTGTCCTCGTTGAAAGGGGCGCAGCCTTGACCGAGATTCGCGAGGTCCAGGCAGGTCTGCGGGTTGGCGGCATTCTGATCGTGGATGGCAAGCAGGCGGTGGCCTTGTGAACCGACATAGCCCACCTGCACGAGGATGTCGCCGGGGAGTTCCCTCTTGATGGTCAAGTTGTATTGCGCCGAGTACTGCGGCCGCAGTTCCGTGGGGAATTGGCCAAAAAGCAGGATGGGACGATAGAGGGCCCAATCCACGGGCTGATTGCGCGGCGGATTCAGGAACGCATCAGACACGTTGGGGAAGGTCGTACCACCCTGGGTAACAAAGGGCGTGCCGAAGAGGGGATCCGTGATGCCGTTGCTGATGCCGAAGGGAGGCTCGGCGCTGAACTGTTCGAGCACGAGTTGCTCAATCGGATTGTAGAACAGACCCCAGCCCATGCTGACAGTAGTCTTGTTGGGGCCGCCGGTAAGCTTGGCGAGTGCGCCATCCTTCCATCCAGGACTCCAATTCAGCCCGAGGCGGGGTGCGAACGCCTTGTAATAGGTGCTGAACAGGCCCTTCGGGACACCTTTGTCTCCGGGCACAACGAGTCCGGTAGGGGTGGTTCCGGTGTTCGCGCAATTTGGAGTCGGGGCGCCGGGGCCAGAGAATTGGGGAAGGGATGAGAAGAAGGAATCACTCGGGGAGGGAAACCCGGTCGAGAGATCGCACGGAAAGACGGTAGAGTTCTGCCCTGGATTGAAACGTTGGACCTTTAGCCCCACGTCGGTAAGCGGCGTGTTCATCTCCCACCGGATGCCGTAGTTCAGGGTCACATTGGACTTAACCTTCCAGCTGTCCTGGGCAAACAGGTAGACCGAAGTGCTGCGAACCAATTCTGTGTTGGCAGAGCCCTGCGAATAGGAGTTGGGCAATCCGAACAGATAGTCGGCGAATGGATCAATGGCGCCGGTGTCATTGTTGCCGCCGGGTCCAAAAATATATTCCCCGTTCACGTTGAAGTACAGCTTCTGATCGAATTTCTGGTAGCGGATGTCGCCGCCGAACTTGAAGCTGTGGTTGCCGACAATCCTGCTGTAATTGTCGTTCCACTGGAAGGTGTTGCCGGTCTGGGGCAACTGGCCCTCAAAGTTATTTCCGAACAAGCCCGTGGTGCCGTTCAAAGTGATGAATGGCACACCTTCAAACTTGGAGCCAAGGCCTGGATGTATGCCGCAACCAAAGCCCGGACAGATAGGGGTGTTGGGGGCAGCCGCCGTCCCCAGCGGATTGCCATTGGCGTCGACCAGGGGCGTGTCTGAACTGCCGCCGAAGCACTGCGCGGCTGGAATAGCGCTGCCGCAGGAGGCGGTAACGGCATTGGTGACCGTTGGCGTATAGAACTGGGGTTGCGCCTCGCGGAAATAGGTAAACCGGAATTCGTTTACCGCCGCGGATCCAATGGTCCAGGTATGGCTGGCGTTGACCTGCTGTGCGTGGGTAATGATGCGACCCGGGAAGTTTCCGAGCGAACCACCCGCCAATTGGAAGATGGCGAAAGGATCGAGCGTGTTGTCGTTGTCGTAGTAGTAGTAGAAAGCCAGCTTTTGCGAGGTGCTCAGGTTGTGATCCACGCGGATCTGAAACTGGTCACCGCGTTCCCGGGACTTCACAACCGTTTGCGTCTGATTGCTCGCGCCGCCGGCGCCGGGCATGAAGGGAACGAGGCTCGCCGCCACTGGATCGAAGCATTGTGTGGGTACGGCGGCGCTCAACGACTGAGGCCCGGTCACCGTGGGAAAAACGGAATTCCAAGGCTGCGGACTTCCGTTGATGACTGAGGTCAGGGCGGCTTGACCGCCAGCACTCAGTTGATTTCCGCAGCGGTTTTGAAGAATGGTGGCGACGGTCGGATCATTCAGTGTTCCCGGGAAGACCATTGTGGACGGGTCGCCAACCGGAGTTCCCTGGGGGGGCAACGGAGCAGTGAAGGTACCGGCGAGATCACCGGCTGTTGGCACCGGGACAGGCTGCGAAACGATGCCGCGAACAATGCGACGCCCTTCATACGATCCGAAGATAAAGGTCTTGTCCTTCTTGATCGGGCCACCCAAAGTGCCGCCAAACTGATTCTGTTTGAAAGGGGGCTTTGGGGTGGGCTCAAAGGTAAAGCCGTGGGCATTGAGAACGTCGTTGCGGAAGAATTCGTAGGCGCTGCCGTGGATATCGTTGGTGCCGGACTTGGTGACCACGTTGATGACCGACCCGGAATTGCGGCCGTATTCGGCATCGAAGGTGTTGGAGATTACGCGGAACTCTTCCACACTGTCCGGAGAGGGCTGAACCGCAGGGAGGTTGGCGAAAAGGTCGTTACCGTCGCCGCCGTTCACCGAATAGTTGTTGGACCGTCCGCGGCCGCCATTCACAGTGACGACGCCGGGCTTATCGGATCCGTAGAACAGGTTGTTGCCGATCTGCGACTGCACGCCCGGCTGCAATTGAAGGAGTTGATACACGTCGCGCTCGTTGAGAGGAAGTTGCGTGGAAGAGCGCGCATCGACAACGGCACCGAGTTGCGTGGAAGTGGTGTCGACAACCGGGGGCGCCCCGGTTACTTCCACGGTTTCCGTGGAGCCGCCGATCTGCAATTGCAGGTCGACGCTGACCACTTCGTTGAGATTGAGGGGAACGCCTTTACGGGAAAGTTTCTTAAAACCCGTCTGGCTAGCCTCAAGCTCATAGGTGCCGACGGGAACCTCGAGGAAAATATACTCGCCGGTCGAGGAGGTCGCGACCTCGCGCGTGGCGTGGGTGGCCTCGTTGATCAATTGGACGGTAGCGCCGGCGATGGCGCCGCCGGTGGCGTCGCTGACCGTTCCGCGGATGCGGCCGCCGGTGCTCTGCGCATGGAGTTGAGGAGGAAGAGCGAGAAGGAAGGAGAAGGCCAGCAAAGGCAAACCCAGAATGCCGCGGCGACAAAGGAACAGCATCTGCTTCAAAGACATGGAGTCTTTCATCGTTACTCACCCCTGTTATACCGAAGCCCTCTTCCCCCGGCAGAAGAGATACTTCGTGGTTGCGACTGCGCACCGAACCTTACTATAATCCTGTAAACTTAGAGAAAGCCGGGACCCGTGTCAAGCAGAAAGAATCTCTCGACCGCATCGAAACGCTCGGGTAAGCCGCCCCTGCTGCGCATTTCCGAGGTGGCCCGCCGGCTGGGCATTTCCTCGTCCGCGCTCCGCGCATGGGAGGCCCTGGGACTGGTCTCCCCGCAACGCACGGAAAGCCGCTACCGCCTGTACACAGAAGCGGACGTCCGGTTGCTGCAGCGCGCCCTGTTCCTGCGCCGCGCGCGAGGCCTGAATCCCGCGGCCATCGTGCACGTCCTCAAAAAACAAGGTGTGGTGGCGGCTCCGGCTGACGCCCTTCCCGGCCAGCGCTTCCGCCGGCTGCGCCTGCGCCGCAATCTTTCGCTCGCGCAAGTCGCCCGAGCCACCGGCGTTTCCGTGGGCTTCCTGAGTTCGCTCGAACGCGGGCAGATGCGGTGCTCCATCGGCACACTGCGCCGTATCGCACGCTACTACAAGACGAACATCATCTCGCTTTTTGAAACCAACGGAGAGGCGCAGCGCCTGGTGCGCCCGTCGGACCGCAAAGTCCTCGAAACCAGCCGTGACGTGCGCATGGAGCTCCTCGCCTGGGGCAACACCGCTATGGAGCCGCATCTGTTCCGCGTGAAACCCGGAGGCGGCAGCGGCGATTCCTACGCGCACGATGGAGAAGAGTTCCTGCACGTGCTGCGCGGCGAATTCGAACTGTGGCTGCATAACGAAGGCCACTACCGACTGAAAGAAGGCGACAGCTTGTACTTCGAGAGCTCCACGCCGCACCGCTGGAAAAATCCCGGCCGTTCGGAAGCCTGGATTTTGTGGGTGAACACTCCGCCCACGTTCTGAAGCGGCGTTCTGGGCCGGAGCGGCTTTCTGTCTGACGGTGATTTTTTGCAGGAGCGCATTCGGACTACGTTCCGTTCTTACCGCAATGGCACGCGTTCTGGCTGTGCCCAGGGTCACGGGAACCGTGTTTGACACAACAGTGGGCGCCCCCACGCACGAATCGGTGATACAAAGGTCCGGACCACCATCGTGGGAGGAAAGATCGTTTATGAAGCAGAAGCGAAATAAGCTGCGGATGTCTGCCGCATGGGCGGGCATAGTGGTGCTCAGCGGTTTTTTGCTGGCGGCCTGCCAGAAGAAAGAGGAGTCTCTCAGCTTGCTGGTGTGGGAGGGCTATGCTGACCCGTCGTTTGTGCACGCCTTCGAGGAGGTGCACCACTGCAAGGTGTCCGCGTCGTATATGGGCTCGAGCGACGACCTGGTGGCGAAGTTGCGCGGAGGTAGCGCGGCGAATTATGACGTGATCTCGCCGTCGAGCGACGTGGCCGCGTCCATCGCACGCACCGGTTTGGCTGTGCCGCTGGACTTGAGCAAGCTGCCGACGTATCCGCAGCTTTCCGCGAAATTGCGAGAATTGCCACTGGTGAAATCTGGCGGGCAGACATTCGGCGTGCCCTTTATGTGGGGCCCGAACCCGCTTTTGTATGACAGCACGGTTTTTTCGCCGGCGCCCGATTCGTGGGCGATTTTCTGGGACCTGAAATACAAAGGAAAGATTTCCGTCTGGGACGATTTGTCCACGCTGTACATGGCCGCCCAGATGCTCGGTTACGACAAGCCGGATCCCGGGCAGCTCTATAACCTCTCCGACGAGCAACTCGCAGCGGTAAAGCAGAAACTGCTGGCGCTGAAACCGAACGTGAGGAAGATGTGGTCCGCGGGGGGCGAGTTGACGAATCTGTTCGAGAATCATGAAGTAGTGGCGGCGATGGGTTGGCCACTGATGACCAATCAACTGAAGCAGGGCAATTTTCCCATCGGCGAAACGATTCCCAGGGAGAACACCACCGGCTGGATTGATCACCTGATGATCACCAAGGCCAGCCCGCACAAGGAGCTCGCCTACGCCTTCCTTGAGTACATGATCGAGGCGCAAACGCAGAAGAAAGTTACCGACGTTACGCACTACACCCCGGCGAATCCGGCTTCCGCGCAATCCATGACCGATGCCGAGAAGAAAGGTTTGCACCTAGACGATCCCGACGCCTACATGCAGAGGATCTATTTCTGGCAGGACGTGCCGCGCCGGGCGAAGTACATCGAAATCTGGAATGAGGTAAAGGCTGCTCCGTGATGCCGGCGATTTCCAGCCCTTCAAATTCCGGCACAGCGGGAGTCTTGTTGGAGGTCCGCGAGGTAGCCAAGCGTTTCGGCGCCGTGGAAGTGCTGAAGCGTGTCTCGCTCGAGATTGCAGCGGGAGAATTTCTGACGTTGCTCGGAGAAAGCGGCTCCGGGAAGACCACGCTATTACGCTTGATCGCGGGGTTCGAGCAGCCAACAAGCGGGGAAATCTGGATGGACGGCGAGCGCTTGGACACTTTGCCGCCCTACAAGCGCCGCGTGAACACCGTCTTTCAAAGTTACGCGCTATTTCCGCATCTTTCCGTGCGCGACAATGTGAGCTATGGGCTGGAGGTCAGTGGCACGGCAAAGACGGAAATTCCCGCGCGCGTGGCCGACGCGCTGCGCATGGTGAAGATGGAAGAGTTCGCGGCGCAGCGCCCGGCGAGGCTCAGCGGTGGGCAACAGCAGCGTGTGGCGCTGGCGCGCGCTCTGGTAAACCGGCCCAAACTACTGCTGCTAGACGAACCACTTTCCGCGCTCGATGCCAACCTGCGCAAACAGATGCAAAGCGAATTGAAATCGTTGCAGCGCGAACTGGGCATCACTTTTCTGTTTGTGACGCACGATCAAGACGAGGCCATGGCGCTTTCCGACCGTATCGCGTTGCTGAAAGGCGGCGCGCTCGAGCAGGTGGCTTCGCCAAGGGAAATCTATGCGCATCCGGCGACGAGCTACACGGCGCGCTTCATCGGGCAGACGAATCTCCTACGCACTGAAGTGAAAAACGGAACGGCCCGCTGGGGTTCTCTACAATGGGCCACCCCGCACGCCGACGGCAATGCGATTTTTTCGTTGCGCCCCGCAGCGATTCATTGGCATACGGGCGAGACGGTCCCTTGGGGTGCGGCGCGCTTCCGGGCTGGGATACGCCAACAGATTTTTTCCGGCGACAGCGAACACCTGGAAATTGATTTCGAAGGGCATGTACTGAGAGTGCGCCTGCACACGCCGGGTTTGCTCTCCGGCGAGCAGGAGTTCTGGTTCTCACCGCTGGATGCAGTGGCTGTCCGCGAGTAAAGCGAACATGTACACGCGCATGTACAAAGGGCTGATTTCGCTGCCGCCGATGTTCTGGGTGGCGGTTTTCCTGCTGCTGCCCTATGCGCTGATGTTTGCGCACAGCTTCTGGACAGTGCGCGACGGGATCATCTTGCACGAATGGAGCACGCAGAATTACGCGAAGCTGTTTCAGAATCCCTTGTACCTGGACGTACTATTCCGCACCATGCGCATCGCCGGGAGCGTGACTCTGCTTTCATTGCTGCTCGGCTATCCGCTGGCGTATTACATGTCGTTTCACGCCGGCGTGCGCAAGGAAATTCTCTATCAACTAGTGATCGTGCCGCTGTGGATCAGTTACCTGGTGCGCGGCTATGCGTGGAAGACGATTCTTGGCTCGGATGGCGTGCTTAACGGATTCCTGCAGCATCTGCACCTGACGAAAGAGCCGGTGAGCTTTTTTCTCTACAGCCCGTTCGCTGTGGTGCTGATGCTGACGCACATTTACACGCCGTTTGTGTTTCTGCCCCTGTATGCGTCGCTCGAACATATTCCGCGAAACCTTGTGGAAGCCTCGCACGATCTGGGCGCCGGTTCCCGCGCAACTTTTCTACGCGTGATTCTGCCGCTCTCCTTGCCAGGCCTGCTGGCCGGTGCGACGTTCGCGTTTCTGCTTACCTTGGGCGACTTCCTTGCGCCCCTGCTGGTGGGCGGCCCCTCGAGCATCATGATCGCCAACATTGTGCAGAGCCTATTCGGCACGGCGTACGACTGGCCGCTGGGTGCGGCGATTTCTGTGTGCATCCTGCTGCTGACGATTTCCCTGCTATTCCTGACCGAGCGACTGGAGAAGCGGTGGGCGTTCCGATGAGCGGCTCGCAGAGAGGCATGAGTCGATCGCCCTTGCTGGCGATTTACGCAGTGCTGGTGTTTGCGTTTCTCTATCTGCCGATTGCGGTGCTGATTATTTATTCGTTTAACGGAGAAGGTGTCGGTGGATTTCCGCCGAAGAATTTCACCGTGCGCTGGTATCAGGTGCTACTGAGCGACGGGGCCATCTGGGACTCGGTCGTGAACAGCCTGCTCGTAGCGGTGGGCACCGTGGCGTTTTCGCTGGTATTCGGATTGCTTGCGGCCCTGGCGCTGGACCGTGCCACGTTTCCGGGCAAGGCCATTTTCCGGCGGCTCGTGCTGCTGCCGCTGATTCTGCCGGGCATCATCACGGGGCTTTCGCTATTGATGTTCGCCGTGTCTGTGAAATTGCAGCTCAGCTTGCTTACCGTTTTCATTGGCATGGGAACTGCGCTTATTTCCGTGGCCACTACCGAGCTTTACGCCGGGTTGCAAAAAATGGACCGCGCTCAGGAAGAGGCTTCGCTGGATTTGGGCGCCACCCCCTGGCAAACCTTTTGGCGCGTAACGCTTCCAAACCTAAAGCTTTCGTTGATTGCCGCGGGACTGCTGATTTTCACCCTTTCGATGGATGAGATCGCGGTGACTTTTTTCCTGATCGGGCGGGATAACACCCTGCCACTGGAAATCTGGGCGCGGCTGCGCCGCGGCATTACCCCGGAGATCAACGCGGTCTCCTCGCTGATTTTTGGCGTGTCCGTCATTTTGATCCTGATCTGGTACCGGATCCGCACCAGCTCGACCGGCGCCGAAGCGCAGGAACTTTTGGAAAGGCCCTAGGAAGGAAACGCCCATGTCTCCCACCCGCCGTGATTTCATAAAGTATGTGGTTGCCGGATCGCTTGCCTCGGGATGCCCGATCGATCAGGCATTGCTTCGAGAACCATCCGGCAATGCGTCCGGCGCAATGGTGGAAGGCGAGCATTTCAATGTGTGTCACCAGGTGCGCGACGGCCATTCGTTCCCCAAGCCGGACGCCACGCGAAAAGCCGATGTTGTGATTGTCGGCGGTGGTGTCGCGGGGCTTTCCGCCGCGTATTTTTTGAAAGGCAAGGATTGGTTGCTGCTCGAGAAAGAGGACCACTTCGGCGGCAATGCTTACCAGGAAGAATACGACGGACACATTTACGCTACCGGCGCTGCTTACGGGTATCGCGGAGACGCAGGAGACCAATTGGCGAAACAGATCGGCCTGCACCTGCCGTTGATCAGCATGCCCGACCCCATGATCGACAACGGCGAATACGCGCCGGACATCTGGCGGACGGGAATCAACGACCTGCCCTACACCAAGGAAGTGATCGCAAGTTTCAAGAAATACCGCGACGACATGCGGAAGATCGATTTCAAGAAAAACGCGGCGCAGCTCGACAGCGAGCCGTTCACGAAATATCTGGCGGGCTACGTGCCGGAGATCGCGAAATTGTGGGATGCCTACGGTCTATCGAACTGGGGTGCGTTTACAGAAGATACCTCGGCATTGATGGGGATCGCAGACAGCCAGTATCTCTTCGATGGATTGGACGACCAACGGGTAATCCTGCCGGGCGGACTCGGATGCATCACCCACAAACTGGTGGAAGTGCTCAAACCGCAGCATGGTGACCGAATGCTGGGCGACGCCACCGCGGTAGCGGTGGTGCCGGATAAAGACGAGGTGCGAGTGACCTACGCCCAGGGCGACAAAATCACCACCGTTGCGGCCAAGGTGGTTCTGATGTGCACGCCGAAATTCATCACGGCGCGCCTGGTGGCGGGCCTGCCGAGCGAGCAGAAACAAGCCATGCGGCGGATGCGCTACGCGCCGTATCCCATGATTAACATTATTTTCGACAGGCCGGTTTACCGGAAGGGCTACGACAACTGGTGCCCGGGAAAGACGTTCACCGATTTCATCGTCGCGGACTGGACCATCCACAACAATCCCGGCTACAAACCGAAATACAACATCCTGACGTTCTACACGCCGCTGCGCGAATCGGAGCGCTCGATTTTGCTGAACGAAGACGATTGCAAAACGCTGGCGGCGAAGGTGCTGAAGGATTTTCAGGGGCTGATGCCGGAATTCAACGTGAACCCGGTGGAGGTGCGGCTCTACCGCCGTGGGCATCCGATGTTCATGGCCGTGCCGGAACAATACACGAAGAACCGCTTGATTGCCTCGCAGCCGATGGAACGCATCTTTTTCGGCAACTCTGATTCCGGCGGCCCGGAATCGTTGACCAGCGAAGCGATACGCATTTCGCAGGCCGGCGTAGAGTGGGCGGATTTAGTGCTGGCCGGAAAACCCGGCGCGGCGGAACTCGCGCACAAAGCTTTGACCGTGGCCCTATTCTAAATGACGCAAACTCCGGGAACGCTGATTGTCACGGGCGGAAGCCGCGGAATCGGGGCGGCCGTCTGTCGCCTGGCCGCTCGCGAAGGTTACGCCGTTGCGGTGAACTTTCACTCGCAAGAGACGGCGGCGAATGCCGTCGTCCAGGAAATTCGCCAAGCGGGAGGGCGCGTGACGGCGATTCGCGCCGATATCGGCAAAGAAGCAGATGTACTGCGGCTTTTCGAGCAGGCCGAAGAGCAATTGGGTGCGCTCGGCGCGCTCGTCAACAACGCGGCAATTACCGGCGGATTCGCGCGGGTGGAGGCGGTGGACGCCACGATGCTGGAGCGGCTTTTCGCGATAAATGTTACCGGTGCGATGCTCTGTGCGCGCGAGGCGGTGAAGCGCCTCTCGACGGCGTGCGGCGGACGCGGCGGGGCAATCGTCAATATTTCGTCGCGCGCGGCAAAGCTGGGCTCCGCCGGCGAGTGGGTGCACTACGCCATGAGCAAGGGCGCGATTGATTCGCTGACGGTGGGTCTCGCACGCGAAGTGGCGGGGGAAGGGATTCGCGTCAACGCGGTGGCTCCAGGACACGTACTGACGGATATTCACAAGGAAGCGGGCGACCCGCAGCGGCCAGTGCGCATGGCGCAAACGATTCCCATGGGCCGCCCCGGAACGCCGGAAGAGATTGCCGCAGGAGTGATCTGGCTGCTTTCGCCCGCGGCGTCGTATGTAACGGGAACGATTCTGGAGATAGGCGGCGGCCGCTAGCGGAAACGCTGGCCAGTAGGCGTGCGGAGTCGGGGGATTTTTCGTGTTACCTTGTTGCGACTCAGCGGCGCCCGGAAGGCACGTATCGGTCTGCGCGGCCAGGGAAAGGAATCCCCGATGAAACGATTTTCTCTATGTTGGGGCTGCTTTGTTGCGCTCGGGCTGGTTGCCGCGCTTCTTCCCCGCTTTTCCCACGCGAAACCGGATTCGCTGCTCATTGTCAATGCGCGCATTGCCGATGGCACGGGAGAGCCGCTTTATAAAGGAAGCGTGCGCATCTGCAAAGGCCGCATCGTGGCAGTGGGGTCACTCAAGTCGGAGCCAGACGAAGCGACGCTCGACGCGAAAGGGCTGGTGCTCGCGCCCGGATTCATTGATATTCACAACCATTCGGAGGACACCCTTCCGAAAGATTTGGCGGCGGAGACGCAGGTTTCGCAAGGCATCACCACGCTGGTGGTCGGCGCGGACGGCGATTCTCCCTGGCCGCTCGAAAGCTGGATCCAATGGATGCGCGGGCACCCGGCGGCGCTGAATGTGGCTTTGTTCGCGGGACACGCGACCATCCGGAAAGAGGTGATGGGCGACGATTTCAAACGCACCGCGACCGGCACCGAAGTTCAGCGCATGCAGGAAAAGATGCGCGAAGCCATGCAGCAGGGCGCGCTGGGGCTTTCGAGCGGGCTGGAATACGAGGTGGGGAGCTACGCCAGCACGGACGAAATGGTGGCGCTGGCAAAAGTCGCGGCGGCGGATGGTGGAATCTACATGACGCATATCCGTGATGAGGCGGACAAGTCGTTTGAAGCGCTGAAAGAAGAGATCGCCATCGGCGAGCGCGCGCACATCCCCGTGGAGCATTCGCATATCAAACTGGGTACCGTCAGCGTGCAAGGAAAAGCCGCCGAATATATCAAGGTGATTGAAGAGACGAGAAAGCGCGGCGTCGATTTTATGGCGGATTGCTATCCATACGACGCGTGGCACGCGAACCTGAAGGTGGTGGTCCCAGACAAACAGTACGCGAACCCGAAGAGCGTCGGCGAGGCGCTGGCAAGTTATGGCGGGGGTTCACACCTGACCATCACCGAGTTTTCGCCTAACCCTACTTATGTGGGCCACACCATCGCGGATCTGGCCAAAGCCAGCAACATTTCCGACGTGGAGATGTATATCCGGCTGATTCGTGAAGGCGACGCGGCGCACACCGAGGCGCAAATCATCGGCCAGTCCATGATCGAAAGCGACATCGAGGCGTTCTATCGGCAGCCCTGGGTGATGGTGGCGAGCGATGGTGGCGTGGCTTCGCAGCATCCGCGCGGCGCCGGAACTTTTCCGCGCGTTCTGGGCTTATATGTCCGCGAGAAGCATTGGCTGACCCTTCCCGAGGCCATTCGAAAGATGACCTCGCTTCCAGCGCAGCGGCTGGGCTGGAAAAACCGCGGCGTGGTCAAGCGAGCTGCGTATGCAGATCTGGTCTTGTTCGACCCCGACACCGTGAAGGACCGCTCGACGTTTGCCGATACCACGGCTCTCGCACAGGGCGTGGCAAAGGTGTTCGTACAGGGAGTACTGGTTTGGGATAGCGGGAAGCCGACCGGGGCGAGGCCGGGATACGTCCTTGGGCGCAAAGGGGCAATTCTGGGTGTTCCAAATTGAGACCGGAGGATCCATGGACAAGGAAGTAGACGATTTTCGGAAGTTTCGAGCGGATTTGAACGAGGAAATCCTGACTTGCGGGCACCTGGGAATGAAGCGTTTCTTCTCTCTCGATCATCAAGCATATGAGGCGGGCACCCTCGATACCCGTACCAAGGAGCTTCTTGGGCTCGTGGCTTCCATGGTGCTGCGTTGTGACGACTGCATCACGTACCACCTGGTGCGCTGCGGGGAAGTGGGCTGGAAACGCGCCGAGGTCATCGACGCACTGAACGTGGCCCTGGTGGTCGGGGGTTCCATAACCATCCCCCATGTGCGCCGCGCTTTTGCGAGAATGAGGGAGATACAAGGGCTTCAGCCTGATGTAAAATAGCTAGCCTGAACGGCCATGAGCACGACACCCACTGCCATCACCACCGAAGCAACAAAATTCCTTCCCAGGTTGCGAGGTTTCATCGGTGCGGCGCTGTTTTTTGCGCTGCGGAGATTTCCGCGTCTGTTGCAGATTTACCGCAACGAAAGTTCCTGGGCGCTCTTTCGTTTTGTACTGGCCTGCTTTGGGGCCGCGCTGGTGATTCTGCCGCTTGGATTGTGGAAGGGCTGGATCGTCGCGATTTTCGGGCTGGTTCTTTTTGTCACCGCCATATTGTTGCCCCCCGCGGAACCCGAATCGAGCACCGACCGCAAAGCGCGTGAGCTTGGCGCCCTGACAGTTGTGAGCGGTGGCGATTGCGTTGCGGCGAACGCTCCAGCCGCGCATGCCCGCTTGTTCATCTCGCCCGAACACATCTGGGCGCTGGACGCGCATTATCATCCGCTGGTGGTGATTCCGGTGGGAGAAATCACGCGAATGCGCACTGAGCCCATCCGGGGCGGCTGGATGTTGCAGGTGCGCTGGAGCGACCACAAGGCCGAATTCTTGTATCACGGGATTTTTGCGGAGCGTTTCGCGCGATTGGCGGAAGAGTCCATCCTGGCGGCCAACCCTTCGGCCCCTGGTATGGAGCGCAAGCAGAAGGCCGCGAGCGCGTAGGCGGCGGGGAAGAATATCCGGGAATTCGATTCATGCGCCACCAGTGTGCCAAAATAAAGGAATGGCGCGGGGTTGGGAGAGCAAGGATGTCGAATCACAAGTGGAGGCGAGAAAATCAATGAGCGCGGCAGCGGGCAAAGGACCAAAATCCCCCGAGGAGATTCGCCGCGAGCAGGAACGCCGCGACCTGCAGCTCTCGAGGACACGCATCGTCAACGACCTACAGGCCGCCACCCACCCGAATCACCGCAAGTCGCTCGAAGCCGCCTTGGCCCACCTGGACGAAAAAATCGCCAAATTGAGCTGAGGAGTTGACGGATTTTAGTCGGTGAAGACTACGCCGACGGCGGTTGTGCCCTTCTCCCCGCCTTCTTCGATGCGCACCACGTAGCCGTGCAGGAGTATCTCCCGCGGACCCTCTGCCGCAGGCGCGCGCAGGAGCACCTGAACTTCCGACTGCATGCGCGGGCTATGTTTCAGAGAGATGATCGCCTCCTGAATGGACAGATCCCGAACCATAGTCTCTTCCTCGAATTTACGGCCTTCGGAGGTGACCCCGGTGACGCTCGCGCGGAACTGCGCGTCGCGGCGAAGCTGGTTGCGGGAGCTGGGCAGGTGCGCCTGCACCGGCTCGTTTGCGGCACCCAAGGTGATGGCCATGCCTTCGCTGGCGGCATAAACGGAATCGAATTCCACGCGGGCCTTGCCCAGCAGGTGGTCAACAATGCGGTCGGTGGAATCCGGGTCGTGATGGAAGAGCACCAGCGTTTTTACGTTGGCTTCGCGCGCGACCTTCACGCCCTCGCTCCAACTGGAATGCCCCCAGCCTTTGCGTTCGCCAACCAACTGCGCGGGCGTGTACTGCGCATCGTTAATGAAAATGTCCGCGCCGTCGGCGAGTTCGCGAAGGTTCTTGTCCAAGGCCGGCACGCCGGGCTCATTGTCGGTGGCATAGACCACCGTGCCCGCGGGAGTTTCGATGCGGAAGCCGAGGCACCCCTGCGGGTGGTTCAGCAGCCGTGTGGTAATGCGGTTTTCACCGATCTTGAAGCTCTCGCCGCCCTCCACCTCACGAAATTTGCGCCGCGCGTTCATCGCCGTGACGTCCACCGGGAAATAGGGCAAGGCCATCTGGGCTTCAAACACCTGGCGCAGCGAATCAGGGCCCAGGAAATCGGAGCGGAAGCTGTAGAACTGAAAATGATTTTTCTGGTCGTAGAGCGGCGCGAAAAAGGGCAGCCCCTGGATATGATCCCAGTGATAGTGGGTGACGAAAATGTGCGTCTCGGGTGGAGCACCTGCGCCGTCGGCGCCCCAGCGGTTGCCCAATACGCGAAGTCCAGTTCCGCAATCGAGAATGAACCTGGTGGAGTCGGGAGCCACGAGTTCCAAACAAGGCGTGTTTCCGCCATAGCGCCACGTGGCGGGATCGACGGTCGGCGTCGAGCCCCGGACGCCCCAGAAACTGAGTTTCGCGATCGGGTTGCTCATCTGACCGGAGGTGTGGGCAGTCTACTCCAGAATCGAGAAAAACTGGCCTACTTTCCGCCCCTTTTCTGATAGTGGCAGTCAAGACCAAGAGCGTCAACGAGTTCGCGACTGAGTGTTGTCATAGTTTCCAATATCCGCTTGTGGCTTCAAGGTGCTTGCGGAGGGGGAAGCTCGTAGAATAAGGTTGGGCGGCGATGCACACTCATTCCCACGACTACCGGGACGGCCACTCCCACGAACACACCCATGGCCACCATCACGGGCATGATCATGCCCACCCCGCGATGCGACCTTCCGTGCTCGCCTGGGCCATGGCGGCTACCCTGGGTCTGGTTGTGGCCGAGGTTTTTGGTGGAATCCTGGGCCATTCCGTGGCGCTGCTGAACGACGCGGTCCACAACCTGAGCGACGTGCCTGCCCTGGGTATCTCCTGGCTGGCCATGCGCTGGGCGGAGCGTCCGGCCGATTCGGAAAAAACCTTCGGATACCACCGCGCGGGCACCTTGGCGGCTTTCACCAACGCCATTTTGCTGGTATTGCTGGCGCTGTGGCTGGGTTACGAGGCTATCGACCGTTTGCGAACGCCCGTGGAAGTTGTGGAAAGCTGGATGATCTGGACCTCGATTGCCGCTCTGGTGGTCAACGGGGGCATTACTCTGGCGCTGGTCCGGGGCCACTCCGACCTGAATTTGCGCGCTATCCTGGTTCACAATTTCGGGGACGCCCTTTCGAATATAGCGATTATCGTGGGCGCTCTGATAATCGGCTACACGCACGCGCATTGGATTGACCCGCTGCTCGGCCTGGCCATCGGCATCCTGGTGCTCTATTCTTCCATCGGCATTTTGCGCGACTCGGCGCATATCCTGCTCGAAGGGCGTCCGAAATCGGCAGGCATCGAAGAGGTCGCCCGCGCGATTCTCTCGATTGACCAAGTGCAGGAAGTTCACGACATCCACATCTGGTCGCTGGGCGGTTCGCACAATGCGCTGAGCTGCCACGCGCGGATCCCGGACATGCACATGGACGAGTGCGAAAAAATCCTCGAGGCCATCCGCAAGAAACTTGCCGATGAATTTCAGATCGAGCACAGCACGGTGCAACTGGAACGGGCGGGTTTGCCCGCGTCCTCCGGCTACGTGATGCCGGAACCCCTGCGGAAGCCTACTTGAACCACCTGGGTCGCCGTGATTTACCCGAGAAGCCACGGCAAGAGCCGGCCGACGCTGGCATAAAAGTCAGCGCTACCTGGAATTCGGATCCGTCAATCAAAGACTTTCAGGCGGGGAGTTGGATGGGGACGCCGCGCTGATCATTGAACTGCTGTGTGGCGGCGAGGTCCAGGGTATCACGCGGGATTGTGCGCCGAATGCCTTCCTGGGTGACGTATTGCAGACGGTCGTTAATCCACGAATAAGCCACCGCAAAAATAAGCGTTCCATCGCGCTTCACAAAGACGTATTCCTGTTGCGCGGGCACAGGCAAGGTCTTATCCCGGGGAGTGAAAGTTTCACGAGTCGCAGGCTCCCCGGCGGGCGGCTGCCGGTCGGCCTCGGCTTCGCCTTCCGGCTCGGCTTGCGAGGCGGGTTGCTCACCCGGCACAACCGACGGCAAGTAGAAACCACCATCAAGGAAAGGCACGATAAAGCCGGAGCCTAAGCCGAAGCAGTTCCCTTGGAAGTTGGGGTGGGTCGCGAAGAAGTGCGGGAAGTCGAACCCCAGCCCGGGAACCGGGAAACCATTACAAACCAGATTGTTGTTGCGGAATTCGCGGGGCCCATGCGTCGTCCGCCGGTGCGCTCCCGTATTCCAGCCGGCAGGATGGGTGGTCCTTGGTGCGGCCGGCAGACGCGGGCTCACACGTCCCGGCTGCCCGACCGGCCGAGGAGCAGAAACAGCCGGGCGAACCGAAGGCACGATATGCGGAGCCACCATGGGTGCTGGTGCGGCCGAGACATGGACACCGGAGGCGGCCGTGCCACCAGGGTGCTGGGCCTGCCCTATGCTGGGAAGTAGGAACGCCAAGGAGAGAATGACAAAAGAACGCCGCATGGTATGTATCCCGATGAGGTCAGTAAACCGCGGCCTCATCATATTAGACGCGGAACGCGCTTTCAACGTTTCTTCTACCTCGGCCGGGGCATCCAAAGGGCTGGACTTTCCCGGCCCTAGGGGATGTGCTATAACCGGAGGGCCGTGAAAGCTACCGGGAAGCAGGAAATCGCCCTTGCGGCAGCAGGGG
>DATFSI010000223.1:0-11250 GCA_035262705.1 Candidatus Acidiferrum sp. | reverse complement strand
TTACTTCGACCCGCGGAGCGCTTCCAGCGCGGGAATGGAAACTCCCGGAGTCACCGCGCGTTCGGGCGGCGTCTTTTTGTTTTGCAGCGCGTCCACGAGCAGGTCAATGGCTTGCCCGGTGTTCGGCTGGCTGTAAATCGTCGCGCGGAGCAGCCCGCTGCGCACCCAGGCCTGGCCGGTCTTCGGCAGGCCGTCAATCCCGAGGAAAGGAACGCTCAGAAAACGCTCGCGCTCGATTTCACTGGCAATTTCCTGA
Source organism: Candidatus Acidiferrum sp. (assembly GCA_035262705.1). Lineage (GTDB taxonomy): Bacteria > Acidobacteriota > Terriglobia > Acidiferrales > UBA7541 > Acidiferrum. The sequence continues at coordinate 10,994 of DATFSI010000223.1, read as the reverse complement.
AAGGCCTTACGCGCTCCCACGGCCATGGAATCGTCCTGCGCGGCCACTAGATCGATTATTGTTTTTTTCGTGGTGGTGAGCTTCAGCCAAGAGCGCACCGCCCGCTGCGAACTCTCTTCGGTCCATTGCCCTTTCAACGAAATCAGGTGCAGGTTAGCTGGCTTCACTTCCAGCATGCCTTTCAGGCGATCCTTGGCCGCGGAATTTTCCGATGGCCCCTGAATGTAGAGCACGGTTCCGCCGGTGGGAACCAGGGCAGCGCATTGCCGCGCCTGCGTGCGTCCCAACTCCACGTGATCCACGGTGACGACGAACACCGGCGCCTTGCCCAACTGGCGAAGCTCCGGAACGTACGTCGCTTCGCGATTCAGCACCACCCAGGCGATTCCTTCGTTCACCGCCGCGCGTGCCACCTGCGGCAACGCGGTCCCTCCCACGGGCTCGAACACGATGGCGTCGGGCCGGTCGGCTTCGTCGGGAGCCTGAATGGCTTTAAGGATTTGCGTACTCTGATTGATGGCGTCGTTGTCTGCATAAATCAGTTGCAAGTAAACGCCGTGCTTCTGCGCTGCTTGTTCGGCAGAATGTGCCTGCTCGACTTGGTAGTCGTTGTCGTTGGTAGTGAGAGATACAAGAATGCGCAATTTGCTCATGGGCCGCCGCAACTAATCTCTTCTACGATACACGCTTGGCTGGAACGAGGGCCGTAAAAGCCAATCTGATGTTCCCGGCGGAAAAGGGTTCCGGTTGGATGACGTGCCGGAAACTGCTAACTACTATATACCAGCTATGTAGTAGCAAGTCGGGTGGCTGCGCCGGAGTGCGCAGGCAGGCGGTGCAAATTGGGTTAAAGGTCACAATGGAATGTGACGGTGTCACAAGGGTGGAACTAACCAACACAAATGTAAGCGAATGCGGCCGCGCGGCGCGATCCTTACTGGCATCCGGATTGCTCCGTAGGGCTTCGGAAAACTGTCCATCACTAGCGATAACGGAGTCTCCATGAGCTGGCAAGAAGAGTACCGCCGCAAGTTGAAGAGTCCCAGAGATGCCATGCAATGCATCCAGTCCAACATGCGGGTGTACATTCACCCGGGTTGCGCCGAACCGGAAGCATTGGTCGAGGCACTTATGGCTCGCGGGCCTTTTGTGCGCAACGTGGAAATCGTCCACCTTCTGACCATGGGATGCGCGGATTATATCTCTCCACAAATGGAAGGGCACTTCCGGCATAACGCCATGTTCATCGGCGGCAACGTGCGCCAGGCAGTGAACGAAGGACGCGCGGACTATACGCCCGTTTTTCTCAGCCAGATTGAAAATCTGTTCGAGTCTAGCCAGATGCCGATTGACGTAGCCCTGGTACAAGTCTCGCCGCCGGACAGCCACGGTTTTTGCAGTTTTGGCGTGGGCGTGGACACTACCCTCACCGCCGCGCGCCAGGCGAAGTTTGTAGTGGCCCAGGTAAACAACCAGATGCCGCGAACCTATGGCGACAGCTTTATTCACGTGCGCGATCTGGATGCCATTGTGGAAGGTTCGCGTCCGCTCTGCGAGTTAAAGCTCGTCGAAATCACCGACGTGCATCACGGCATCGGCAAGCATGTCGCGTCCTTAATCGACGACGGCGCGACCCTGCAACTGGGCATCGGCGGGATTCCAGACGCCGTGCTGCTGGAGCTCACCGGTCACAAAAATCTCGGCATCCACACGGAAATGCTCAGTGACAGCGTGATTCCGCTCGTCGAATCCGGGGTCATCAACGGCAGTTGCAAGACCATTCACCGCGGAAAGATTGTTGTCGGCTTCATATTGGGCACGAAAAAGCTATTCGGGTTCGTCAACGAGAATCCGGAGTTCGAATTCCATCCCAACGCCTATACCAATGATCCCTACGTGATATCCGAGAATCACAAGATGGTGGCCATCAATTCCGCTTTGCAGGTGGACATCACCGGGCAGGTCTGCGCCGATTCTATCGGCACCTATTTTTACAGCGGGATAGGCGGCCAGGTGGACTTTATCCGAGGCGCTTCCCGATGCAAGGGCGGCAAACCGGTCATCGCCATCCCATCCACGGCCAAGGGGGGCTCCGTCTCGCGCATTGTTCCCATGCTCGATCCGGGCGCAGGCGTGGTCACGTCGCGCGGCTCGGTGCACTATGTGGTCACCGAATATGGCGTTGCCTATCTGCACGGCCGCAACATCCGCCAGCGCGCCGAGGCGCTCATCGAAATCGCGCATCCCAAATTCCGCGATGAGCTTTATTCTTATTGCGAGAAGACCCGCTGGCTGCAGCGGCCCACCCTCAGCGGAACGCTGAACGAAGACTAGAATTCGTTCCGGCCGCAAAGTATGCCGCCGGCGTTGTGCCCAGCGCCTTTTTGAACATCGAAATGAATGCGCTCGGCGTGCTATAGCCCGCCTCCAAAGCGGCGTGCGTCACCTTGCCGCCTTCCGCCAAAACGCGCATGGCCCGCATCAGCAGCAACTGTTGCCGCCAATTGCCCAGCGTCATTCCCACGTCTTTCTGAAAAACTCTTTCCAAAGTCCTTTTGCTTGCACCGGCCTTTCTGCAAATCTCCCGCAGTGGCCGGCGGTCGCCGGGATCGGCCATCAGTAGCTCAGCAAGATGCAGTGCCCTTGGCTCGTCGGGCTGTGGAAGCTGCAACGGAACTACTTGGATTTCGCGCAATTGGTCAAAGATGATCTCCATCAGGTGGCGTTCCCCGGGTACTTTTTTCTTTAAGCCGCGGAAAACGCAGGCATGAAGGATGAGTTCTTTCAGCAGCGGCGAAACGTTCACCACGCAACAATCACACGGCAACCCCTTGGCGAGCCGCGGTTTGAAATACAACGTGCGCATCGCCACCGGCCCGGACATCGTAATGGTGTGCTCTACTTTCGCGGGAATCCACACCGCGCGGTGCGTGGGAACGACCCAGGTTCCCATCGCGGTGCGCACGGTCATCACTCCGCGCGAAGCGTAGACCAGTTGGTCGCGATCGTGAAAATGCAGGGGCACCACGCGCCCGCGCGGGTAGTCCTGCGTCAGGGTGACGATCTCGAAGGCATTGCCCCGCACGCGGTCAAAAATTGCGGTTTGTCGCTTTTGCGACATTTATTGTCACAATAGCGAAAGCGCGCATCATGCGCAATGTGCAAAAGTGTGCCGGTCAGAGTCTCCCTGGAATGGGATCGATGAACCTGCTGCACCTCTACTTGTGCCGCTCCGCCTGCTGGAAGAAGACCATCACGCAAAGAGTCTCTCAAGTTCTGGCGGACAGCGATCTCGGACCAAATGTTCTGGAGATTGGGCCGGGCCCGGGCCTTACCACAGATGTTTTGCGCATCGGCGTAAAGCGCCTGACGGCCATCGAAATCGACCCTCGTTTGGCAGAATCGCTCCGCTCACGTCTGCGCGGAACCAACGTGAACGTGCTTACCGGGGATGCGACGACCATGCCCTTTGCGGACGCCCAGTTCACCGCTGGCGTCAGCTTCACGATGCTTCATCACGTTCCCTCACCCGAACTGCAGGACAAACTGCTCCGCGAAGTGTGCCGCGTGCTTCAGCCCGGAGGGTTCTTTGTGGGAAGCGACAGCCTTCAGAACCTGTTTATGCGGGTGATCCATATTGGGGACACGCTCGTCCCGGTCAGTCCGGACACCTTCGGCAAACGCCTGGAAGCTGCAGGGTTTGAGGTTTTGGAAATTGCGAAAGATTCGCGGGCCTTCCTTTTTCGCGCGCGGCGTCCGGCCGCGCGCTCCAATTCGTCCGTCAATTCGGGAAAGGATCGACCATGAAGAAAATTGAATCATTCAAGAATGTTTTGTTCAGCTCGGCCCTGATGGTATCTATCAACTTGATCGCCGTGGGTTCAGCCACGGCCGCACCGGACCATCCGCCGTGTTCAGCAAGCGCGCAAAGCCGCCAGCTCGACTTCTGGATGGGGGACTGGGCGGTTTCGGCTCCCGGCGGCACGAAGACCAGCGCCAGCAAAGTCTTCCTAGAGCTTGACCAGTGCCTGGTGGTGGAAAGCTGGGATGGCGGCAGAGGCCACACTGGCAAAAACATGTTTGCCTATAGCGCCGACGACAAAAGCTGGCACGGACTATTCGCCGACAACGAGGGCCGCGTGCATGTGTTCGAAGGGAAGGTTTCGGCCGGCGCGGCCGAGTTCACCGGGCCCAGCCGCAGCGAAACCGGCGCCGCGATCCTCAATCGCCTCAAGGTGATCCGCATCAATGCAGACCAGGTGGAACAAACCTGGGAAAAATCCACTGACAGCGGCTCCACCTGGTCTGTGGTGTTTCGCGGAGTGTATCTGCGCAAGAAATCCTGAGTGCGCCTTCGCTCAGGGCTTTTCCCAGTGCGTGGTGGTGTATTGCTTGGCGTCAAAGACGGCGGGATCCAACATCACGTCCTTGGCAATTTCCGTGTATTCCTCGCTGAACACCTTTTTTCCGTCATCATAGACTTCCACCAAAGCGGCAATCCAGCCTTTTCCGAGCGGCCGGTAATCCGCGAAACGAATGTCCTGCGTTTTGTTGGCATCGGCCGGATTGGGCTCGACCAAGCGCACAAAGAGCAGGCGGTCTTTTTCAATCCAGAATTGCTTGGATTTCAAATCCCCTTTTGCCGCGCCAAAAACGTAGACAGGCTTTCCTTCCCAGGTATCCTCGTGGAATTTCGCGGCGTCAAAGCCTTCCTCCTTGGCGATGGCCAGCGTGGCCTCCGGTGACTGCGCGTAAACATCGAATCCCAGCACCAGCAGCATGTTCTGCTGCTTGCGTGCGGCTTTGAGCTCTCCTTTTTGGAAGAAGCTTACATTACCGTCAACCAGCAAGTAGCCATTGCCGTCGCTTGGGGTGCCGATGTCAATGCGGAGCTTTCCGGGCAACTGTGCCGCCTCGTACCACGTCTCCACCTTGGTGGTTCCGTCCGGATTGTAGGTGGTGCTTTTTTGCGTAAACGTCACCGTCGAGTACCATGACCCGGTGTAGCGGTCGTGCATGGCCTTTAACAGGGCCTCGCCGCTCTTTACTTCCCCGGCCTTCGCCGAGCCCGCCGCCAACAGCGCACACGCCAACAACACTTTTGTAAATCGCATGATTTCCTTTCCAGGCAACCGCGCCAACTGTACCATCAAGCCGAGATTTGCGGGGTGCGATTTTCTTTTCAGGAATAAATGCTGCTGGATTTGAGTCTTTATCACTGGTACATCTTTTTCATCCGCGCACAAATTTTAGGCAGGAGACTCAATCATGAAAATTGGGAAGTTGTCCATATCTTGTGCGCTTACACTGGCCGGTTTGCTGCCGGTCTGGCGACCAAGCTCAGCCGCGGCCCAGGAACAGCAGGTCCAAGTCATTGAACTGAACGCCAAGAAATACGAGTATTCGCCGTCGCCGGTTCACGTCAAAGCCGGAACCAAGGTTCTGCTGAAGATCACCGCTCTGGATCATGATCACGGTTTCAAGATCTCGCCGGTTCCCGATGGCTCGACACCCGGCAGCAATGCCGGCCTGATTTTCACTTCTCCGGAAGACTGTTGGGAATTGGGTAAGGGGAAGACCACGGTCATGGAATTCGTGGCGCAAACCCCTGGCACTTATTCTTTCAAGTGTTGCCACCTTTGCGGTCTGGGCCACCGCGGCATGAAGAGCCAGCTTATCGTTGAATAGTTGGGGTGCCTTTCCGTGCCATCTCTAGGGAAGTCTGCTGCACAGTAATGGATTTTTGAGTTGGCGAACATTCGGGAACAATTGATCATGGGCTCGTGGGAGGCTCTCGATCCTCATCCGTTGCAGCCCGGCGGCCCAGTCTCTTCGAAAAACAGGGGACCCTGCAGCACGAAACATGCGCTTCTTCGCCGGTTAGCTATAGAGCAGGGATGGAATGTATCGTTTGTGCCTGGGATTTATGAGAATGACGGAGCGCAACGCGCCGAGAGCCGGGTACGCGTTGCGACGATATGGCTTAACTTACCTGCCCGAAGCCCACTGCTACCTGCGGACGGGGAAAAAGCGCATCGATTTGACACGAAGCTCCGGGGATCGAGCTGAGCCCAAAACCGCTTTCGTTCAGGACGAACAGATTGTTCCGGAACAGATTCCGCACTACAAGATCAGCATGCGCAAGAACTTCCTTCAAAAATGGAGAGCGCACACCGCTGGTGTGCGTGGCCTGTCCCTCGCGGAGGTGTGAAGGACCCGTAAGGAGGTGTATAGCGAGCTTGAGCGGTATCAGTATCAGTACTTCTAGACCCACATAAATTCCCTCCTGCGGCAATAATTCCCTTCCGCCTTACCCCTCCAAGAATGCATCTCTCGTGTTTCGTTCAACTTAAATCGGCATTTCAAGGAAAGCAGTCTGCGTCTTATCCCCAGCGGAGGTATCTATGATCCTAACTAGACGGCACTATTTGTTGGCCGGAGGTGCAGTCCTGCTCGCCGTTGCATTGGGGATTGCTGCGGCCAATTTGCCGAACCGTGCGGAACCCATGGTTATCCCGGAATCCACGGCGATCCACGTGACCCTGAATCAGGCCCTGACTAGCAACCAGAGCAGACCAGGCGATCACTTTGAGGCTACCGTATCCGAACCCGTCATTGTTGATGGGAAAACGGTCATCCCTCAAGGAGCCAGTGCGGAAGGCCTAGTGGTTGATGCGCGACCCTCGGGCAGATTGATGGGACGTGCTCATCTGCAACTTGCTCTCGAATCCGTGGCCGTTGGCGGAGAGAATTATGGCGTGCACACCTCTTCCAAGTGGAGATCCGGCGGCGACCATAAAAAACGCAACTGGGCCTGGATCGGTGGCGGAGCTGGCGGCGGAGCTCTCATCGGGGCGCTGGCTGGCGGCGGCAAAGGCGCGCTGATCGGCGGGCCCATTGGAGCGGGAGCTGGAACGACCGTTGCTCTTCTAACCGGAAAGAAGGACATCCATCTTCGCCCGGAAACTCTGCTCACCTTCAAACTCTCTGAACCCGTCACGATACCAGTGAAGGGCTGACCGTTCAGCGCTCCTTTGCGCCTTGACGGGACCGAACCGGCGTCACGCGCCTCATTTGGCGGTGCGTGGCGCCCGCTTCATCGGACGCCAGAAGGAGTTCCGCTTCCGCCGACGGAACTTGTTTGCCGGTTTTGTGTTCCTAATCTAGAGCCGGCTCGGGAGGAGTTCTTGATCAGACGAGCGCTCTCCACTATTCTGCTCCCTCCAATTCTCGCCGTCCTCCTGGTGTGCCTGGTCTCTCCAAGAGCCTACGCTGATGTGGGCGTCGTCCTCAACGAATCGATGGACACGAGCTTGGACAGGATTACCGGCACAGGGCACACGGCCGTATATTTTTCGCGCATCTGCCCGGAAACGCCGCTGAAGCTCAGAATGTGCCGTCCGGATGAGCCGGGCTCCGTGATGAGCAACTACATCAACATCGGCGAGGACGAATCGCCGGAGTGGAACATCGTTCCCCTAAATATTTATCTGTACGGCGTGGAAGATCCGCGGAACCGCCCCGTCTTCGGCACCTACAAAATCAAACGCGTTCTTGAAAACCGCTACCGCGACAGATACCTGGCTGCCTATTGTAAGGGGCGGTCGTGCATCAATAGCGACAAATCCGAATGGCGGGAAATGGTCGGTGCCACCTTGCTTCGCAGCGTGTACATGTTTGTCATGGACACCACGCCTGAACAGGACCTCCAGCTGATTGCCGAGTTCAACACGCAGCCCAACAAAAACCATTTCAATGGAATCACCCGCAATTGCGCCAACTTCACTGAGCGCGTCATCAATACCTACTTTCCAGGCGCCACGCATACGGACTACCTGAACGATTTTGGAATGACCAGCCCGAAAGCCGTAGCGCGCACTTTCACGCATTATGCCGAGCGCCGTCCGGAGGACCATTTCCGTGTTCTTCACTTCGCTCAAGTGCCGGGAACCATCAAGCGCAGCCATGAGTGCCGGGCCGGAACTGAACAGTTGTACCGCTCCAAGCTGATCGTGCCCATGCTTATTTTCGGAAGTCACGAATTGCCCTTCGTGGCCGCGTCATACTTGCTGACCGGACGATTCAGCCCGCAGCACACCTTCGAACAACACGCGTCCCTCGAACCGTTCCAGGCCAATTCTCAGATTCAGTTCGCAAAGTTTCAGGAACAAGATACGCGAGCAACACAGTTGGCGACCATCCAAAACGAAAAACGTGTCCGCATTGTCGGAACTTCAAAGGAATGGAAAGAATATAAAATTGCCCTGGAAGCGATCATGGATGAGAATGTCCGTGAGCAGACCATTCCGGATCGCAAGGATTTGCATCGCTACTTCAAACGCCTCGACGCCAAGGGCACGCCCACAACTGATGCCAACGGGGCACTATGGATGGACATTCCATTGAATGCCGAAACCCTCAGAGTGGGCGTGAGCGCCAGCAACCTTCTAGCCGCGGAGTCCGACGCAAATCTGGCCTACGAATTGGCTCTTGCGCGCGCACAGGATGTCTTGAAAAGCCCGAAGCATCGTCGCGAAACCATGGCGGAATTCAGGCGGGACTGGGCGATCCTGCAGGCTGCTCGCCACAAGAGCGCAATTTTGATGGCGAGTCTTCCTTCCGCCGATTCGCGACGGAGATAAGTCCTGGAAGAAAGCCGTACTGACTCTAAGGTTACGACACCAGTCCCGGTTTACGATTCGACCCTCGACTGACGTATTCCTCACGCTCGCACTGCGCTGCTCAGTCTTTCTTTGGCAACTTCGAACGAATGAGAGAATCCACCTGCTTCCAGACTGCCGGATCGCATTCGATTTCTGTGTGCGATTTCACCAGCACGCGGTCGTACCAGGGATATTCCGCGCAGGAAATCGGATTCGCCTCATAACTGAATCGGAAGTTTCCGAGAATTCGCGTGTGCGCCGGATTCGCGCCGCGAATCTCCGGTCGACCGTGCAGCAGCCCACTCGGTTGATAAAAATTGGCAGCCTCGGCCACATTGGCCGGAATCAGGGCATCGTTCTGATGAGACTTTGCAATGCTGTCTACCTGAACAGTGAGGAGTACGGGGATGCCGTCCTTCCCCAGTTCCCTCGCCAGCTCAATACTCTCCGAGGCGCCCCAGCTGATCCCGTAAATAATGATGCGGGCGTGCTGCTTCTCCTCGGCGGCGAGCGTCCCATCCTGGTTCGCATCCAGAAGCCGCAGGATTTTTTGGCGAGCGTCTTCCCGGCGGCGATTCTCAAACACCTCCACGTAGACCCCCGTCGGATAATCTTCACGGAGGCGCGCGGCTAGTTGTACGGGGCTGTGGACCAGGTCATCGTGCCGCACGAATCCGCCGACGAATCCGATCACAATGGCCGGAGATGAAGCGGTCGGCCCGCCGGGACGTCGCGCCCTTTCCTGCCCGGCCGTAAAAAGGCTCAAACACAAGAAGAAAAGCAAGCAAATCGAACAAAAGAATCTTCGCATCACTAATTCAGAATAACTCGGGAGAGACTAAGTTGTGGTTGGCAATGCGAAGGACGCCGCGGAACTGAGGACATGTAGCCGCTGATCCTTATCCCACCATGCGCCCTGACGCTCGGCACGCAGTTGTACCTTACATGAAGGCTGTCCTGTTGGGACTCAGAGTGTGATCGCTTTAGGTGTTGCTGGAATTTCCGTTCGGGCGGTGAATTGCGGATGTCACGAGTTCCGCGCTCTCGTATATTTGCCAAATTGTCGAGTATCTGTGTTTTGGGCATCCCTACCCTCGGGGAGATGTCTCCAGCTTGTTTTTCGAGCGGCTCGTGACCCTCGCGGAAGGGCCACTCTGGTACTCCTGCGGATACCAAAAATGTAATCTCGGCTGGTGTAGCTTGACGCAAGGGTTTCGTTCACAGCCAATGTTTCGGTTCCGCGGTAGAGTTTTCAGTCTGGTTCTTCAGACATCTTAGTGCCGGGCGACGGCCTTATCCCTCGTGCGCCCTCCCTAATTCTGCACTACATCCATCATCACAATTATTAACCTCCGGAATGTTTTTGCACGGCCGTGCTCAAATGCCCGAAACCAGCTTTGATGGAATACCACACAGCGATCAACTAGTCGGACCGGATCTTGCAAAACGAATTTTCCGCAACAGTCCAGGTTCAATATGATGCTGACGGAACGTCTGGGGACAGACGGACGTTTTCCTAATCATTGGGAATTCTAAATGTTTGCACAAAGAAATGGCGCGCCCTAGGATTTTGGGGCTTTGGATCGGACCCCAGGGCGGCTCAGAAGGGGTCCGGTAAGCGTGTTACCAGAGTTAAGGCGTCCTGTCTCGCCTCTGGCGTTCGCTTTGCTGTCATTGGAATGTAATGCCACGTGATTCAGAGAAGCGGATTTCTGCGTGTCCGCAATCGAGGCAAATACTTACCTTCGTGAAGACCCACACCATGGGCTTCGCGGAGTCATCTAGACTCTCAAGCGGATGGATAGCAATTTTGCCCAGGAACTTTGCTTGATGGTCAGTGTGACAGAGTTTGCAGCCTTTCGGGGTGGGGGTCGGCCCACATTGCATTGAGTCTTCTTCTTCCACCATGTCAGAGGTCGGAGTTGAGAGTGGCGTGGGGTCGGTCATCGTGAAACCTGGAAGCACATGTTCCGCTCCTCGGTCCCGCCCTCCGATGACCGACCCTCGATGATGAATCTAGGCGGCTGTGCGACATAGGCTAACTGTCAAAATGGACAGTAGGGGAGATGTTTAGCGGACCGAGGATATATCGTTTAATTTGGCAAATAGGTTGTGACTAGTTCGCGGAAGTAGTCGGCCTTGCGCAGCTTCGACTGGTTGTAGCTGATCCCCGCTTCCATCAGCAGCGTGCTGATCTTGATTTTCATCTGCACCATCTGACGCACCAACAAGTTGCGGTAACGCAGCGTGCGTCGTCGTTCGCGGATGGCCGTCAGAGCCATGAAGCACTCCGGCAGAAAATCACAGCGGAGACAGTCGCAAATCTTGTTG
>DATFSI010000222.1:0-55478 GCA_035262705.1 Candidatus Acidiferrum sp. | reverse complement strand
TCGCTGGTTTCCAGGGCTAAAACCACAAATTCGTCCCCGCCGAGCCGCGCCACGATATCCGAACTTCGAAAGGACTTTTCCAGCGCATCGGCCACGCGAATCAAAGCTAGGTCCCCCTCCTCGTGGCCAAATGTGTCGTTGACCTGCTTCAGACCGTCCACGTCGCAAAAGAAGAGCAACAAACGCTCGGACTTGCGAATCGCGCGTTTGAGTTGTTGCGTCGCGGCTGCAAAAAAGCCTCGCCGGTTGAAAAGGCATGTCAGGTCGTCGGTGAGGGCCAACCGGCGCAATTCACGATCCAGGATAGCTTGCTTCATGGCGCACCATACCGCGGGATGCTCTGCTACTCGCAGAGCCAGCTTGCCCGGGTCGGGCGACTTGAGCAGCTGAAGAATTTGATCCACCTCTCGCAAAATTCCGCCGAACTCGGCGTCCGCGGCTTGCAAAGCCGCACTGAGAGCCTCTTCTAAACTCTCTGTGTCTCCATTTTTTCTTACGAACTCGAGGACTTGGCGATTCGGCCCGCGCCTCGAGCGCAGGTCTACGTCGCCGTCGTGGCTTCCTTGTTCCTTTTGCTCTGGTCGCATTTCTGGCGCACTCATCGATTCACCCCCGGAGGTTGTACGGCAGATCGACTCTTCCTTTTTCATGCTTTCATGGAGTCGCTTTTGCAACAATCCGGCGATTGCGGTAGTTGGCTACTGGAATTTACCGGAGGAAAATCCGAGCAAAAAGGGGGACCGTCGAGGGGAATGACGTATTCGCCGGACTCAGGTGTTTACCTGAGGGTCTTGTCGGTATTTTCCCTGATTTCCGCTTCCTGCCCGCCGTGCTATTCCTCCCTCTCCGGGGAAAACTCAGCCTGTGGCCAGTTGTTCCTGCCGCATTGGGACCAAGGAGAGAAAGATGCTCAGACGTGATGTTGTTTCCAGGGATCTGGAAATGGGAGCGCCGCAGGATTCGGAACTCGTACGCAGCGAAGGTGCCTCCGAGCTTCTTCGCGAACTCGTCTCTCACCTTCGCCAAAACCGCACACAACTTCGCGAGGAGTGGACCGGCCGCATTTCCGAGACCCGCCTGTTGACCGCCATGTCCAATGACGAAATCTTCGCCGAAGCAACCTCCGTCTACGACAGCTACGTGGAAGCCCTGGAAACCGGAACCTTCGAAGCCTTGCAGGCCTACGCTCGCAACCTTTCCGAACGCATCATTCCCCGCGGCGTCGAAACCCATGAAGTCGTCGGCATCGTGCTCTTGTTGCGCGACGTCCTGGCGCGTTCCCTCTTCGCTAAATACCAGTCTGACTTCATGAAACTCAACCGCATTCTCGACGCCTACGAACCGGCCGCCAATCGCATCGCCAATACCGTGGCCGTCGGCTTCGTGCAGGAACGCGAACGCGTCATCCGCCAGCAGCAGGAAGCCATCCGCGAACTGTCCACTCCGGTGTTGCAGGTTCGCGAACGCCTGCTGATTCTGCCGATCATCGGCGTCATCGACCCGCAGCGTGCGCGGCAGCTCACCGAGCAGCTCCTGCGGGGAATCCGCACCAACCGCGCCAAGGTCGTCGTCATTGACATCACCGGCGTGGCCGCCATGGACGTCACTGTAGCCAACCACCTGGTCCAGACCGTCGAAGCTTCGCGCCTCCTCGGAGCTACCGTAATTGTCACCGGCCTTTCCCCGGAAATCGCCCAGACTCTGGTCACCATCGGTGTGGATCTCGGAAAAATGAACACCGTCGGAGATTTGCAAGGTGGCATTGAGCAGGCCGAGCGTCTCCTGGGCTACAAGGTCGTAGGACTCCCGGAGCAGGCGTAGCCGGAGAAGAAAGGCGCGCATGGAAGTTCCGGTTCTCAAGCAAGGGGCCGTCCTGATCGCCACGTTTCAAGCCGCTCTTTCCGATGCGGACCTCAAACAATTGCGGAGCCATTTGATCGAGCAGGTTGTGCGCTTGCGTTCGCGCGGTGTGATCGTCGACGTGACCGCCATGGACGTTATGGATTCTTTTGCCTCGCGGACCTTGCGGGAGATTGCCCACATGATCCGTCTGCGCGGGGCGGAAACTGTTATAGTGGGTATCCAGCCCGAAGTGGCCTTCGCCATGGTGCAGCTCGGCTTAACCCTCGAAGGGGTGGCCACGGCTCTCGACCTCGAAGAAGGCCTCGCGTATCTCAATAACCGATTTGAGAATATCGCTTGAAGCCTCATGCGGGCAGCCCAAGACATCCCCGTGGCCATCCGTTCGGACCAGGATATCGTCCTGGCCCGTCAGAAGGGCCGTACCCTCGCTGTGGAGTTAGGGTTCTCTCAGGGGGATGCCACGCTGATTGCCACCGCCATATCCGAGTTGGCTCGCAATATCGTGTCCTACGCCGGCACAGGAGTGATCACTCTACGCGTACTGAACTCCTCATCCCGCAAGGGAATCCAGGTGGTTGCTGCCGACGAGGGGCCAGGCATACTCGACATTGCCCAGGCCATGCGCGACGGCTTTTCCACCTCCGGAAGCCTGGGATTGGGCCTTCCGGGCGTGCGACGATTGATGGACGAATTCGAAATCCACTCTACAGACGGCAAAGGAACCATTGTGGCGACAAAAAAATGGAAATCCTGAATCCATCCGCCCTCGAATATGGTGTGGCGCGGTTCACCCTGCCGGGGCAGGAAGAGTGCGGCGATGATCACGTAGTCTGGAATAGGGGCCGCGACGTCCTGCTCGCCGTGGTCGACGGCCTCGGCCACGGACGGGAAGCGGCCGCGGCGGCGAAACTGGCCACCTCGGCGCTTGCTAATCGCAACCATGATCCGGCGCATTCCCTCGTTTATTCGTGCCACGACCATCTTCGCGGAACCCGCGGGGTCGCTCTGAGCCTCGCTTCGGTCGACCTGAAGCGCAGCCTTATGACCTGGCTAGGCATCGGAAACGTCCAGGGATTCCTGGTTCGCCGTCACTCTCGCGAGCGCGCCTACCAACAATCTCTTCTTCTTCGCGCGGGTATCGTGGGCATTCAACTCCCCGTCCTGCAGCCTACCTTACTCCCCGTCGCCGCCGGCGATACGCTGGTCTTCGCCACCGATGGCATTCGCGGCCCTTTTGTCGAGAGGTTATCTCCCCTGGAGGCGCCAAAGAAGGCAGCTGACAGAATTCTCCGCCAATACTGCAGCGGCAACGATGACGCGCTGGTCTTGGTAGCCCGATTTTCCGGGAAGGCAATATGAAGACGCTGGTGAAAAGGAGGAAGCCCGCCGCCGGTTTTGAGCACAGCTATCGCGCCGCGCTCCTTGCTCATCTTCAGGGACCTTGCGAAGTAACCCTGGGGCAAGCCTACGAATTAGGACGCAAGGCCATTCGCGAAGGCAAAACTCTTTTGGATACGCTTGCGATTCACCAACGGGTTTGCCTGGATCTCCTCGAAAGCCGCGATTTTCGCCTCACGTTTCGCGAGCGCCACAACGCCGCGGGCGATTTCCTCAACGAAACCTTGTCCACCTTCGAGATGACTCACCGCGGATTCCAGGAAGCGGTGCAGGCTCTCCGCCGCATGAATGAAACCCTCGAGGAACAAATCAAGAAGCTGGCCTACTCGATACATGACGAAGCGGGCCAGCTGCTGGTGGTCGTGCACCTGGAGCTCTCCGAGATCAGCAAAAACATCCCCAGCCCCTACCAGGAAAAGCTGACACGTATCCATCAGGCGCTGCGGCAGGTCGAGGACCAGCTCCGTCGGTTTTCGCACGAACTCCGCCCCGCCATTCTCGATGACCTTGGATGGCTGCCCGCGATCCAGGAGCTTGCGGCGCATATTTCGGCGCGCAGCAACCTCTCCATCAAGATCGATACCACGACAAAGCAGCGCTTCCCTGCTCTTCAGGAAACCATCCTGTTTCGCGTGGTTCAGGAATCGCTTACGAATGTCGTAAAGCACGCGCGGGCCACGCGCATAGGGATTTCCGTCCGCCACCAGCGAAACGCCGTCATTTGCTCGATTGAAGACAATGGCTCCGGCTTCGATGTATGCGCCCGCAAGTCCGAAGGCCAGCCGTCCGGCTTGGGCCTTACGTCCATGCGCGAGCGGCTGCAGACGGTTGGCGGAACCCTGCGGATCGATTCTTCTCCCGGCCAAGGCACAAAAGTGGTAGCAGAATTTCCTCTGGAGGTGACGCATGCGAGTACGGATCGTATTGGCGGATGACCACGTGCTGGTGCGCGAAGGGCTGCGCTCGCTGCTCGAGCGCGAAGGCTGTCAGGTGCTGGCCGAAGCTTCCGACGGATTGCAGGCACTGCGCGAAGTGGATTCGCACAAACCGGATATCGCCGTTTTGGATATAACCATGCCTTCGCTGAACGGGCTGGATGCCGCACGCGAGGTCGCCCGCACTTTCCCCAAAACAAAAACCATCCTGCTCACGCAGCATGACGAAGACCAATACGTCCTGAAAGCGCTGGAAGCCGGCGTCAGCGGCTACGTTCTGAAGAGCCAGGTAGCCGGTGACCTTCTCGACGCCATTCACAACATTTCCAAAGGCCAAATCTACCTGAGTCCAGGAATCTCACGCACTTTGATCGACGCCTATCGTTCCAAGTCCGCGATCCCCAGGGATCGCCTGACCGTTCGCGAGCGGCAGGTGCTGCAATTGATTGCCGAAGGCAAATCAACAAAAGAAACCGCCACGCTCCTGGGAATAACGGTGAAAACCGCGGAATCGCACCGCACTCGCCTTATGCAAAAATTGGATATCCACGAAACCGCAAGCCTCGTGCGGTACGCTGTCCGCAACGGCATCGTTCAGCCGTAGAGATCGACTTGGTTCGGTAACCGCCGCAATCAGGAATCGCTCGGCTTCTTGCAGGTACGCGAGCGAAACGCATCGTGTTGCCACTCGCAAACGTTCTCGCTCTCGCAGGCCGTATGAGAAAGATTTCTTAGCTCGGCTTTCAAGCTTTCGATTTGAAACCGGCAAGCACTCGTTACTCGATTGCGCGGTTTTCCGCGACGTTGGCAAAAAATCGACGGAACACCATCGCTTCCTCCATCGCGGTTTGCCTTAGGCGAAGGCGCGGCATCAGGTCCAGCGACATATCCTGACTCCGCTTTGCGCTCTCAATCAACGCTGGGAACGCCCGGTCGACAATCAACGGGTAACATATAGATATCCAGATGTAATGGGAACTACTAAAAACGGATGGTTCCGAATGGAATATCAAGCCGTAGTCGGCGCGCCATCGGGATTGATCCCGATGATGGTAATCACCGCTCCGTCAATCTTGTTGTCCACCGTGCGGCACGGCAGGATTCGCAACTGGAAGCGGCTTCCCTTAGGATCTCTCAGCTCTTTTTCCACAGGCCGGAGGTTGGACATCACGTGCACGACATGCGATTGGAAATCCGGAATCTCGATGGTCGGATTGATGTTCAGCAAGGGTCGGCCAACGTCGGCGGGGATCAAACCGAGGAATTTTTGCGCCTCCGGCGTGAAGCGCCGGATCGTCAGGTCGCTGCCAACCATAACCACGGCAATGTCAATGCTCGCGAGCAGGTTGGTGAGGTCGTTGTTAACCGTGGTGATTTCCAGGTTGCGGTTGCGCAACTCGTCGTTCACCGTGGTCAGTTCTTCGTTGGCGGATTGCAGCTCTTCCTTGGCGGTCTCCAGTTCCTCGTTGGTGCTTTGCAGCTCCTCGTTGCTCGAGAGAATCTCTTCATTGGCCGACTGC
Source organism: Candidatus Acidiferrum sp. (assembly GCA_035262705.1). GTDB lineage: Bacteria > Acidobacteriota > Terriglobia > Acidiferrales > UBA7541 > Acidiferrum. The sequence goes on along the minus strand of DATFSI010000222.1, from coordinate 49,762 downwards.
AACTCCTCGTTGGTGGCTTCCCGGGTTTCAATAACCGATTGCAGATACTCCTTGGTTGCCGCGAGTTCCTCTTCGAGTTTCACAACCCTAGCGGAAGAGGTCTCCGAATTGCGTTCCACGCGGGAGCGCTTGCTGTCCGCCGGGCGGCGCCGCCTAGCATCTTCGTCCCGAAAGACGATCATGAAATAGAGTTCCTTCAGATTGCCCACGCTGATGGGAACGACCTCAAACTGTACCAGCCTCACCCCGGCGCCCTTGGGAGCCGATCCTTCATGGCCATTTCCGTTCCCGTTGCCATTCTTGATCGGCACATTCTGCTTGCGGACCGGCACGTTTTCCTTTTTCGCGCGCGCGATGGCGTTGCGCAGGTCCAGGAGCAATCCTTCGCGGGCCATCTTCAGGATGCTCAGGCTGGCGCGACCGGGGGCCAGCTTCAGATAACGATTCACATTGCCGCGCGAGTGAATGATTTCCAGATCCTCGTTCACAAAAACGGTTGCCGGGGAATACTGGCTCAGTAGGCGCCGGTCAAACTCCTTTTGCGCTTCCAGATAATTCCAGGCCGATTCGGGGGGCTTCGACGGAATGCCCATAGCGCCATATTCCGCGGGTTCCGTCCGCTGATTCAGGGAAAAGCTCACCGGCTGCCGCACCGCGGTGGTCTTCTTCAGAAAAATCTTGTGCGTGCGGTCGACGGTCGTAAAGAGATTCGTGGCCGATCCCACTCCCTCCGAAGTGCCGAGCACGAGATAGCCTCTCGGCCGCGTGGCATAGTGAAACAAAGAAATAATCTTGTTTTGCAGGACCGGCTCCAGATAGATGAGCAGGTTTCGGCAGCAGATCAGGTCCATCTGTGAAAAAGGTGGATCGCTTAGAACATTGTGTTGCGCGAAGATGCACATGTCACGAATGGCCTTACTGATGCGATAGCCACCCTCCACCTTGGTGAAAAACCGCCGCAATCGCTCCGGGGAAACGTCTCCCTGGATATTTTCGGGATAAAGGCCGGCTCGCGCTTTGACGATGCTGATCTCGCTGACGTCGGTGCCGAAGAATTGAATGGGTGTCTGTGGTGCTTTGTCGCCGAGGAATTCAAGCAGAGCGATCGCCACGGAGTAAGCCTCTTCACCGGAAGCGCAGCCCGGCGTCCACACGCGGATGGTAGCTTCCGGCCCGTGATTCTGCACCATGGTGGGAAAGACATCGGTCTTCAAGGCGTCAAACACTTTCGGGTTGCGGAAGAAGCTGGTGACGTTGATCAGCATGTCCTGATACAACGCTTTGATTTCCGCCTGATTCGTCTGGATGTACTTGACGTATTCCTCCAGCTTGTCGATCTTGTGCACCACCATGCGCCGCTGAATCCGCCGCAGGATGGTTGTCTGCCGGTAATGCGAAAAATCCACGCCCGCGGAGCGCCGCAAGAGCTGAAAAATGGTGGCCATGCCGGCGTTGTTGGAGGTCGCCAAATCCGTCACTTCCGAAGTCGCCGGCCGCGCCACATAAGGATGCCGTGCTATGCGCGCGAGCTCCTTGGCAATGCCTTTGGGCGGCAAAACATAGTCGACGTAGCCCGCCGCGATGGCGCTGCGTGGCATGCCGTCGTATTTCGCAGACGATTCATCCTGGGCGAAAGTCACACCGCCCTGGGCCTGAATCTCCGCCATGCCTAAGGTTCCATCGGTCCCCGAACCGGAGAGAATCACGCCGATGGCGCGGTTGCCCTGCGCTTCCGCCAGCGAGCGCATAAAATGGTCAATGGACATGTGCTGTCCGCGGGATTCTTCGCGTGGCCCGAGCTGCAAGGTATGGTTGGAAATGGACATGGTCGCGTTCGGTGGGATCACGTAGACATGGTCCGGCTGGACGCCCATTCCATCGGCGACTTCCTCGACCGCCATTTTGGTTTTCTTGGAGACGAGTTCCGTAAGCATGCTCTGATGCGTGGGATCCAGGTGTTGCACCAGGACATAAGCCATGCCCGTGTCCGAGGGAAGGCTGGTCACCAATTCCGTGAAGGCCTCGATACCCCCGGCCGAAGCGCCAATAGCCACGATGAGCAGATCGTTCTGAGAGGGAGAGTAGGCGTTCTCGCCGGATTTATTCGGCCCGCCTAATCGCTTTTGTCTGGACTTCATAGCAATTCCTCGATTCCTAATTCGAATGTTCCTCAGGAAGACAAAACCTTCTGCGCGTCGCTTATCTCACCAAAAGCGAAACCGCTTTCCGGTAAAGGCATGAGCTATTTGTAGTCTAGTTGGATTCTATGCCCGATCGAGATCTATCACAAATGCGCGGCGCACCGGCTCTAGGGCGCCGTAGAGAGCGACGATTAGGGGCGTGGACTTTGGCGAAGGCCGCGTTTCGCTTTTCCTGGTAATTTCGACGCGGCTTGACTTGCGGCTGGAAGCACCAGTGCCGGGGACGCCTCGACGGGAAGGGCTTCGAAGGAAAAATGTTCGCCATCGACTTCTGTTTCGAGCAGGCACCCTGCGGAGCGCCCCTTGCGCTCGATCATCAGCAACTCTCTGGCATTCGCCATCCGCGGGATAAGCCACAGCGTCGTGAGCGCGGCGTGGTCTGCAACGAACGCACTTTCGCGTCTAGGAGGATTCCCAGAATTGCGCTTGCCCCCAATACCCCGTCGCTGGAGAAGTCGGGAACAACAATACACCGGCCACTTATCACCTATGTCCGGCAAAGGGGATGGGACAACTCCATGGTCTTGTACAGTTGCACGAAAGCCGACTCGAGCCCTTGATGCGCATCCATCACCATCTGGCCGGTGTCTTTGTCCAGACGCTGGATGTAACCCTTCTCCGCATGCACGCCTCCAAAGAACCGCGGCAAGTAGCTTCCTCAACATGGCTTCCCGGTAAGAGAGGATCGTTGGCCAATTGCGGGACCTGGTGGTCCAACTTTTTGTGCCTTCTCCGGGCTTCTTGAAACGCGCTGGGTGCATGCGTCCACTTCGCTTGCGCACCCGAACGCCCTCTGCGGACACGCTCCGTCGTTTCGGCAAGATTTCCGGGGACGCTTTTTGTACCTTTCGGGCCAAGCCACCTGGATAAACGGCATGCAACTTAGGACTGTGATGCTCCGTATGCTGAGACGTCGGTCACCGGAAAGGGTGTGACGTTGCTGACAAGATGGCACAGCTCTTGGCTGGTTTCTACAGAAGCTATTCCAAAGGACGCTTGCGCTTCCATTCGTGTTCCCGGCGCAAACGGGATTGGTGCTTCTTCACTTGGGTTTCGATTTCACTGAACGCCTTTTTGCACCCCGCCAGGAAGTTCTTGCCATTGCCCGTGGCGTGCAACACGCCGCTCGGCAACGACAGCGTCAGCGCGCAGGACTGTTCCTCTGTCCGCTGATTCATCGAAAAAACTCCCTTTAACTGCACCATGTCCGGCTGATAACTCTTGAGCAGCCGGTTTAGCTTATCCAGCCGGCGCATTACTTCCACCGCCACCGGCTGTTGGGCATCAACATGCTTATAGCTGATCGATACGTTCATGGTTGCACCTGTAGGGTTTGGAGCGTGACCGGGAAGGGTTGCGACGCAGCTCTCTGCACCGCATGACGAGCACAGCATAACAAGGGGGTTGCCACAGTGCAATCCCCCGGCAGTTTGCCTATGCCCGCGCGGGCGTGGCATTGACACGCCGCGTCTGACTTCCTAGCCTATCTAGGATCTTCGATGCCGGAAAAACCAAAAAGGAACCAGGCGAAAACGGCCAAAAGCGCGGCCCGCATTCATATCGGCCCTGCGGGTTGGTCATATCCGGACTGGGCCGGCTATGTCTATCCATCGCGCCGGCCAAAGGGCTTTCACGAAGCGACCTTTCTGGCACAGTTTTTTGACACCATTGAGATCAACACTTCTTTCTATCAACCTGTGCGCCCGGATCATGCCGCGGCTTGGATTGAACGCGTGGCCGCCAATCCTGCGTTCGTCTTCACCGCGAAACTATGGCAGCGCTTCACCCACGAGCCTTCAGCCAATGCCGAAGATGAGCGGGCCGTGCGGGCCGGTTTCGATCTGCTTCGGAAAGCAGGGAAACTGGGCGCCGTACTCCTGCAGTTTCCCTTTTCGTTTCATTGCAACCCGGAAACCGTGGCGCACCTAATCGCTCTGCTGAAGCGCTTCGCGGATTATCCGTTGGTGGTGGAACTCCGCCATTCGTCCTGGCAAACACAAGCCACTCTCAAGCTCTTGCGCGAACACAATGCCGGCTTCTGCAACATCGACCAGCCGGTAATCGGCAATTCCATGACCCCAACCGGAGAAAGCACCTCGCCCATCGGTTATGTGCGCTTTCATGGGCGCCGCTACGACACTTGGTTCAGCGACAATCCACGTACACCTCAACACGAACGGTACAACTACCTGTATTCGCCGGCGGAGCTGGAGCCCTGGGTCACACGCATCCAGAAAGTGCAGGAACACACCCGCAACACCTTCGTAATTACCAATAATCACTACCAGGGCAAAGCGGTGGTCAACGCCCTGCAACTCATCGGCATTTTGAAAGGAAGCAAACTGAAGGTCCCAGACGAATTGCTCCAGCACTATCCCCAATTGGAGCAAATTGCCAGCGAAAAACCCGAAGCGCCCACGCTCTTCCCTATGGGTCTGCCGCGGACAGAAAAGTGAGTGGCAGTTCAAAAAACATAGAGCGAAAGACGGACGATGCTCGCAAAGCGCGCAAAGTCCTTGTCCAAGGTAAAGAGCCTGACACGGTATTCGGAAGCGATCGCTGCCATCAGAACATCAGTGGTCGTTACGGCAAGGAGAACGGGCTGGCCTTCTAACCAAGTCCCACGTTATACGGGACCCTAAAGAGCGACCGACAGCCCGGCCTGTATTACTTCTTGAAGAGGTTCTCAAACGCTTGGCGGGCATCCAATGGCCGCGCGGGCGACGGCGCTTCCGCCGGAACCTGCGCGGGCTGCATGTAAGACGTCGGGGCGGTGTCTTTCTCCACGGTCATGCGAAATTCATAAAACGTACAGTTGTTCTTGCCGTCTTTCGGCGTCACGCGCGCGGGCACCGGCTGCGTGCATTCAAACTGCGCCCCTGAATCAAAAAAACGACACTGCTTGCAGCAATGCAGCTCGAAATTGCACTTTGGGCATTGCCCGTTGGGATCGAATCCCGAAACCAGCACGGCGCCGCAATTCGAGCAGCGCGCCCGCGTGACCGTGCCCACCATGCGCGGTGTGCGCGGGCCGAGATGGTCGGTGGCTCCGCGTGGACCGCCTTGCGGCGGTTTGCGCTCCGGTCTTTCTTTCTTTTCCCGCTTTTCCGCGTCACGATAGCCGCGGTGGCCGTACTTGCGATCCACAAACGCCTCCGTCCGCCCGTCTCAACGGACTGCCACTTCCCTGCGTACTTACACGACTAGAGCGAGGTCTCTATGCGTCTTTTATCCAATCGGGTTGCTACAATCGCTCGGCAGGCCAGCCTTCCCCTCTGAAGTGATCCTGGATTGCCGGTGGGCGAGAGCAGAAAGATGGGACAACTATGTTTGTAATCCTCTGGGAGTACGAAGTCAAGCCCGGCCGCGAAGAGATGTTTGAAAAAGTCTACGGGCCGCGGGGTGACTGGGCCCTCTTGTTTCAAACCGATCGGCACTACCGGGAGACGCGCCTCCTAGAGGATGTTTCCCACCCTCGTTGCTACTTCACCCTGGACTACTGGGATACTGAAAACGATTTCACGCAATTCAAAGTCGCCCATGGCGCCGCATATGCCGAACTCGAGCGCGCAACCGAAGGACTCACGCTCTCTGAGCACCGCCTGGCAACATTTCTCGCGTAGCCACCAAGTAGCACAGGCTTCAGCCTGTGTCTTCTCCTTACGCTAGTTGCCTTAGCGTGAACGGGCCTTCTGGGGCCGTCCCTACAAAGACCCGCAAATCACACCAGCCACGCGACCAATCCATCCGGCGGCAAATCCGGTTGCAGGAACGCGCGCGGCGTGCCGGCGCTGCGAAGAACCGCTTCAGCGGCCAGATAACCGCTACGCACCGCGCCTTCCATGGTGGCAGGCCAGCCGGTGTCGGTCCAATCCCCGGCCAGGAACATACGGCGTATCTTCGTCTCTTGCTTTGGACGCAGCAGATCCACTCCGGGTTGCGGAGAAAATGTCGCCGCGGCCTCTTTTATGACCGTGGCCTTCAGCAGCTTCGCGTCGCGCGCCGCGGGCAGCGCTTGCTGTACTTCCCTCAGGCACAAATCAATGATTTCCTGGCGCGGCTTTTGCAGCAGGTCATAAGACGCGCTGATAACCAATTGCAGGTATTGCCCGGATTGCTTGACCGTACCATTGCTCCCGCCGTAGAGCGCGGTCTTGTTAAAAATCCACTGCGTGGTGGTGTCCAGGAGCGTGACGAACGGCTCGTGCATCACTTCTCGGTCGAACCAAAAATGCACTCCCGTAATTGGTGCAGCACCGATTTTTTCGAGGTTGGCCAAACCCGGTTCGCAGCGCTTCATCTCCTCGTCGGTAAGTTCTGCCATGGCCTGGTGGGGCAGGGCAAACACGTAAGCATCAGCCGTTTCGAAGCGCCCCCCATCGAACTCGACGTTCTGCACCGCACCGCCTTCCACGCGAATCGCGCGCACCGGCATCCGCAGGTTCACTTCCCCGCCGCGCTTCTCAATTTCCGTTTTGCAGCCGTCGTAGAGCTCCGCCAGCGGCACCGCCGGCACCCCCATGCGGTAGCCCGACCGGTTCGATAGAAACGCTTTCCAAAAAACATCCACCCCAAACCGCGCATCGGTGCGATCGAGCTCTTCATCGAGCGCGCTGACCAGAACCACGCGCCAGAAGCGCTCGATGGCTCCGAGAGTCTGCCTGCGGCGCTTCAGCCACTGAAGCATGGAGATGCCCCCGGGCACGTCGAGGTCTGGCGTATGTCCTTTGGCGCGCAGAATGTCCAGCATGGCGCGCGCGACGCTGCGCTTATCAGCGAGAGTTAACGGCGCAAAGCTAGCGAACGATCCCGTCATGTGAAATGGTGCGGGCAGCATTCCCGCCTCCATCTCGCCAGTTCTTCCCTGCGGATCCTGAAACAAGAGGCGGTCGAAGAATTTGATCTTTCCCGCCGAACCTACCCGGCGGTAAAAATCTTCCAGGTTGGTGCAGCAGCCCAGTGTGACGTGCTGGCAATTGTCCACATGCTCGCCGTCGGGCAACACATAGGACGTTGCCCGGCCGCCAAGAAAAGGACGCTGTTCGAAAAGCCGTACCCGCCAGCCCGCTTCAGCCAGCGCGACGCCCGCCGACAGCCCCGCCAGCCCGCCGCCGATCACGATCACGTTTTGCAAGGATGTTCTCTTCCGTATGACGCACAAAGCGCGCCTTGGCCATCAACATCATTTTTTCCGGCTTGGAGAGGCGCACGCGCCCCCCCAACACGGCAAAATCCAGCGACTCGATGCGCGCCAGCAGCGCGCTGTACGTGTGAACCAGCAGCCAGAGAGTGGCCCGGCTGTCTTCTTCAATCAGCCCCAGCAATTGCGAGCCTTCTTCATAGAGTTTCCACGCGCGGTCAGCTTCGAACCGCAACAATTCGCGCACGCCAAGCGTAGCTTCATCGCGCCCCAAATCCGCCTCTACAACGCCGTAACGCGCCAGGTCTTCTTCCGGCAGATAAACGCGACCGAGGTCGAAATCCTCCCGCACGTCGCGCAGAATATTCGTGAGCTGAAACGCTAAACCAAGTTTTTCTGCCAGGTCCAAAGCCTTGGGGTCGCGGAAACCAAAGATGTGCGTGCAGGTAAGGCCGACGGTGCCCGCCACGCGATAGCAATATTCCTTGAGGCGTTCGCATGTCGGGTATTCGTGGATCGTCAAATCCATTTCCGCGCCGCTGATCAGGTCGTGGAGATACCGCGCAGGCATGTGGAACCGCTGCATGGTATCCACCAGCGCGGGGAGAACTTCGCGCTGCCCGTATAAAATATCCTGCTGCAAAGCGCGCGCGGCGTTGCCATCGAACGCTTGCGATTGCCCGGTGATCGCTTCATCGAGGGCAGCCCGCCACCGCGCCAGTCCACGTTGCTTGGCTGCAAGGTCGACGCCGTCGTCAGAAACGTCGTCAATCAGCCGCATGAACGCGTAGAGCGCCACAATGCCGTCGCGCTTGGCCTTTGGCAGCAGAAAAAATGCCGGGTAAAAGCTGCTGTGCGCGGTGCGGGCGATGCGATGGCAGTGACTGTAGGAAGCGCTCACATCCGCGGCCGAGGAATCCGCGGCCACGTGCAATGCGCCTTCGCGCACAAACGCTCCCTTGCGGTTGTTTCCGGAATTGCCGAGAGCATGGGTGATCAGCGCGCGTCCCAGCAGACGCACCTGCTTTACTTTGCTCATCTCCGGACGGCGGTGCAGCGTGTCGTAGCCCATCGCCTCAATTGCATCGAGCACCGCAAGGCCACCGCGGCTGAACATCTCGAGATCGACGCTCAGCTTCCCTTCCACGCGTTTCGCCAACGGCATCCCTTTGTAAAAGAGCTTGCGCGTGTAGTCGATGAGTTCTTCCATCAACGCCACATAGCGCTTGTCGAATTTTCTACCGACGATGTCGGCCTCGCTGAGGCCGTGCGCCGCCGCGCGATCAAGCGGAATATAAATTCGTCCGATGTCCAGATCGCGGGAAACGTCCTGCCAGAAATTGGCGAGCTGCAGCGCGGTGCAGGTGGCATCCGAGAGCCTTTGCCGCTCTTTGTCGCGGTAGCCGCAGAGGTACAGCACCAGCTGGCCGACAGGGTTTGCCGAATAAACGCAATAATCCAGAACGCCATCCCACGTGGCATAACGCTTCACAACCTGATCCCGCCGGAAGGCCTTCAGCAAATCGGCGAAAGGCTGCTTGGGAACATCCTTTGCAACAACGGTCTCGCGCAGCGCGACAAAAACGGGATGCGCGGGACGCCCCTCATAGCACCCATCCAACTCGCGCTCCCACCATGCCAGCAGTTCCAGGGCCCGCTCTTTCTCCGGGATTTCGTCGCCCAAATCGTCCGCCCAACGGCAGTAGGCGTACAAATTGTAAAAGTGCTGGTGCAGTTCCCTCGGCAGCAGCCAGGAAACCACGTTGAAATTCTCGTAGTGGTGCGTAGCCAGCCAGCGCGTATACGCTTGCGCCTCCGCGGCCGCACATCCCATCGCCGGCAGCTTATCGGCAATTTTTAGCTCGCCCGGACGCAACATTAACGTCGGTTATCCCCTCGGGTATTCAAAAATGGGTGGGAATCTTCTGGCCACTGGCCTTCGGCCGCCAGGCGCTCGTCCCCTTCACCAGTTACCAATCAATAGTCACGGACGTACTGCCAGCTTAATTTCCCCGCTGCGCGACTTCATGCGCTCAAACGCCTGCGGCAGATCTTCCAGCCGGATGTCTTCGGTTACGAAATCGTGCGCGGAAACGTCGCCGCGGCGGATGGCTTCCAGCGCCTCGCGAATGAAACGCGGGGTATGGTGGAAGGGCGAAATAATCTTGATTTCCGAATAATGAATCGCGGCCGGCTCGATCTCCACGCGCGTGCCGGTCGGCAAGCCGCTGAAGAAATTGACCACGCCGCCGCGCCGCACCATGGAGAGCGCCATCTCCCAGGTTGCGGGATTCCCCGCAGCTTCTACCACGGAATCCGGGCCGCGGTTGTCATCCGTGAACTCGCGCACTGTCGCCGCGACGTCAGGCGTTTCCGTCACGTTAATCGTTGCCGAAGCCCCCAGCTTGCGCGCCACCGCCAGGGGAGCATCGCGCCGCGCCAGCGCAATCACGCGCACGCCGCGCCGCGTCAGCATGCGCACAAACATCAATCCGATGGGACCGCAGCCGATCACCACGGTGGTATCACCGGTGCGTACTTCCATTTCGTGCACCCCGCGCAACACGCAGGCCAGCGGTTCGGCCAACGCCGCACTGTGGTCGTCCACCGCGTGCGGCACTTCCAGCATGTTTTCGCGCACGATGCGCCCGGGGATGCGCATGTACTCGGCGTAAGCCCCGTTATTGAAAAGCAGGTCGTCGCAAAGATTTTCCTGGCCGCGCCGGCAGTGGTAGCAGCGCAGGCAGGGAGCGGAATTGGCCGTAATCACGCGCGTGCCCAGGCGCCACCGCGGATCCACGCGCTTGCCCATGGCCACGATTTCGCCGACCACTTCGTGGCCGAAAACCGCGGGCGGCTGAATCATCTTGGCATGATACCCGCGCTTCCACACCTTTAGATCCGTACCGTCGGTCAGCGCCAACCGCACGCGCAGCAGCACTTCATCGGCGGCCACCGGAGGCACGTCAATCTGCTCGATGCGCAGGTCCTCGCTGCCGTAAAGCACCGCGGCGGTCATGCGCGAGGGGACCATCACCTTCGTCTGGAGCACCGTTTCCTCCAGACCGAGCTCCGCTTTCTTTGGGGACGCGGCCTTCATTCGTGTGTAATCAAAACCTTCAACGAGCTCTCTGTCGGGTGAGCCGCCAATTCCAGGCCTTCCTGAATTCTAGCCAATGGGAACCTGTGCGTAACAACGTCCATCACCGGCAGTTTCTTTCCTAACACCAGTGCTGCCGCACTTTCTTGGATGTCCACAGCCGCGCTATAGCTGCCTAAGATTTCTTTCTCGTCGATCCCCACCGCGGAGGCAGGAAACTCTATCTTGGTCACGGGATCGTTCGCGGCGAACAAGAGCACCCGCCCCCCAGGTCTTGCGGCCGCCAGCGCTTCCACCACCACTGCCGGATGCGCCACGGCAACAAGTACTGCGTCTGCTCCCCGGCCCTCGGTGCGGGCCCGAATTTCTTCCACTAGCTTACCACCGTTGGGGTCAAATGACTCAAGCGCTCCTAATTCCAGGCTTTTCACCCGGCGCGGGGCCACCGGATCGCCGGTATAGAGGCGCGCGCCCTCGATTTGCGCCACCATCAAAAGCTGCAGGCCGATCGGCCCGCAGCCCATCACCAGCACCGTTTCGCCTGCAGTAACGCGCGCCTTTTGCACCGCTTTGACGATGGTATTGATGGGCTCGATGAAAGTGCCTTCTTCAAAGCTCACGTCATTCGGCAGCGCCACGATGCCACGCTCTGCCACCCACGGCATGGCTTTTACGTATTCGCCGAAGCCGCCACCATTAGGAGTGAAGCCAGCAGTCAGACCGGTGGATTTGTAAAGCTTACACTGCGAGAACATGCGTCGTGCACAGAAGAAGCATTTGCCGCAGGGGATGTGGTGAAAACTCATCACCCGGTCGCCGAGCTTCCACTTCGTGACCCCGCGTCCCAGCGCAACCACCGTTCCCGCCACTTCATGCCCCAAGATTTGCGGTGGCTCCACGTAGCGATAGAAGATTTTCTTAATGTCAGTGCCGCAAATGCCGCAAGCCGCCACCTTGATGAGCACTTCGCGGTCGCCGACTTCGGGGACCGGCACTTCTTCAACTCGGACGAAGCCTTTATCGCGGTACACGCCGGCGCGCATAGTCTTGGGAATTGGCCCCAAGGTGGCAACCTGTTCAACGACTGTTCCCGCGCCGCTCATCCCGCCGCCACCTCGTTCGTGCGCTTTTCTATTCCCTTGCCCGCCAAACGTGGCAGATAGTTTTCCAGGAACACCGCCAAGAGCTCCCCCGCGCGCCGGCTTTGCTTCCCGAAACGAATCAGCGCCGGCAGCGCCAGCGGATTCTTCAAAAGTTGCACAAGCACTTTGCTAATGCTCACTTCCTTTTTGTTGGAAAGCGTCAAATTGAAATTGATGGGCAAGTCTTCCGCGGCCCCATCGCTGATCGCGCGAATCACCACGCTGCGCGCGCCCCAAGCCGCGGCTTGCTTGACGACTTCAAAGCTTTCCATGTCCACCGATTGCGCGCGCGAAGCACAAGCTTTTTTCTGCCGCGCCTTCACCAAAATTTGATCCGTGGTGTACAGGCAGTTGGCGTCTTTTGCGCCCTGTTGCAGCGCGAATTGCCGGAGTTCGCCATCGGCAAAGAGCCGCTCGGATGCCGCGTCGGAGTATTGCAGCTCCGCAATCAGCTCCTTCGGCGCAATTATGTCACCTACGTTAAGCGTTTCGCAGATCGCTCCAGCCAGGCCGCTGGAAACAACGGTATCAAAATACTGGTCCTTATCTGCCATGCGCATCATCAAATCCATGGTCCGCGCGGCCGCCTCCGCGCCGACTCCGGTAATCAATACTGTCACTTCGGCTGCTCCGGCCTTGGCCTTCCAAAGCTTCAGGCCTTCATAATCGAGCATGTTGAAGGCCCGCAGCCTGCGCCACGCCGCAAACTCCGCCTCCACCGCGAATGTCACCAGAACTCTCATGAGTATCTAGAACGCTCTTTTCCTTTGCCCTTAATTCATTTACTTTGGTTATTTCCTTGTTACGCTGCCACTCTCATCTTCTTCGCTCGTCCGGGCTTCACATACCCATTCGCCCGATACCACTTCACCGCCCGCTCGAGCGCCGCCGTCACGGAACCCGGCTGGAATCCCAATTCGCGCTGCGCCCGCGAAACATCCACGAACATTTTGTGCTGCGCGATCTTCACGCCTTCCACGGGAATTTGCGGCTCTTTTCCGAGTAATCGCGAAAAACCCGTCTCTATGTAGGCTACACCCAGCGCCAGCCCGTGAGGAATTTTCATGGACGGCGCCGCCAACCCGGTGATTTTCGAGAGCGTATCGAGCAATTCCTTCAGCGTCAGATTTTCCGCACCCAGCAAATAGCGCTCACCGGCTTTGCCTTTCTCGGAAGCCAACAGATGCCCTGCGGCGCATTCTTCCACGCCCACAAAATTCAAGCCGGTCTCCACATATCCCGGCATTTTGCCGTTCAGGAAATCCAGGATGATCTTTCCAGTGGGTGTCGGCTTCCAGTCCCACGGACCCACCGGCGTCGTGGGCATGGCCACAATCACGGGAAGTCCGTCTTTCGCGGCTTGCAAGGCTTCGCGCTCGGCCATCCACTTCGAGCGCTTGTAGTGCCCCACCATCTCTTCGAGCTTCGCGTCGGTAGATTCGTTGGGAAGTTCGGGTCGGTCCACGGCAATGGTTGCCACCGTGCTGGTGTAAACCAGTTGCTCGACGCCCGCGCGCTTTGCAGCCGCCAAAAGATTCTTTGTTCCGCCGACGTTCGAATCGTAAATTTCCTTCGACTTTCTGGCCCACAAGCGGTAGTCCGCGGCCACGTGAAAGACCCGGCGCACGCCTTTCATGGCCCGTTCGAGAGAAGCGGGGTCGCGCAAATCCCCCGTAACATACTCGAGCGGCAAATCACTGATGGCGCGGTTGCTGCTCGAGGGGCGCATCAGCACGCGCACCTCTTCCCCGCGCGCCACCAATTGTCGCGTGACGTGGCTGCCCAAAAATCCCGCCGCACCTGTCACCAGTGTGGTCATGCCTTTCGCATCCGCTCGCGCTTTTCCCCCAAGCTGCCTTGCAATTGCCAGCTCAGCATTTTCCAGAAATCCCCGGCCTTCGGATTCACGCCCAGAAGCGCGGCCGTTTCATATCCCGAATGGCTCTGGCAAGGTTCGCAACGCGGATGCATGCCCCGTCCGAAATTCTCCCACACCGTTTTTTCCACCAGCGTGCGGTAGTCGGCTTCATAGTTGTAGGCCAACTGCGAGCAAGGCGCGGCCCAGCCTTTCGGCCCGTACACGGGACTTCCCCAGGAACAGCAATCCAGTTCGCGTTCGCCCCGCAAGTACTCCAGGTAGATGGGTGAAGTCAGCAGGTTGTAGCCACCCAGGGCCTCGCTGGCCTCGCGGAACCTCTGCCGCATTTTTTCGTGGAAAGCCGCGGCGGAGACACAGCAAAGCTGCCGCGTGGGGTAATGCGGAGTAAGCATGTAGCCGTCAACGTGCATGCCGTGCAGCGTTTCGAACAGCGCGGCGACGTCACGGATGCTCGTGTCTGGGTAAATGGTAGTCGTGGCGATGACGAAAAATCCGGCATTCTTCGCGGCTTTCACGCCGTCCAGGGCTTCCATGAACAAGCCGGAACGCGCCGCGCACACATCGTGCACTTCCTCTGTGCCGTCGAGCCTGACGTTCCAGAAAAAATTCGTGTACGGCGGAATCATGTGCAAGTGGCGGCGGATCAAAGCGCCATCTGTACACAGGAAAAGATGTTTCCCGCGCCGCAGAATTTCACGCGTCAGCCGGGCGATTTCCGGATACTTCAACGGCTCTGGGCCACTGATCGCCACCAGTGGCGTGTCGCATTCCCGCATCGCGACCAGGCATTGTTCCACGGTCAGCATTGGGCGATCCCGCGTTGTTTCCGTTCCATTGCCATTCGAACCGGCAGAAGCACCGGCGCACCCGCCCAGGGGTTCCAGCGAAAGCAGCACGGGGATTTTTTTGTCACCACGAAATTTCCGCGTCGCGAGGTATCTCGCGGAATCCAGCACTAAGCCAAGGGGGTACCGCATTCGTTTAGTTTAAGAAGCACTCCGTTCGCGCTGGGTATACAAACCGCTCCGCAACCGGAATTCGCCCGGCAAAAACTTGCAGGCGCAAAATTGATCCGCGCGCTTGCCCTGGTTGCGGAACCGCGCCAGCGCGTAAACCGGGAAAGAATTCTTATACAGGTGATATTTCAGGTAGAACACGCCGGGGAATCCCGTGCCCGTGAAGTCGTCTTCGCTCCAGGAACCGTTGTCGTGTTGTTGCTGTACCAGGTAGGCGGCAGCGCGGCCAATCGCGGGGTCGTTGGGATCCGCGGCGGCAAGCAACCCAATCAGGCCCCACGCAGTCTGCGACGGTGTGCTGTTGCCCTGGCCCTTGGTCGAAGCCATTTCGTAACTCAGCAACGATTCGCCGAAACTTCCGTCGGCCTTCTGCACCTGACGGAGCCACGCCACGGCGCGCGCGCAATAATCCTGTGCCGTCAGCGAAACCGTCTCCAATGCGCGCAGCACGCCACTGGTTCCATACACGTAGTTCACGCCCCAGCGTCCAAACCACGAACCGTCTTTGTTCTGATCCTTCGTCAGGAAACCCACCGCCTTGCGAACCACGGGATGATCGGCGGGCCAGCCAAAACGCCCCAGGCATTCGAGTACGCGCGCGGTGACGTCGGCAGTCGAAGGATCGATCATGGCATTGTGATCCGCGAATGGAATGTTGCACAGAATCTGCCGGTCGTTGTCGCGGTCAAACGCGCCCCAGCCGCCATCGCGATTCTGCATGCTCAGCAGCCACTGGATGCCACGGCGCAGCGCCGCTTCCATGCGCCCCTTGTCGGGAAAGTTCACGCGCTGCAGCGCCATCAGCACGAACGCGGTATCGTCCACGTCGGGATAAAAATCGTTGCGGTATTCAAAGGCCCAGCCGCCGGGCTCGGCATCCTGGTTCTTGATCTGCCAGTCGCCGCCGCCCAGAATTTGCTTGGTCAGCAGCCAGTCCGCGGCCTTCACCAGCGCGGCATGATCCGCGGGCAAACCCGCCTCTTCCAGTGCGACCATGGCGATGCATGTATCCCACACCGGAGAAACGCACGGCTGCAGGCGAATCGTGTCTCCCTCTTCGATCTCGAACCGCGAAAACTCCTTGATTTCGCGAAACGTCAGCGGGTCGTCCGGTCCGTGACCCAGCGCCATCAACGCAAAAATCGAATTCATCATCGAGGGATAAATCGCCGCCAACCCCTCAGTGCGTTCCATGTGCTCGAGCATCCACTGCTTGGCTTCGCGCAGCGCCCGGTTTCTTAGCGGCTTCCACGGGAACTTTTCATACAGCTTCAGGCCGCGGTCAATCGCCAGAAAGAGGTTCTTCCAGGAAAGGAGTTGCTTGCTCCAGTTGAACGCCGCAGTCTTCTGCGAAGGATCCTTGAACAGTTCATCCACCCGCGCGTGCTCGGGCAAGCGGAACTCCGGCCGCAACGCAGACAGAATGGCCATGGGAATAACGATGCCGCGCGTCCATGACGACATTTCATAAATATTCAGGTAGAACCAGTTCGGCAGAAGCATGAGTTCCGGGGGAATGGAGGGGACAAGCTCCCATCCCACGGCACCCACGAGCGCCAGGTAAAAGCGCACATAGGAATTCGTCTGTTCCAGGCCGCCGAGGCGATGAATCGTTTCGCGCGCCTTGGCCAGGTGCGCTGAATCCGGAGAATCCCCCGCGAGTTTTAGCGCGAAATAAGCCTTGCAGGTGGCGTTCAGTTCGGAAGGGCCGCCGGGATAGATGGGCCAGCCGCCATCGGCAAGCTGGCGTTGACGCACATAATTGGCCAGCTTGGCGATGCGCGCAGGCTCCGCCTTGCCCAGAACGTGCAGGTAATAGATGTAGTCGGATTCAAGGGTGGTGTCCGCTTCCAGTTCGCCGTGCCAATAGCCTTCCTCGGCCTGAACGGTAAGGAGATACTCCGCGCCGTTGCGGATCGCGGTTTCCAGCTTTTCAGCCCACGCGGCTTGCCGCCAGGGCGCCGGAGCAGGCGCTACGGGTAGCTCTTCTCCTACGCGTACAAAAGACGCCATCTACTCTCCCCCGTGAGTCAAGCGAACCTAGGCCAGGGGTACACCCCAAGCGGCCCCCAGGAAAACTGCTAAATTCTATGATGCCTTGCACTTGCGGAACGTCACCTGGACCGAACCGGCCAGGGTTCCCCCCAAATACTTAGTTATTATCGCTGCCCGTTCCAACACGGTCAACGATTAAGATGTTCAACAAGTCACCGGGTGGCCGGAAAGTGTCACAGCAGCACATGCGCCGGGGCGTCAAGCATTCGATGCACCAGCACTTCCAGCGGAGACGGCAGGGGCTGGCCCTCGCGCTGTAGCACGGATGGCTTCTCTTGCAGGAGCTTGGTAGGGAGTTTCATCCAGAGCGGGGCCGGGGGAGAGTCGCCGCCGGGCGCGCCGCGCAGCACCAGGGCATGCGCGCGGTCCAGCGCAATCTGCGCGGATTGCTTGAAATCGTCGCGCTGCGGATCAATCACCGCAAAATACAGCGAAGGCTTCAGAAACTGCATGAGCGAATTGCTTTCGAGAATCACCGCCATCTCGCTTGGCTCTTTTTCCCCCGCTTTTCTCGCCACTCGCTTGCCCTGAGCGGAGTCGAACTGCCACGCGCTTACCCTCAGCGAAGCCGAAGGGCCACGCGCCACTTCCTCTAACGCTTGCCTGAGCAGCGGCATTCCCTCCGCCAGATAGCCTTGCTTGGTGCGCAGCCAAAAAGAACGCTTCGCTCCGGCAGCAAGGAAGCGCGCGCTGTCCGTACCCGTGTCGGAGCGGCTTTCCCAATCGAGAGCGCAAACGTGTTCCGTCGGTGCGCAATCGCAGTTCTCGCCGTTTTGCGCGCACACGCCGTGGCCATATTGCGTAATCTTCCCGGCAATCCAGTCGGTCTTCGGAAATGCCGCGATGATGTCGCACACCAACTGTGTCTTGCCGATGCTGCGCGTGTGCCCGCCCACCACCACCACCCGCCACAACGTCCTTACCTTTGTATCGGTGTTAACCATTCTCTTCTCTGTGCTCTGTGCGGCCTCTGTGGTTAACTCTTCTCTTCCAGTTTCTTCACCCGCTCCACCAGCTCTGGCAATCGCGCAAACCAGAAATACGCTTCCTTGAACTGGTCCAGCGGCCGCGCGGGTGTACCCCAAACCGTCTGCCCCTTGCGGATAATTTTCCCGGTCGGAATTCCCGCCTGCGCACCCGCGATCGAACCATCCTCCAACGTGCAATGATCGGCGATCCCCACTTGCCCGCCGGCGACCACGTGATGCCCCAGCTTGCTCGAGCCGGAAATTCCAGTCTGCGCGGCAATTACCGTATGCGCGCCAATCTGGACGTTGTGCCCCACGTGCACCAGATTATCCAGTTTAACGCCTTCCGCGACCCGCGTGTCATCCAGCGAGCCGCGATCAATGGTTGTGTTCGCTCCGATTTCCACGTCGTCGGCAATCTCCAGCAATCCCACTTGCGGAAATTTCCAATAGCGCGTCCCGTCAAACGCATAGCCGAATCCATCCGCGCCGAGCACCGCTCCCGCGTGAATCTCCACGCCATTCCCAACGCGCACGCCGGCATAAAACGTCACCCTCGGATGAATGCGGCAATTTTCGCCAATCCAGCTTCCTGCACCGATCACGCAATGCGCGCCAACCTGCGTGCCATCCCCCACGTGCACATCCTCGCCGATCACCGCGTACGGCCCAATGCCTACGTTCGAGCCGAGGCGCGCCAGGGGCGCAACAATCGCGGTGGGATGAATCCCGGTGGCAATAAGCGCGCGTTCCAGCAGCAGTGTAGCAGCCTTGGCAAAGGCCACTTTGGGTTGCGCGCTATGCAGCATCGTCTTGCCGGCAAGCGAAAAGTCCTCGCCCGCCACTACGCAAGTCGCTTGCGAAGCCGCGGCTCGGTCAGCGTGTTTCGGCGACTCCACATAAATCAGCTGCTTGCTTCCGGCGCGTTCCGGTGCGGCCACTCCGGTAAGTTCCAGCCATGCGTCCCCTTCGATTCGAGCGTCAATCGCCTTCGCCAATTCTCCAGCAGTCCACTTCATCCCTGCCTCCGATCCTCAGCGTCTTCTGCGCGCTTCCTCTGCGGCCTCTCTGTCCTTTCTGAATTCTTCCTCACAAAAAATCGTACAGCGGCGGTTCGCCCTCCGGTCGGTTCTTCCACCGCGCGTGGATCCACACCCACTGCTCCGGACACTTGCGAATGATGTCCTCGATCACTTTGGTAAAGCGCTGCGTGTTTTCACGAATATCGCACTCCGCATCGCCTGTCCGGATCAACTCCACCGGTGGCTCAAAACGCAGACGGTATTTGCGAAGATTGGCATCCCAATAGGCGTAGCCCGGAACCACTGCGGCATCGGTGTGCAGCGCCACGCGCGCGATTCCCGTGGTGGTGCACGCGGGCTTGCCAAAAAAATCCACAAAAATTCCCTCGCCGGGCATGGTGTTCTGGTCCGCCAGGATGCCGATCGTGCCCGCGTCCTTCAACACGCGCATCATCGTGCGCGCCGCTTCATTTTTATAAACGGGCTGGTTGCCGGATCGCCCGCGATATTCGTTCACCAGTTTATCGAGCGGCGCGTTGTCCAGCGGGCGCGCCATATAGTGCAGGGGAAATCCGTAGAGGGCATGTGCATAAGAAGAAAGCTCCCACGCCCCGATATGGCCGGTGAGATAAATCACTCCCTTGCCGCGGCTCTTCCCCGCCAGGAAATTCTCGTGGCCGTCGAGAATTACCACCTCTGCAATATTTTCGCGCGTGTATTTCGGCAGGCGTGCAAATTCGGCGGCCATCCCTCCGAGGTTTCGCGCCATACCCTGCAGGGCGGCGCGCCGTTCGGCGTTGGTCCATTCGGGAAAGGCCAGGCGCAGATTGAACTCCGCCGTTTTGCGTAGCTTGGGCATCAACAGCAACAGCAAGCGCGTTGTGCCCGCCGCCAGGCTGCGGGCCACCGAACGCGGCAACACGCCCAGCGTCTTCACAAACGCCCACGCCACCGCGTAGTGCAGCCATTCCATCATTTCCACCTTTGGAATTGAGGCACCGGAACTAGATTCTCAACCTACCAAGATACACCGACAATGCTAAACTCCTCTTTCCGTGAACCAGACCAGCGTCCCACCCGACACATCTTCGCCCCTTTCCCCTGCCGCGCGCGTTCTCTGGGCGGTACTCGTCCTCGCTACTCTTTATCTTTGCTATTTTCACAATCTCGGCGCGATTGGCCTGGTCGGGCCCGACGAACCGCGCTACGCCTGGATCGCGCGCGACATGGCCGAAACCGGCGACTGGATCACGCCCCGACTTTACGGCAAGCCCTGGTTTGAAAAGCCTCCGCTTTATTATTGGGGCGCAGCGCTCAGCTTCAAGCTCTTCGGCGTCAGCGAAGCGGCGGCACGCCTGCCAAGCGCCGTTTGCGCCCTGCTGGGCACGCTGGCCATGGCGTGGCTTGCCTGGCGCATCTGCGGTGCGGAAACCGCGCGATGGGTATTGCTCTTGCTGCCCACAACGGTCGGCATGATCGGCTTCTCCCACGCCGCCGCCACCGACATGCCCTTCGCGGCCATGCTCACCGTAGCCATGGTTTTCGCCGTGAAACTGCTCAATCTAGTTCCGCCTCGTCCATCCAGGGAGACTTCTCCCGACTCGCTCCTCTCCTTACCTTCCTATACCACCGCAACCTACTTTGCCTCCTTCTTCCTCGGGGTCTTTCTTGGCCTCGCCACCCTCGCTAAAGGTCCCGCCGCCCTGATCCTCTCCGCAGGCGGCGTATTGCTCTGGGCAGTTTTCAGCAAATGCTGGCGCGACGCTTTCCGCTGCCTTCACCCGGTCGCCATCATCGGCTTCTGTCTCACCGCCCTCCCCTGGTACATCCTTTGTGCGCATCGCAATCCCGTTTTTTTTCGCATCTTCATTATCGAACACAATTTCAAGCGTTTCCTTACCCCCGAATTCCAGCATATCCAGCCTTTCTGGTATTACGCTCCGGTTCTTGTGATTGCTTTCATTCCTTGGACCTCCCTGCTCTTGTTTGCTGGATACTTTGGAGGCCGCAAACTCTGGAAGGACCGAAAGGTCTCTGCCCCCGCGCTGTTTTGCTCCTGGTCCTTGTTCTGCGTACTTTTTTTTTCTATTTCTAAATCTAAGCTGCCTGGATACATTCTGCCTGCGCTTCCGCCTGTCGGCCTATTGCTGGCTCGGTCGCTGACTTTGTTGATGCCGCAGTTTACAAAATATTTCCGCTGGTTACTCGCGCTGTATGGCGCTGTATTTCTCGTTATCGCGATTCCATTGTTCTTTTTCCTCGGACATACACATGGGTCATATGCAACTGCGGCGGCAGCACGTACTCTTGCACTGATATTGGCCTTGTCCGGGGTTGCCAATTGGATTCTTGCCATCTACAAAACGAGCTTCAAGTCGCGCTTACCTTTCAGCGCTCTTTGCGTTCTGCCCATACTGGGCCTTACGTTGTCGGTGTCGAGTTTGCTCCGTGAAGTCTTTCCGTATGACCCTTCCGGAAAAACCCTCGCTGCCGAGCTGGTCTCCAAGCAGATTTCTTCCGATTTATTTGTTGGCCCAATGGGCCGTGGCCAATATTTCGGGGTGAATTTCTATCTGCATCGGGAGCTCGCAAACTGGGATTCAAGCAATCCAAAACAAGGCTATTTACTTCTCTCGTCGAAAACCTGCAAATTACAGGTAAAGGCACCTTGGGTATGTGACGCTACCCCGT
Organism: Candidatus Acidiferrum sp.; assembly: GCA_035262705.1. GTDB lineage: Bacteria > Acidobacteriota > Terriglobia > Acidiferrales > UBA7541 > Acidiferrum. The sequence continues at coordinate 28,548 of DATFSI010000222.1, read as the reverse complement.
CGTATCTACCAGCGAGCGGTTGGTTTGTTTATAAAGTCCAACGAAGCAACTCACCGAGCGAGCTTGGCGGGAGCGGCAACGGGGGCACTGGTGGAGGGAGGGCTGGGAGCAACCTGAATCACGGGCAGCCGCGTTAGAAAGAACGTCACCACACCGTTTTCGTAAACGCGCTTCTCCTCATCCGGAAGATTCACGAAGTTTCCGTGCGGAATAATCACTTGTTCGCGGGGTTCCGGAGCCTTCAGAAACATTTCACGCGTGATGGAGGAAAGTTCAGGGTCGTCCGCGGCCTGCACAAAGAGCATCGGCACGCCAGCCATAGCCTTGAGCTTCGTGGAAATCGGCGGCTCGTCCTTGTATTTGTAATTAAGCCATTCAAAACACTTCTGTGCGGATTTCACCATCATGGGAAAGCCGCCGACGCCGGTGCGGTCCACGCCCACCTTCACCATCTGATTCGGCGAATCATAAACGGAATCCAGCACCACGGCGCGCACACGCTTGTCTTTTTCCGCCTCCCGCAATCCGGCATAAGCGCCCAGGTTGTAACCCCAGATGCCGAACCGTGCCGCATCCACGTCGTCGCGCCTCGCCAGCGTGTCGATCGCGGCGCGCACTTCATCGGCTTCGCGATAGCCGAACGTGGTCAGGCCGCCGTTGCTGCCATGGGCGGCAAAATCGAAAACAAAGGCGTTGAACTGGTGATCCTGCAACGCAGAGACCAGGGTCAGCAGCTCCCCGCGGCTCGATTCATATCCATGCAGCAGAATAATCGTCGGCGCACCGCGCAGTCCGGGAAAGAACCAACCGCGCCGCTCGCCCAGTCCGGCGACCGCGAAAACCACTTCGTCGGGCCGCCCCGGGAAGCTTTCCATGTTGATTTCCGAACTCGTCCGCTGCGGCTTGACGATCCAGTAGGTGAGCACACCCGAAATCACCAGCGTGGCCAGACCGGCAAAGAAAACCAGCGCTAAAATCACAATCACCAGCTTGGTGTACCAGCTTCGAGGATAATGCAGTTCATCAACAATCGACATGGACTTGGGAGCTGGCCTCCGCCAGCATGTCTGTTCCTGTGTTTTACAGCAACTTTCAATCCTATGTCCGCATCGTAGCATGCGGCTTTCTGCTCAAGGCTTTCCTTCTCCCCCGCATGTGCCCGATTCGTATCGGCCTCGCCAACCGCATTTGGCAGGCTTTTCCCGGAACGGCTATGATGGCACGTGCGCAGGCAGCCAGCCGCCTGCATTCTCCCGATGAATATCGTTGACCTCCGCCAGACGACGGTTCGTCAGTTGGAACCTTTGCTGCTTGAAGAAGCCCGCCATTGGCGGGAAGAGCTCCATTGGGATTACCGCAGCGCGCTGGACTTGATCAAGCGCTTCCTGGACGCGCATGCGTTATCCGGCTGCGTGGCGTTTGAGAACGGGCACGCCGTCGGCTATTCCTTTTATGTGCTGGAGGACTACAAAGGGCTGATCGGGGGGCTTTACGTTTCGCCGAGCCAGAACCAGGAGCCGGTTGGGCGGCGCCTGCTCGACGAGATGCTCTTTGCGATGCGCGCCCTGCCGCAGTTGCACCGTATCGAGGCGCAGTTGATGCCCTTCGGCGGGCCGGTAGAAGGCGCGCTTCGCGATCAGGGCTTCCGCCTTTACACGCGGCAGTTCATGTTGCTGGATCTCCAGAAGTCGCACGATGCCGTGCCCAGCATGAACTCCGGCTTGCGCCTGGACCGCTGGAACGACCGTTATTTCGAACCCTGCGCGAAGCTGATTTATTTGGCGTACGCGAATCACGTGGATGGCGACATCAACGACCAATACCGCACGCGCCATGGCGCACTGAAGTTCCTGAAAAACATTATTCTGCTGCCGGGCTGCGGCCAGTTTCTGCCGAATGCATCCTTCGTGCTGCATCATCCGGGAAGCGAGGAACTCGTCGGAGCGATTTTGACCAGTGAAGTGTCGGCAGGTGTCGGCCACACCACCCAGATTTGCGTCATGCCCGGCTTTCAGGGCCACGGTCTGGGGCGAGTTCTGATGCTCACGGCCGCAGAAACGCTCCGCGCGCTTAAGTTCACCGAGTTAACGTTGACGGTGACCTCGGAAAACCGCACGGCGGTGCACCTCTATGAACGACTTGGTTTCTCGAAAGTCAAAACGTTTACGGCTGGAGTTTGGCCGAAATAAGAACTATCCGTTTGCCAAAACGAGCAAACCGGCAGTAGCCGTAGAGATGAGCTGGTTACGCCCCGCCATCGCTGCTAGGTGAAGGGGTTCCGGTACAATTATTTCCCGCCGGCGGCTGGAGAGCCAACCGAGAACCAATGCAAAAGCGCACGGCAACGTGAATTGCCGCGTGCCGGCCGATTGCGGTGCGCCTTTCGAGCTTTTCACTTCCTCTCGAACGGCCGGAACCAGGAGCGGGGGGCCCACTATCGATAATTACATCGATGACCTTCCCATTGGCAGCTACGGATACGCGCGCAGTCACGGGTCCGCTGATGCTTGTTTGCCAAGCTAGGATCGGCTACGTCATGGACGCTTCGAGAAGACCGAGTTCCGGGTGGCCAGCGAAGCGTCCCTGTCGATGTTCAACGAGTGCAGTTTCTTTTGGGCAGGTTCAAATTCGTCGCCGGGGAGCCAGTTGATTGCGCTGCTCGCAGAAGCAGCCGCTTGACCCAACGCGTAACCAAAACTCGCCATCTTCGCGTCGCCAGTGAAGTCCCAACTCTCCACGAATGTGTCGGCGGGCTTGTGGTAGCGGTTGCTGACATAGTCCTTAGATTGCCCTTCGCCCCAAGCTAGATCATGGCTTTTGTATTTCAGTCCTTCACTGATCGAAAACGCGGGAATACCTACGCGTCCCAAACTAAAATGGTCGGAGCGATAGTAATGGCCGGCTTCCGGATGCGCGTCGGGTTTGATGGCCAGAGCAAATCCCTTCGCGATTTTTTCCACTTCGGGATAGAACGTAGTGCGCTCCGCGCCACTGACCTCTACCTCTTCCGGAATGCCCAGCGGGGGCAGCGCGTCGAAGTTCAAATCAATGACCGGCTCAGCTGGCAGTTGTTCGAGATGCCTGCCCAAAAACTCGGATCCGAGCAGGCCCTGCTCTTCAGCAGTGACGGCGGCAAAAAGAATGGACCGCGGCGGAGCAGGCTTCGTGCCGGCCCACGCACGCGCAAGTTCCAGCAAAATGCCGCAGCCCGTGGCGTTGTCCACGGCGCCATGATAAATCTGGTCGCCCTTAGGCCGCTCGTAATCGATCCCGAAGTGATCGTAATGCGCGGTGTAGAGGACTGCTTCCGCTCGCTTCTGCGATGTATCCAACCCTTCGACAATCCCCAAAACATTGCGCGAAGAAAACGGTCGAATAGACGAAGCAATGTGCGCCTTCAAATTTACCGGCAACTCGACAGGCTTGAAGTCGCGCGATTGCGCCTGCTTATACAAGCTGTCCAGATCCAATCCGCCCATGGCCACCAGTTTGCGTGCGACCTCCAGCTGGATCCATGAAGCGGCCTGTAGCTTCGGTGTGCCATCCAGCTTCAAATACGAGCGCTCCGAGCCCCACGAGTTGCGCACCACTTCCCAGGGATAGCTGGCCAAATCGGTGCGGTGAATGATGAGCGTAGCGATCGCACCGCGCCGCGCGGTCTCCTCGTATTTGTAAGTCCAGCGGCCGCTATAGGTGAGCGCCTTGCCTTTGAAAAAGCTCGGGTCGTTCGATTCCGGCTCGCTCACAAAAAGCAGCGCCACCTTCCCTTTCAGGTCGTAGCCCTTGTAGTCATCCCACTTATTTTCTGGCGAGGTGATGCCATAGCCTACATAAACGATGGGACCATCAATATCGGCGGATTCCGTTTGTGACTGATTGCTGGTGACGTAGTCGTCGAGGTTTCTAAGTTCCACCGGCGCGCCACTTGCCGGCACGAACGAGAACGTGGTCGTCAAAAGCGTCTTAACGCCCACCATGGGCACTTCCTGAAAATAGGTTCCGTTGGCGCCGGCGGGCTTGAGGCCGAAACTCTTGAACTGCTCGGCGATCCAGTTCGCGGCTGCGTCGCCGCCTTTCTGGCCCGTGCCGCGGCCTTCGAGCGCGTCGCTCGAAAGGTATTTCACGGCAGCGCGGATGTACTCTACGTCGATCTTCGGCGCACGGGATTTTTCCGCGAGCAGCGCGCTTGTGAAAACCCCAATAAATAAAGCGAGAATCATCCATTTCCGCATGGGAAATCTCCTTGCTATCTAGAAGCCGCCTAAGCTTCACGTGGCAGCATCATTTTACGCGCAAAAAGCGAAGGCACGCCTGCCATCCTAGGCTACCGTTCGAAACGGAAGGTCTCCAAATTCGCAAGAAGCCGCAAAAATCTCATTTTTTCTGATTCGTTCAAACGGCCGTCGCCGCAAATCCACCGCCTGCAAAGCGATGGAAGTTGGCCGCCGACATTTTCGCCGGAGACGCCCCTATTTTTTGACCGCACGATCTTTCAGCAGGTTCTTCAGTTCGGACATGAACTCCTGCACGTCCTTGAAGTCCATGTAGACGCTGGCGAACCGCACGTAGGCCACTTTGTCGAGCTTCTTTAGGCGGTGCATGATCATTTCGCCGATTTCCGTGGTGGTCAGTTCGCGCTCCGTGGCCTCGTGCACCACGCCTTCGATCTCGTCCACGATGGCTTCCAGCTTTGGCGTGGGTACCGGCCGCTTTTCGCAGGCCTTCAGCAGACCTTGCAAAATCTTTTGCCGTTCAAAACGCTCGCGCCGCCCATCCTTTTTGATGACCATGTACGGAATTTCGTCGATGCGCTCGTAAGTGGTGAAACGGCGGGAACATTTCAGGCATTCACGGCGGCGGCGGATGGTGTCGCCGGCGCGGCCTTCGCGGGAGTCGATCACTTTATCGTCGAGATGCGCGCAGAAAGGACACTTCACTCGCTGGGTTCTCCTGGTGGTAGCAGGATATTACAAAAACCGGATATCAGAAATCAGAGATCAGGAAGCGCGATCCCCGGAAGGTGCGGCGATTTCGGCGTCGATTTCCGCGGTTTCCTGCTGCTTCATGCGCTTAAGCTCGCTCAACGACCAGCCTTCGCGGAACAACAGCGGAACTCCCGCCAGCGTGCACGCCGCGAATGTCACCAGCCAGAGAATCATCGCCGCCGCCACCGCGGGTTCCTGCTCGATTCCGTACAGCTTGGTCAGCGCCACGAGGGCCAGAGCTTGCGCGCCGCCGCCCACACCAGGCAACTGCACCGCAGACCCAACGAGACTGAAGATAAGGATCATCAGCGAGTCAGCAAACGTCAGCGTGCCCAACTTTCCGCCAAAACTCCGGAGAATCAGGAAATAGACCGCGGCGACCAGCCACCAATGAATCGTGGAATAAACCACCGCTGCGGCCACGTCCCCAAAACTCCGAATGGTCTGCACGCCGCGAAGGAATTCCAGCAGATTGCGCGCGAATCCGGTCCGCCAGCCCCGATGCTGCGCCAGCCAGCCTTGCATGCGGCGCTCCAGCATCGCGGAACCGTGCAACCGCAAGTAGATCAATCCGGTGAAGGCAACAATGGCGATCAGCGCGAAGACCGTTCCTGCGCTGCGTGCGCCCTTTTCAAAAGCTTGCGCCGTCCCTTGCGCTTCCAAATGCCCGCTAGATTCAAAGATCAGCAAGCCAATCGCGGCAAGGAGTGCGGTGCAAGCGGCGTCGAGGATGCGCTCGAGCGCATAAATTCCAAAGATTCCAGAAACGGGCAGCTTTTCCTTGCGTGCAATCAGCAGAGGTCGCACGGGCTCGCCAGCGCGTCCCAATAGAAACATCGCCGCGAACCCGGCAAGATTCATGTTGTAAATGTTCCAGAGGTGGGAAGGGCCGACGTGCGCCTGGAATTTTTGCCAGCGCAGCGCGCGAATGGCATAGCAGGCATAAATGCCGACCACGGAAAGCAGCAGGTATAAGTAGTTGGCCCCACGGACGGCCTGCCAGAGCCGCGCCCCACTAAATTGGCTGAGGTGCAGCGAACCGTGAAAGCGGTAAACCAGATATCCGGCAATCAGGATACCGAGGCCGATGGCAACAGACTTCCGCGACTTCGAGGGCATGAGCTAGCAGAGTACGGGCCAAACGAGGCCTCGTCAAGCCGCCATAAACAATTTGTTTCCAATGGGTTGTGGCAAGAAAACATTGTAAGTCGAGCGTAGACCCGGTAAGATGCCAGCCAACGGTCGGTTGGCAGGCCCGCAACGCGGAACTTTTCCGGTGCATTTTTCGTTCCATTCATTGGCAGGCCGAAAAACCTACCTGCGGGCGCTGCCTGAGCAGGTGACTGGAAGATGGGACTGAGGAAGATTGGAGCAGGATGCCCAACTGGTCCAGCAATGTCTCCAGGGCGATGGTTCGGCCTGGGAGGAACTTGTGCGCCGCCATTCGCGCCGCATCTTCAACATCTGCTACCGGTTCACGGGCAACCGCACGGAGGCAGAAGACCTGGCGCAGGATGTATTCCTTCGCGTGTACCGGACGCTCGCGAGTTACCGCTCGGCGCACGGCGGCTTTGCGACGTGGGCGACCAGCGTAACGCGCAACCTGCTGATCGACCATTACCGCCGCACCAAGCGCGATCGCGCGACAGATTCGCTCGACGACGCCATGCCGGTGGTGGAGAACAAGGAATCCGCCGCGCGGCGGCCGGACGAGCAGGCGTTGCTGGGCGAATTGAGCGCGCAGGTGCAAAATGCGCTGACCAAGCTCTCGCCGGAGTTGCGCGAGGCGGTGATTTTGCGGGACCTGCAGCAATTGGAATACGCGGAGATTCAGAGCGTTCTCGCGGTGCCGGAGGGCACGGTGAAATCGCGCATCAACCGCGGGAGAATCGAACTGGCGCGCATCTTGCAACAAATGGGAGTGCGGCCGGTATGAACGAGCCGACCAGTTTCGGTGCGGTACGAGTGGGGTGGGCGAAGACAACTTCGCCTGCAGGGGGCAAGCCATGACCTGGACTTGCGATCAACTAGAAGCACGGCTGAGCGATTATCTGGACGGGCTGCTGAACGGGCCGGAGCGCGGTGAGTTCGAAGCTCATGCGAACTCGTGCGCGAATTGCGCGCCGTTGCTGGCGAGCGTGCGCAGTCTGGTGGGCGAAATGCACGCGATGGAAGGTCTGGAAGCGCCTCCGCGGCTGGTGTACGCGATCCTCGACAAGACTCTTGGCCCCCGGCTGACTCCCTGGCAGGTATTCCTGCAAACCTTACGCGGAATCGCCTCGCCGAAGTTCGCGTATGGCGCAGCCAGCGTGATGGCCACGCTGATTATTCTGGCGGGGAGTTCGGGCTTTTCTTTGCGCAAGCCAAAACTGGCGGACCTGCGCCCGGCGACGATTTACCACAATGCGGTTCGCCAGGCCTACCTGTTGCGAGCGCGCAGCGTGAAATATGTGAGCGATTTGCGCGTGGTGTACGAAATCCAGTCGCGCCTGCGGCAGGATGAAGACGATTTGCGGACCACGCCGGAAGAGATGCTGCCGAAGTCCACGCCGGAAAAAACTCCGGGACAAACCGAGGACCGCAAGCCGGGGCAGCGGCAACAGAACCGCGCCGACCAGTTGCGGCGGCCGCTGGAAATGCTGGCGGCGGAATTTCCCATGCTGGGCGAGAGGAGCGTTCGATGAACTGTGCGGTGCATCCTGAACGGGAGGCATCCGGGTATTGCCGACATTGCGGCAAAGCGATGTGCGGGGAGTGCCGCCACAAGGTGCGCGATGTTTTGTATTGCGAGGAGTGCCTGGCGCAACACGTAGGCTTGCCTCCGGCGCCAGGAGCAGCGGCCATCCCCGCGGCGACACCACCGGGAACACCGGCGGCGCGCTCAGGACACAGCCCAGGCCTTGCGTTTGCTCTGGGATTCATGCCGGGACTTGGCGCGGTCTATAACGGCGAGTACAACAAGGCGATCCTGCAGATCGTCATTTTTGGCGGGATGATTGCAGTCCTGTCCAGTGATCTCGGAGAGGGCATGGAAGCTTTCTTCGGATGCGCTCTGGCGCTTTTTTACCTGTACATGCCCATCGATGCCATGCGGTCGGCCAAGGCTCGCATAACGGGCGAGCAGTTTAATGATCCGCTGGCCAACTGGACCGAGAAGCGCGCGCTGGGCCCCATGATCCTGATCGGGCTGGGCGTGTTGTTCCTGCTGAACAATTTTCACGTTTTTGATTTTTTCCGGGTGCGGCAATTCTTCTTGCCCTTGCTGCTGATCGGCATCGGATTTTTCATGTTGAAGAACCGCGTGAGCGGGAGGAGCTGAAGGGAGAGGCGGATGAGCCCAAGAGTGAAGTGTGCGTGCCAGAGTTGCGCGATCCGTGGTTTTGTGGGGCCCGCGGTCGTGATTACCGTCGGCGTGTTGCTGTTGTTGAACGAAGTAGCCGGCGGACACTTTTATTTCGGCAACACCTGGCCAGTGATTTTGATCGTCATCGGCATGCTGCACCTGGGCTCCGCGATTGCTTCCCGCGAAGGGCACGTGACGGCGCAGCCCGACCCCGGCGCGCCGCCTGCCCCGTCCACTCCGCCGGCTACAGGAAACTCGCAAACTCCCTATTCGGCGCAGGGACAATAGACTTCTATGGCCACGCGACCGCGCAGCAGCGGGCTGTTTTCAGGTCTGGTTCTGATTTCGGTGGGCGCGCTGCTTCTGATGCATACCTATGGTCACCTGGACCTGCACGACTTCTTCGTGCGCTGGTGGCCGCTGATGATCATTTTCTGGGGCGCGGTGAAGCTCTATGAGCGCACCGTGGGCCGGCGCTTTCTAACGGGCGACGGCGGGCGCATCACGGGCGGCGAGGTATTGCTGGTGCTGGGAATGCTGGGGCTGCTGGGCGCGGTCGTGGCGGTCGATTACACCAAGGAAAAGCTCACCGACACGGTGGAAATCGGCGAGCCGTTTACCGCCGACGTGGACGTTGCTCCACAGACGATTCCCGCTCATGCGCGGGTGATCGTGCACTGCGGGCGCGGGGACATCAGCGTGAGCGCCTCGGAGGACAATGAAATTCGCGTAACGGCGAAGAGAACGGTGCACACCTGGAGCGAATCCGAAGCGGACCGCTTGGCGAAGAATATTTCCGTGGAGATTGCGAAGAACGGCGACGCCTTCGAGGTGCGCCCTAAGGGCTACGACCTCGGGGATTCACGAATCAGCATGGATCTGGAAGTGGCGGTGCCGAACAAGTCGCCGCTGACTGTGAAGACCGATCGCGGCGACGTGAGCATCTCGCGCATCTCCGCGGACGTGAACGTAACCAACATGCGCGGCGACGTGGACGTCCGGGCGACCACTGGCGACGTCAACATCGAAATGCACAAGGGAGACGCAAAAATCGCGGACACCCACGGCGATGTCAAGGTTTCCGGCAAGGGCGGCGAGATCGAGGCGGAAGACGCCAGCGGAAGCCTGACGGTGGACGGCGATTTTTACGGCCCGGTGCGTGCGGACAAAGTGCTGAAGGGCGTGCGCATGGTGTCGCCGAAGACGGACTTGACGCTTTCCGCGCTGGCGGGGCACCTGGAAGCGAGTTCCGGCAATCTGGATATCGTGGACGCGCCGGGAAATTTGGCGTTGCGCACGCGGGATTCCGAAATCAACGTGGAAAATCCGGGCGGGAAGATGAATATTGACAACCGCAACGCCTCGATCAACGTGAGATTTTCCGCGTCGCCAAAAGAAGATGTGCAGATCACAAATTCTTCATCGGAAATTGCGCTGACGTTGCCGGGCGGAGCGAGCTTTGAGATCACTGCCGACTGCCGGAACTGCGACATCGATTCAGAGTTTCCGAGTCTGACGGCGTCGAAGACGGGATCGGGCGATTCGCATCTTTCCGGAAAAACCGGTGCCGGCAAGGGACCCAAGATCACGCTGAAGACGAGCTACGGGAATATTTCGCTGCGGCGCACTTCGATCGAACTTCCTCCGCGCCCGCCGTCGCCACCCACACCACCCACCGGACCGCGCGTGATCCCTCCATCCACCGAACAGTAAACGTTATTCTCCGGCAAGGCGCTTCAGTTCCGCGAAAAACGTCGGATATGACACCGCGGCGCAGTCGGAATCCAAAATCCTCGTTTCGCCGATGGCGCCCAGGGCTGCGACCGCGAAAGCCATGACGATGCGATGGTCGCCGCGGGGATCGATTTCGGCCCCGTGCAACTTGCCCACGCCGCGGCCTTCCACGCGCAGGCCGTCGTGGCGTTCTTCGACCTTGGCGCCCATGCACTTAAGGTTTTCCGACAGCGCCGCGATGCGATCGCTTTCCTTCACGCGGAGTTCCTGGGCATCGCGAATTTCGATTCCCTGCTCCGTGTAAGGGCCGAGCGCTGCAAGCATTGGCAACTCGTCGATCAGCAACGGCACCAGGTCGCCCGAAATCAGGCCGCCTTTCAACGCTGCGCCTTTTACGGCAAGATCACCGATCAGCTCGCCCTGCTTGCTTTGCAGATTTTGCACCTGCAGCGACGCACCCATTTGCTGAAAGAAATCGAGAATGGCGGAGCGCGTGGGATTCAGACCCACGTTGGCGAGGAACAGATTCGATTCTGGAAGGAGCGAAGCGGCGGCGATAAAAAAGACTGCGGAGGAAAGATCGCCGGGAATATCGAGGTTGCACGGACGCAAGGCACTGTCACCATTTTTGCCGGCGAGACCATGAATAGCGATGGTGCGGCCGCGCTTTCTAACGTGCGCGCCGAACCCCTCGAGGGCGAGTTCGGTGTGATCGCGGGTTGTCGCCGGTTCGATGACCTGCGTGATGCCTTCGGCATACAGGCCGGCCAGCAAAACCGCGGACTTCACCTGCGCGCTGGCCATGGGCATTTCGTAATGGATGGCACGCAGCTTGCCGCCGTGAATTTCGAGCGGCGGGAAATTGTCGTCCTTGGCGCGAATGTCCGCGCCCATCTGGCGCAGCGGAGCGACCACGCGTTTCATGGGGCGTTTCTGCAGCGAGGCGTCGCCGGTGATTTTGCTGGTGAACTCCTGGCCGCTAAGGATGCCGGAGAGCAAGCGGATGGTGGTGCCGGAGTTTTCCGCGTCCAGGGTGCGCCGAATGGATTTCAGGCCGTGCAAGCCGTGACCGGCAATTTTCACGGTGGAGCCGTCGACTTTGACGTCGGCGCCGAGGGTTTTCATGCAGCCGAGAGTGCTGTGGCAGTCGCGAGCGGCCGCGAAATTTCGGAGTTCGCTGGTGCCTTCGGCGAGCGCCGCGATCATGGCATAGCGGTGGGAAATCGATTTGTCGCCGGGAACCTCAAGCGGGCCGGAAAGAGACTTCACCGGATGAATGAGTTCGGATTTCATGGACAGGAAGATTTTAACATGGGCGAAGGATCACCCGGCCCGCTAGCGCTTCCCGTTCAGGATGCGGCGGATTTGCTCGATGTGGTTGATGTCATGAGCCGCCATGTGCCGGCAAAGGCTGCGCACGGTCAGCTTGCCGCGCTCGGCGTGGACGCCGCCGCGGTCCCACTGCTCGGGAGTGAGTTGCGCAAACATCTTCAGATTGGCTTCGCGCAGCAGGCGGAACATGGCCAGCGCCTCCTGCGGGTCCCAGGAGGCATAGTCGCTCAGGCGGGCCCACAAATCCTGGTCAAAACCCCGTAGTTCGGGCGAGTCGTGTTCGAGCATCTGCCGGTAACGCCAAGTGCTGGTGAGTTCGTCTTCGGCGAGGTGCATGACGATTTGCGTGACCGACCATTTACCGGGAGCGGGAGATTCTTTCAGCCTGGCAAGCGGCGTATTCCGCAGGAGTTGCGCGATGGTGGAGGGCGTCGCGCGTTGCATGGCAATGGGGTCGCGGCCCTCGACATAGGAGGCCAGCCGCGCCGTGTATTGCTCGTGAGTCTCAGGCATGACTTCGATTATCCGGAACGCACAAAGGAATGGCAACGTTATCTACTGGAGAGCCTGTCCCGGCGGACAGTTTCGCGGGGGAACGCAGGGTGAATTCGGGTGAAAGATGGGCGGGTTCGGCTTCGTATCATAACTACAAGGACCGTACGTCCAAGAGATTGTGAGGAGAAGTCATGTCACCGCGCAGTACGCTGATGCAGTTGTTGATCAAGGCCGGGATCGGTTTTGCCGCGTTGTTTGTTGTGGGCGTCGTGCTGGCCGCCATACCGAATCACCGTCCGCCGGTGTTGACGCGGCTCTCTGTGGATTCCGGCGCGATCGAGCAACAACCCCAACAGCAGCAGCCGGCAACCGATCACGCCAAGATGCCAGGCATGTCCATGGATGCGGATGACGCGAGGTCTTCCGAGCAGGATGCCATGCACGACATGGCGCACATACCCCGCGGCGATAATCCGCACATACACATGACCACGCCGCGCCCGCAGACGGCGGCGGACATGGAACGTGCCAACGAAATCGTGCAGGAACTTCGCGCGGGGATTGAGAAGTACAAGGACTACCATGTGGCGCTCGACAGCGGCTACAAGATCTTCCTGCCCAACGTGCCACAGCCGGAATACCACTTCACGAACTACACCAACGGATTTCTGGAAGCATTCACGTTCGATCCGGCACGCCCCACTTCCCTGCTCTATAAAAAGATGGCGGATGGCTACGAACTGGTCGGCGCGATGTACACGATGCCGAAGCGCGCGAGCGAGGATCAGTTAAATGAACGCGTGCCGCTGAGTATCGCTACGTGGCACCTGCACACGAACCTATGCATGCCCCCGCGCGGCCAGCGGGAGACCGCCGACGACAGCAAGTTTGGGCTGCGCGGCTCGATTACCACGCAGGAAGCGTGCGACGCCGCGGGCGGCAAGTTCCATCCCGTGGTTTTCGGCTGGATGGTGCATGTGTATCCGTACGAGGATTCGACGGAAAAGATTTTCGCAATGCACCATAAGGATGGAAAGAAGCTTTTAGTCTTAAGATAATGACGATTGAGCCGGAGAGGCCACCGCGTGGGCCGCTTATTGGTCCTTGAGCTTGAGGCGGTGTTTGTTTTCCTCGAGGAATTCGCGGAGGTCTTTGCAGGCGTCGAGTAGGCGGATCCACTGCTCGTAGTAGAGTGTGACCGGGAAGCGGCCCAGGCCATAGACGCTAACACCACCCTTTTCGCCAACGCGAAACTCCAACGCGCCCTTTTTCCGGCCTTCCGCCTTCTTTTCCAGTTCGGCGATACGGGCCATCAACTCTTCTCTTGTCGGTTCGGACATAGTTTGCCCCCAGATGTTCCCGCCCATCGTCCCACACCTGACGCGCGGGACACAACCGAAGCGTGCGGGAGCCGCATCGAGTTCTAGGACGTCTAACGCGCCAGGGCTAGGCCGCCTACGCGGGCGGTTGAATTGCGTACCATTTCGCTGCCCGGTATCATGGGCGCTCACGTTTCTGCACCGTTTGGGAGAAGCTTCCGGAAAATATGAGTCGCCGCCACCAGCCCCTACCGTATTTCCTGCTTATCGCTGCATTTGTTGTCTGCATCCCCGCGGCTGCGGTCCCCCCCGAAACACAGGAAATTCTGCCGCTCGCTCAGGTGCGCGAGGGGATGCAGGGCTACGCCTATACCGTGTTTGCCGGTGACCAGGTAGAGAAGTTCGACCTGGTGGTAATCGGGGTGATGCCGAATTTTCTGGGGCCGAAGCAATCGATCATCCTTGTGGAGTTGAAAGGCCCGAAGGTGGAACATACAGGCGTGGTGGCCGGGATGAGCGGCAGCCCGGTGTATCTCGAGGGAAAACTTGCTGGGGCGCTCTCGCTGAAATTGGGGGTGTTCACCAAGGAAGCGATTGCCGGCGTCACGCCGATTGAAGACATTCTGCATCCGCCGGATCAGACCGGGGCGGTGCAGGGCGCGCAGCAGTTCGCGGTTCCGAGCAACACCGTGGCGCAAAGCAGCCTGCCGAATGGGGCGGCGCTGCAGCCTATCGAGACCCCGCTGGTGTTTTCGGGATTTCAGCCCGCGGCGGTGCAGCCGTTTTCCACCCAACTGCAAGGCTTTGGGTTTGTGGCCGCGCAAGGCGGAACAGCGGAAGCCCGCCCGGAGGACGGTAAGCTGCAGGCCGGGGACATGGCCGGCATGGTGCTGGTGGAGGGCGACGCCTCGATCAATTCGGCCTGCACGGTGACCGCGGTGCGCGGCGACCAGGTGTACTTGTGCGGGCATCCGTTCTTGAACTTCGGCAACGTGCAGATGCCTATGGCACGCAGCCGCGTGGTGACGACGCTTTCTTCCGCGCTGGCCTCCACAAAAATCGTGAATGTAGGCGGGCCGATCGGAACCATTACCGGCGATCATTTGACCGCGGTCACCGGAAAGCTTGGGCCGCCGCCTTCGATGATTCCGATGGACCTGACGTTTGCCACGGGCGGCGCGGAGAAGAAGCTGCACTTTGAGGTGGTGAACCATCCGAAGCTGACTCCGCTGCTGGTGGCGCTGACGGCGTTCAACGGCGTGAGCCAGAACAATCTCTATGGTGAGGGCACCACGCTGCACCTGAGCGGCGAAATCCAGCTGAAAGGCCACTCAGCGGTGCAGGTGGAAACCAGCGTGGCACCCACGGACACCATGGTGCCGGACAATCTGCCGATCGCCATGGCGGTGCAGAACACATTTGGGCGCCTGTTTACGAACACCTTCGAAGTTCCGACCGTGGAGCACATCGTGCTGCGCGTGGAGGCCCTGCCGGGGAAGCAGTCGTTCACCGTGGAAAGCGCGTGGCTGGAAAAGGGCGAAGCGGCGCCGGGCGAGGATTTGAAGGTGCGGGTGCTGCTGCGGCCGTATCGCGGGGCATCACGCATTGAAGAGACGACGGTGCACGTGCCGGATCAGATGGCGAAAGGGACGACCCTGCGCGTGCTGGTGAGCGACGCGGAATGGATGAATCGTGCTTCGCGGGGATTCGTCTTCAGCGGCATGGCGGGAGCGGGGGGGGGCGAAGGCCTGGACCAGTTGATTACGCTGATGAATCGCGAGCGCCACAACGACCGGCTGTACGTGGGCTTGTTTGTGCCGGCGCCGACGCTGGTGTGGGACGACAAGGAATTGCCGAACGCGCCGCTTTCGCAAATCAACGTGGTGGACGGGCGGCCGGCGCCGGGCAGCGTGCAGGTGCTGCGGGAATCGCTGGCCAGTGAGTCTTCGATTGCGCTGGGCGGCCCGGTCTCCGGGCTAATCTCCTTGTATCTGCAAATCCGGTGAACCTTTCCATGTCCAAACGCTTCTCTCGCGTCATCGTGCCGTGCCTGGTGTTCGGCATGGCGGCCACTTCCCTGCTGGCGGAGCACACGCGGCGCTGGCGGCAATCTAACTACGAAGAATTTCAGAAAGGCACGGCCAAGGGCGTGGCGGTGCGCAGCGACGGGCACCTCGAGTTAGCCCCTAAATTCTCGCTGCTGGCGGATGCGGACGCTTCCTATCTGTGGTCGCTGAAGACGGACGCGAACGGCGTGCTCTACGCGGGCGGCGGATCGCCGGCGAAGGTGTTCCGGTTCGAGGGAATCGGAAAAGCAAAGACGGTGTTCGAGTCCACCGACCTGCTGGCGCAATCGATTGCGTTCGACAGTAAGGGGACTTTGTATGTAGGGACTTCGCCGGACGGGAAAGTGTACAAGGTCAGCACATCGGGCGAGAAGAGCGTGTTTTTCGATCCGAAGACGAAATACATCTGGGACCTGGCGTTCGGTAAAGACGGGACGCTGTACGTGGCGACCGGCGACAAGGGCCAGATCTATAGCGTGACGCCAGACGGCAAGGGCCAGTTATTTTACGCGAGCGACGAGGCCCACATCAAGGTGCTGGGATTCGACGCCAAGGGCAACCTGCTGGCGGGAACCGAGCCGAACGGGCGCGTTCTCGAGATCAGGAAAAACGGTGCAGCCGAGGGCTTCGTAATTTACGAGACGTCGAAGCGCGAAGTGACTTCGCTGGTGACTGGAGCGGATGGCTCGCTCTATGTTTCGGCGATCGGGGAAAAGGTGCATGCGGGAGCGGGCATTCCAACGACGGTGATTACCGGCCCGCAGGGTACCACGACGATTACCAACGTGGCGCCAATCGGCGGGCCAGGCGGCGGGCCGTTTCTGTCATTTCCGCCGGCGATTTCGAGCAGTATCTATCGCATCGCCGCCGATGGCGCGCCGGAAGAAATCTGGACTTCGCGCGATGAGATTGTCTACGCGCTGGGGCTCAATTCGGATGGCAGGCTGCTGGCGGGAACGGGAAATGGGGGTTCGCTGCTGGTGATTGACGGGCGCGGCGTGTACGCGCAGCTGGCCAAGTCGGGTTCCGCCCAAATCACGGGGCTTGCACGGACCACCAGCAGCAAGGTTTACCTGTGCACGGCGAATCCCGGGAAGGTTTTTTCGCTGGGTCCGGAATACGAGCCTGAAGGCACATTCGAATCGCAGGCGTTTGACGCGAAGCTGTTTTCGCAATGGGGCCGCATCGAGTGGTGGGGTCCGCCGGCAGCAAACGAACCGGCAAAGGTGGCGAAGGAGAACAAACAGCCGCGGCTGGAATTCTTTGTACGCAGCGGAAACACCGAGGATCCGGGGAAGGAATGGTCGCGGTGGTTTGGGCCGTACACGGCGCCGGGAACGCAGATGGGGGCGCCGGCGGCGCGATTCCTGCAATGGAAAGCGGTGATTCACGACGGGCGGCCGGGAGACGGAATCGATTGGGTAAGCGTGGCGTACCTGCCGCGCAACATCGCGCCGGTGATCGACGGAATCGCCATGCAGGATCCCGGCGTGCGCGCGCAATTGCCGGTGGTGATTACCGGACCACCCACAGCAAATTTGAAACAGCCTGCCGGACCGACCAGTGCGGGAACCGTGGCGACCACGACGACCACGAAATTCGACCAGCTCCCGCAGGGGACCTACCAAAAAGGCTACGCATCGGTGCTGTGGAACGCGCACGACGACAACGACGACGAGTTGCGGTATGCGGTTTATTTCCGCGGAGAAGACCAGCGCGACTGGCTGCTGCTGAAAGATAACCTGGACCAGAAGTTCTACAGCTGGGACACCACGACGATGCCCGACGGCGCGTATTACCTGAAGATTGTGGCCAGCGATGCGCAGTCCAATCCGCCCAGCGCGGCATTGAAAGCGGAACGCGAGAGCGAACGGTTTGAGGTGGACAATACGCCGCCCAGGATTGAAGGACTGAAGGTGGTTAGCGCGAGGTCATCGGACCGCGATGTAATCTTGCAGTTTTCCGCCGTCGATCCCACCAGCAGCATCGAGAAGGCGCAATACAGCGTGGACGGCGGCGACTGGATCCTAATCGCCCCGATGGGCGGCATCAGCGACAGCAAAACCGAAAACTATGGGCCCATTTTGCGTGGCTTGACGCCGGGCGAGCACACGATTTCGGTGCGGGCTTACGACCGGTTTGAGAACGTCGGCGCAGAGAAAACGACCATTCACATCCCGACGAAAAGCTAACCTGCGCCTGGGAGAAGACGCAGGCTGAAGCCTGGGCTACAACTGCCCCAAGGTTAAGGCTTCGGAGCAGGTTTGGGAGCTGGCGGCCTGACGAGTTCGGGGCCGGGAGCCTTTGGTTTTTCCGGTTCGATGTAGGCTTCGATTTCCGCGCCAAAACCCATGCGGCCATCGCTGTAGGAATCCGGCTTGGCGTGCACCACGCGGGCCTTGCAATGGGTGTCGTCGGGTTTGCCGCCGGTGACTTCCGTGGGCATGCGCAGGCTGGCTTCGATGGGCATTCCCACCTGCAGAGGAGCGGAAGTAACAAAGAAAAATCCCCCCCGGGAAATATTGATGGCCTCGGTATAGTGCTCGCTTTTGTCCCCGGCCAGACTGAGGCTGCGAAAACGCAAGGGGATGCGGAGGCGATAGCGCTCGAGATGTCGCCGTTCGGTGGTAGCCATATCGTGTTTCTCGCGCGATGCGTGGAGTGCCTCGCGTCCGCGCTAATCCTGCGTTTATAGCCTATCACCGGAGCGTCAGGGGTCAAGGTTTTCCGGCATGGTACGCCCGGGTACGAAAGTAATAGCGATACTGGGAACCGGCTACCCTTCGGGCAACCGGCGTTGCGCGGGCACGGGCAAAGTGCTCTACACTGAAGGCATGGCCAGCACGACCCCAAGCGCGGACCTGCCGGTAACGCCCGTCGACTGGAAGACCATCGAGGAGGCGCACGAGCGAATCCGACCGTGGATTCACCGGACGCCGGTGATGACAAGCCGGTCCTTCAATGAGCTGGCCGCGGCGGAGCTGTTTTTCAAGTGCGAGAACCTGCAGAAGACCGGGTCGTTCAAGATCCGCGGGGCGACGAACGCTATTCTTTCCCTGACTGACCAAGAGGCCGCAAAGGGTGTGGTGACGCATTCGAGCGGAAATCATGCGGCTGCAGTGGCGTGCGCGGCGGCAGGGCGGGGCATCCCGGCGTGGATCGTGATGCCGAAAAACGCCCCAGCGGTGAAATGCCGCGCCGTGGAGGCGTACGGCGGAAAGATTACGTTTTGCGAGCCGAAGGTTTCGGCGCGTTCGGAAACGGCGGCGAAGATTCAGGCGGAAACCGGCGCTACCCTCATTCATCCTTACGATGATGACCGCATTATCGCCGGACAGGCGACAGCGGCGAAAGAGTTGCTCGAAGAAATTTCCGATCTAGATGCCGTGCTTGCGCCGGTAAGCGGCGGCGGGCTGCTGAGCGGAACCTGCCTGGGAGCCCATGGCCCGCGGCCCGAGCTTCGCGTGTATGGCTGCGAGCCGGAGCTTGCCGACGACGCCTACCGCTCGCTGAAGACCGGCACGCTCGAAAAGCTGGAATCGAGCGACACCATCGCGGATGGATTGCGGGCTTCGCTGGCGTCGCGCACGTTCGCGATTTTGCGCAAGCACGTGGCAGGCATTCTGCTGGTAAGTGAAAAAGAGATTGTGGAGACCATGCAGCTAGTGGCACAGCGGATGAAGCTGGTGATTGAACCATCTAGCGCGGTGGCGCTGGCGGCGCTGTTGCGGGCCGGTGGTGTGCCGGGGTTGAATCAGCGGGCACGAAAAGGAAAAGCTGCGCCGCGCATCGGGATTATTTTTTCTGGCGGGAATGTGTAAGGGAAGGGCGGCGTAATGCCGCCCCTGCATTTAGTGTTTTGGGGTTCTCACGGGGTCCGCGGGACGCGTCGGGAGCGTCTTGGGATTGCCCTGCAGCGCTTTCATTACTTCGGCGATACCGCGTTCGAGTTGCGCATCGTGCCCGTCAATGACCGCGGCGGGATCGTTTTCGACCACGATATCGGGATCGACGCCGTGTCCCTCAATTACCCACTGGCCAGCGGCGGAGGCGGTGCCGAATTCGGGTACATAGACAGTGCCGCCGTCGAGCAATGGCCCGTGGCCACTGATGCCCACCACGCCTCCCCAGGTGCGCTTGCCGATGAGGGGGCCGAGACCTGCCTGGCGGAACATGTACGGAAAGATGTCGCCGTCGGAGGCAGAGGTTTCGTTAATCAGGCAAACCTTGGGGCCAAGAAAAACAGCGTCAGGATAGGTGCCGGCCTGCTGATCGTGGCGGGAAAAATCCACGCCAAGCAATTCGCGGCGCAGGCGCTCGATGAGCATGCGGGAGACGTTGCCGCCGCCGTTGCCTCGCACGTCCACAATCATTGCCTGCTTGCGGATTTGCGGGTAGTAGGTCTTGATGAATTCGCGGATGCCGTTTTCGCCCATATCCGGGATGTGAATGTAGCCGGCCTTGTCATCGGTAGCTTTGGCTACGAATTCGCGGTTGTGGTTGACCCATTCGAGATAGAGAAGATTGGTTTCGCTGGTGATAGGACGATAGGTGATGGTGTGTGAGCCGTCCATGGTGGGCCTGGAATTGACGGTCCACTGCACGGGGCGGTGGGCCTTGTGGCGAAGCACCTGGTAAGGATTGTCTTTCGGCAACAACTCCTGGCCGTCAATGGCCAGGATGTAGTCGCCTTCTCTTACGTCAACGCCGACTTCCGTGAGGGGCGAGCGGTAGCGCTCTTCCTGATTTTGCCCGCGGAAGATTTTCGCGATGCGGTACCGGCCCCTAGCGGCGTCGAGTTCGATGCGCGCGCCGGGGAGAGCTACCTGCGGGCGCTTGGGCATGTCGAAGTCGCCTCCTTCGATGTAGGCATGGGAGACACTGAGCTCGGCAACCAGTTCGCCGAGGACGTAGTTCAGATCGGAGCGGTGGGCGACGTACTCGACCAACGGACGGTACTGCGCGAGCAGCGCGTTCCAGTCGTTGCCGTGCATGTTGGGAACGTAGAAGAAGTCGCGGTAGCGGCGGCCGACTTCGTTATACATTTCCACCCATTCCTGGTGGGGATCGCGATCCACCAATAAATTGGCGGTGGAAACGGGCTTGGCGATCTTCGCTTCCGGTTTGGCGTCGTAAAGTTTGAAGCCGGACTCATCGCGGAGGAGGACCTTCGAACCGTCCCGGGAGACGCTGAAACCTTCGATTTTTTCTGCGAGAGTGGTTTCCTTGCGGTCCTTCAGGGAGAAAATGACGAGGCTGGAAGGTGGGTAAGCTTCGCGGCCGTAGAAGGGAGCGCCGTCGCGCTGATAAAGCAGGTAACCTTTGGTGGCGACGAGCTGGCGGAGGTTGTCCGCCTCCACAGGGACACGAGTAACGCGGTCGGCAAGGCCGTCAAAATCGATGCGGATGTACTCCTTTTTCTTCTCCTCTTTCTTCACTTCCTTCTTTTCGTCCTTCTTGGCTTCTTTTTTGTCTTCCTTTTTGTCTTTTTCGGCTTCCTCGCCCTTGTCGGCGGACTCGCCTTCTTTGGTTATAGTGACCTCGTCGCTTTCCGGCGGGAAGGGGTTTTTCGTGTCCTTGCGGAGCGCGAGGGCATAGAGCGAATTGTCGCGGTTGGTGGCGTAGTTAAATTCGATCTGGCTGAGCTGCGGATAGAAGGTGCGCACGCTGGCGAAATAGAGATAGTTGCCCTCGGGATCCCAGGCGTTCCAGCCGACATCGAAGAAATCGTCGGTAACGCGGTGGGACTGGCCGTCGGCGGCGCTCCAGATATAGAGCGAGCTGAAATTGTTGGGATTGTCGAGGAGATAAGCGAGGTGGCCGCCGTCGGCGGACCAGACGTAGTCGTGAACGCCGCCACGGGGATTTTCGGCGATGGTGACGACTTTCTTGTCGTCGAGGGTCAAAATGCAAAGTTTGTTGTTGGCGTCGCCGAAGGCGATGCGCTTGCCGTCGGGAGCCCACTGTGGCGGAGCCAGCATGACGTGGAAGCCGTGGGTTAGTTCCTCCTGCTTGCCGGAGCCATCCTGATTGATCGTGTAAAGCTCTTCTTCGCCGTCGAGATCGGAGATGTAGACGATTTTGGAGCCGTCGGGCGACCACTGGGCCCATTTTTCATGCGCGTTGGAGGAATCGGTGAGGTTGCGCGTGGGTCCTTTTTCGATGGGCGCAGTGAAGACGTCGCCGCGGGCTACAAACAGAGCGCGTTCACCCTTGGGGCTCAGGCCGAACGATTCGATGTGATTCGCGGCGGAAATTTGCGAGGGGCGCATGGCCAGCGCGTCGGTTGGCACGGTGATGGAAATATGGCGGGACTGGCCGCTGGCGGTGTCTAAGATCTCCAGCTCGCCGCCGGATTCGTAGACGATCTGGTTTTTGTGGTCGCTGCTGGGCCAGCGGACGTCCCACTTGGTGCTGTGCGTAAGCTGCTCGGTCTTTTTGGTTTTGGTGTTGTAGGCGTAGAGGTTGAGGGTGTCGTCCTTGTCCGAGGAGTAAAAAATCTTGTCGCCGACCCACATGGGATCGCGATGCGCGCGGGGATCATCGGTGATTTTTTCCGCGGTGTGGGTTTTCAAGTCGAAAATGTAGAGTTGCTGCGCCCAGCCGCCGGAATAGCGCTTCCAGGTGCGGAAGTCGCGGAAAAGCGGCGAATAGACTACCTGGCTGCCGTCGGGGGAGAAGTCGCCGGCGCCGGACTTAGGCATGGGGAGAGGCTGCGGCAAGCCGCCGTGCACCGAGACGGTGTAGAGGCGGGAGTCGCCAAGATCGAAGTGTTCACGAAGAGAACGAAAGATGATGGACTTGCCATCGGGAGTCCAGCCGTAGACCTGATTGTCGTAGCCCCAGCGGGGAGTGAGCGGGCCGCGGGCGGGATAGAAGGTGAGCTGTTTGGGGATGCCGCCGGTGACGGGGATGACGTAGACCTGCTCGTCGCCGTCGTATTGGCCGGTGAAGGCGATCCATTGGCCGTCTGGAGAGAACTTGGCGAAAACTTCCATGCCGGGATGTGCAGTGAGCCGCGTGGCGAGGCCGCCGGAGGTGGAAGCAAGCCAGAGGTCGCCGGCGTAGGTGAAAACGACTTTGTCGCCGTGGATGTCCGGGAAACGGAGGAGCTTCGTTTGGGCGTTACAGCGGGCGGTCAAGGCAAAGGCCAGGCACAGCGCGGCAAAAAGCTTGCGACGGGACATGGAGTTCCTTTCAAGATGCGGTGGTGCGAGCGAGTGCGGGAATAAGGAAGGTTCCGGCGGGCCCGCGCGACCCCAAGAGAGCGCGAAGAATTGTACAACGAGAGGTACGAAGGGCGAAAAGCGAAGGTTCCGCAACTTTCTTGCGAACGCGGGGTTGCACGAGATTACCCCGGAGCAGAGCGCCCCGGGGGAGTACACCTTTAGAGACCGGCCGTGTAGCGAACGGCGCGGATGCACGTCTAATTCGGCAAGATAAGAGACGTCGCGCCGGATCAAATCTATGATGCGGTGGCAAACCGTTTGCCCGGCCCACGCATCATTAAGTGAGAGAAAAAAGCACGAACCGCTCTCCTGGTGGATGGGGGCCTTGAGTCCGCGATTCCTGCCTGAAAACAGGTTGTTGGGAAAATAGAAAATCAGGAGCCAAACGAAACATGAGAACCATGCGTAGTGTGGTGTGTGGCGCGGCTGCAATTGTGTTTACGCTTTTGGTGGGTGCGGCGGCGCTGCGCGCACAAACGCGGCCGGTGCCCGCGCGGGTGACCGCGAAGGTGGATGACGCCCGCACCGTGGAATTGAAGGGCAACATTCATCCGCTGGCGCGGGCGGAGAATGACCGCGGCACGGTGGCGGACTCACAACCGATGACCCGCATGCTGCTGCTTTTGCAGCGCAGCGACGACCAGGAGAGGGCCCTGCAAGAATTGATGGACGAGCAGCAGACCAAGGGCTCAGTGAACTATCACGCCTGGCTGACGCCGGAGCAGTTCGGCTTGCAGTTCGGGCCGGCGGACGCGGACATGCAGGCGGTGACCGATTGGCTGACGCGGCAGGGCTTCCAGATCGCCAGCGTGGGCAAGGGCCGCAACGTCGTCGAGTTCAGCGGCACGGCAGCACAGGTGCGCAACGCGTTTCACACGGAGATCCACAAGTTTGCCGTGAACGGCGAAGAACATATGGCCAACGTGAGCAATCCGGCCATTCCGGAGGCGCTGGCTCCCGCGGTGAAGGGTGTGGTGGCGCTGCACAATTTTCCGATCCGCGCGCACGCGCACAACCGGGGACTCTACCGCTTGCAGCGGGACACCGGTGTGCTGAAGCCGCTGTTTACGTTCGGCAATCCCGTGAACTTCGCTTTGGCGCCGGCGGACTTCGCAAAAATCTACAACCTTCCTAATTACAATGTGACAGCTGGCGTGAACGACGGTACGGGCGTCACCATCGCGATTGTCGGACAGTCCAACATCAACGCGCAGGACGTGAGCGATTTCCGGAATCTTTTTGGCCTGCCGCAAAATTTCACGCAGGCGAACAACGTGATTCTGAACGGGCCGGACCCGGGGCTGCAGCTTGGTTCGGGCGACGAAGCCGAATCGATCCTGGACGTGGAATGGGCGGGAGCGATCGCGCCAGGAGCCAAGATTGTGCTGGTATCCACGTCCGGCACGAAGTCCAATCCCACCCAGATCGCCAGCGGAGTGGATCTTTCCGCGGTCTACATCGTCGATAACAACTTCGCTTCGATTCTGAGCGAAAGCTACGGTCAATGCGAGCCGCTCTTGACTGCGGCGCAGAACCAGTTCTTCAGCGCGTTGTGGCAGCAGGCGGCGGCGCAGGGGATTTCTGTGGTGGTTTCTTCGGGCGACAACGGCCCGGCGGGATGCGATCCGGACCCGAACGGGCCGGGGAACGTGGCCATCCACGGCCTCGCCGTGAGCGGCATCGCCTCGACGCCGTACAACACGGCGGTGGGCGGGACGGACTTTGATCCTTCGGCGGAAACCTCGGGCGGGTCCGCCGCATTCTGGAGTAACACGAACGGGGCGACCAACGGGTCGGCGTTGAAGTATATCCCGGAGATTACCTGGGACAACTCGACCTGCGCGTTCAACTTCCCGACGGCCTGCACGAACCCGGATAATTCGTCGTTCCTGGGAGACATATCCGCGGCCAGCGGAGGACCAAGCAACTGCGCATTGCAATCGGGGAATAGTTGTAGTGGGGGTTATGCGATTCCGCCGTATCAGGTGGGTTTCAATACGCAGTTCCCCAAAGTTCGCACGATTCCAGATGTCTCGCTTTTTGCGAGCAACGGCGGCCCTTTGCCGCCGACGCCAAGCAGCGGCGTAGCGAACATCGTGTGCCAAGCGGACACCAATGTGGGTGGAGCTTCCTGCAACCTGAACAGCCCGTTCACGGATTTCAATCTGGTGGGCGGAACCTCGGCGGCAACGCCTCCGTTTGCGGCGATTGTGGCGCTGTTGAGCCAGTCGCTGGGCGGGCAGCGTTTGGGTAACGTGAATTTCGGACTGTACGCCGTGGCCAAGAATGATCCGAGCAATTACACCGGCGGCGGCTGCAAGTCTTCCGTGGGTCAGACACCGGCGGCCGCCTGCATCTTCAATGATGTGACGAAGGGCAACATCGGTGTGGCCTGCCAGTTGAACAGTAAGAGCATCATCGACGGCTTGACCACCTGGTGCAACGGGGGCGGAGCTAATTTTGGCGTGACCTTCTCAAACGGTGGCGTGGCGTTTTCCGCAGGAACGGGCTACGACCTGGCGACGGGTCTTGGCTCGATCAACGTGAGCAACCTGCTGGCGCATTGGGCGGCGCTGTCTGTCCGGACGGCAACGACGACTACGCTAAGCAATCCGAGCGGCGGATCGCCTTCGGGGACGAACTTTACGGCAACGGTGAGCGTGGTTCCGGCCTCGGCGACGGGCAATGTGTCGCTAGTGGCGCTGGATTCCAGTCACAACATTCTGGCGGCTATTGGCGGGTTGACGAACAACGGAACGACCACGCCATTCAAGCTTACCGGCGGAACGGCGGCGATTAGCACGAATCTGCTGCCGCCCTTAACGGCCTTTGTGCAGGCATCCTATGGCGGAGACGCTGCAGATGCGGGCAGCACGTCCACGGCGGTGGCGTTGTCTGGAACGGTGGCGGGAGCGAACTTTACTAGCAAGACGGCGATGGAGTTCGTGGGTTTTGACGCCAAGGGCAACCCCGTGCCGACGAATCAGGCGCAGACGGTAGCTTACGGCTCACCGTACATTCTGGCGGCAATCGTAAGCAAATCCGACGGCACGAACTGCGCCTTCACCTATCCAGCGACGAACACGCCGATTCCCTGCCCCAAGGGGACGATTGCTCTGACCGACAACGGGCAACCGCTTAAGGATTTCCCGAGCGGGCCTACACCGAACGCTTCGGCGGTGGCCAAGCTGAGCAACGAGGGCGGCCTGGTGGAAGACATCAACGTGCAATTGCCCGGAGGGGCGCACAGCATTCAGGCGACGTTTACCACAGCGGACACAAACTATCAGAGCAGCCCGCCCAGTAACGCGCTGAGCGTAACCATCACCCCGGCAGGGACGACGACTGCGGTTACCGCTTCGGGCGCGGCCACAATACAGGCGTTGATCTCTTCGACCAGCAACTCCAGCCTGGGGCCGACGGGCAACGTGCAGTTTTTCAACGGTAGCGCGAGCCTGGGAACCGCGAATTGCGTGCCCAGCAGCGCTGTGTTTACCGCTGACGCTTTGGTTACCGGCGCTTCCTGCACAGCTACGCTGAACGGCGTTTCGCTGGCTATGCTGAATCCGCCGGGAATGGGGGGGCCCCGGCCGACTTTGCCGCTGTGGCCTGCGGTGTTTGCAGCGCTGAGCGCGGTGCTGTTCGCGCTGGGCTGGCGCTGGATGCCAGAAAAGCGGCGGCGTGCCTACGCGTACGTGGGCTTGGTGGCCTTCGCTCTACTCTCTGGCGGCCTTGTCGTAGGTTGCGGCGGTGGAGGCGGCGGTGGAAGCCATACGGTGACCGTCAAGGCGACCTATGCCGGGGACACGAACTACGCGACGTCCAGCGGTACCGTCCAGGTTACCGTACCGTAGAGGAATAAAGTAAAGAAGCAACAAGGGAAAGAAGGTGGCGTCCGTTGTTCCGTCAGTTGGCGACTGGCGGGAAGAAGATGTTCCAGAACTGCGGCGAGGGCGTGGTGAACTCCATGGGCACCAGCGAGCCTTCACTGCTGAATTGCGGCGGGCGCACCACGCGGGCTTCCACTTTTTTCTGAGTCTTGGCATTTTCCAGGACCAACATGGTGTTCATGGGTAGGCCTTCGGGAAGAATGACCATGGCGCCGCTGGCGCTGACGGTGTGCGTGTAGCCGTGCAGGGGCTTGGATTTCCCGGGAACGTGGAGGAGTACTTCGATCTTTAGCAGGACGCGCTGCGCGCGGCGGCGTTCTTCCGCAGTCTGAGGGCGGGCCACGGTGCCGCTGCGCTTCACGTGTTGTCCCGGAACAGCCGCGGTCGTCGGAGTGGCAATGTTGAGTTTCTGCGGTGGCGTCACAGTTCTATCCCCCAAAAATCCATGTCCGGTGCGACCAGTTCGATGCCGTACTCCCAGCCTTCGGGTTGATGATTCCCTTTCCAGGCGATGACCGCAGCGTTGCTGGTGTTGGTGGCGAGATTAGTCAATCCGAGGCGATGCCCAGTTTCGAGCGCTTCCTGAAGAAAAACCATGCAGCCGTAAGGATTCACGGTGCGGGTGACGGCCTGAACCGTTTGCGATTGCTGATTCGCGTCTTTCCATTCCAGGCGGACTTGCACGCGGGAGTTCATGCGGCGGCCACGGCGTTTATCGCTGTAGCGCGCACCTGCTTCCTGCAATTCCCTCAGTTTTACCGTCATTTTTGCCTCTGTTGGCCATGCTAGAGTTAGAGAGAAAGAGGGTCAATGGTACGAATGCGCGTGGGCATGCGAAAAGAGTAGCTGTCCCAAGGGACAGGTGCAGGCGTAAGTTGAAGAATCTAATCGTAAATGCGGATGATCTGGGATGGACGGAAGGCGTTAACCGGGGAATTGCGGAAGCGCACCGGCGCGGCCTGGTGACGAGCACTTCCCTGTTGGCGAATGGGCGGGCGTTTGCTTCGGCGCTGACCGTGAGCCGCGAGCATCCCGAGTTGGGCATTGGGGTACACCTGAACCTGAGCGACGGGCCGCCGACGGCGGAGGCATCGCGCGTGGCAGGTTTGCTGAATCAGGCGGGGCAACTGGAAGGCGGTCCGGAGAGCCTGCTGCTGCGCATTGCCGGGAGGAAATTGCGTCTGGCGGAAGTGGAGCGGGAATGGGATGCGCAAATCGCCAAGGTGAAGGCTGCGGGGGTTTCGCCGACACATCTGGACGGACACAAACATGTGCACATGCTGCCGGGCCTGTTCGAGGTGGCGCTGCGGCTCGCGAAGGAGCACGGAGTGAGCGCGATCCGGATCGCGCATGAGGAGTCGCGGCTACGAAACCTACTTTCCTCGGGTGGCGGGCGGCGAAATGGAATCCAGCTGAAGCAGGGCGTGCAGGCGCGGGGGTTGAAGCTGCTGGCGCGGGATGCCAGGAAGATGGCGGAGCGCGCGGGAATCGCCGCAACGGATTATTTCTGCGGCATCGCGCAAACAGGAGTGATGAACCGCGAAGGGATGGAGCAGTTGCTCGGGGGATTGCCGAACGGAACCACGGAGTTGATGTGCCATCCGGGTTACGCAGACGAGGAACTGCGGGGAACGGCAACGCGGCTGCAGGAGTCGCGAGCCACGGAGCTAGATATCCTGACGGATGTATCCATTCGAAAACTTGTCGCCACGAAAGGGATTCGCCTGATAAACTATGGTTTCCTGGCGCAGAGTGCCTAGCGGCGCGCCGACAACGGGTTCACGATTCAGGGGAAGAAGCAGGACCGCAGCCCGCAACCGTTTAGAGAGGCATTGAAACGCTGGTATGAGAAGTGACTCGCCTATCCAATACTCGCTCGTTGTTCCCTTCTACAACGAGCAGGAGAATATTCCCACCCTGTACATGAAGCTCACCGAAGTGATGGACGCCATCGGCGAGCGGTATGAGATGGTGTTTGTGGACGACGGCAGCAAGGACAATACCTACCGGGTGTTGGGCGAGATTTTCGAACACGACAGGCGGGTGAACGTGGTGCGGCTGCGGCGGAATTTCGGGCAGACCGCGGCGTTGAAGGCGGGGTTCGATTTCGCACGGGGCGAAGTGGTGATCTCCATGGATGGAGACCTGCAACACG
>DATFSI010000221.1:0-19719 GCA_035262705.1 Candidatus Acidiferrum sp. | reverse complement strand
GCGACAGTGCTTGCGGAAATGCTTAAACAGGCGCAGGAGGCCAGCCAGTGCTTTGCGCGCGAGGAGAATTGCACAGTCGAATGGTCGCGCATCTGGAGTATCGAGCCGATTCCGTTCCACACTCATCTGCTCGACCTTTGCGAACAGGCCGTGCGCGAGGTTTCCGGCACATCACACCGGCTGCCCTCCGGGCCGCTGCATGATGCGGCGGAGGTCTCGCGCGCGGGCATTCCAACGGTTATGATGTTTGTGCAGTCGTTGCGCGGCATCAGCCACAACAAGATTGAGGACACCAAGGAAGAGCACCTAGAGATGTCGGTAGCCGCGCTGGACACGCTGGCCAGCAAAACGGCGGAATGGATTTTGCGCGGAAACTGATTCAGCTGGGAAGGAAAACAGAAATGGACGCCAAATCGCAGAAAATTGTGCAGGAAAATCGCGACTACACGATGTTTTCGTGGTCGGTGCAAAGCAGTTCGAATCCCATTCACATGAAGCGCGGGCAAGGCGTCTGGTTCTGGGACGGCGACGACAACAAGTGGCTGGATTTCAGCTCGCAACTGATTAATCTGAACGTCGGCCACCAGCACCCGAAGATGCTGGAGGCCATCAAAAAGCAGGTGGATGAGCTGTGCTTCGCCGGACCAGGATTTGCGACAGAGCCGCGCGGGGCGCTGGGCAAGAAGCTTGCCGAGGCGACGGGACTTGCGAAAGCGTTTTTCACGTTGGGCGGAGCCGAGGCTAATGAAAACGCCATGAAGATGGCGCGCCTGGTCACGGGCCGCGACAAAATTATCACGCGTTACCGGAGCTACCACGGCGCGACGATGGGCTCGATGACCGCTTCGGGCGATCCGCGGCGCTGGCCCGTGGAACCCGGCATTCCGGGCATTGTGCGCGTGTTTGATCCTTATTGCTACCGCTGCCCGTTCGGGCAGAAGGTGGAGACCTGCCATCGCGAATGCGTTTGCCACATCGAAGAAGTGATTCAGATGGAAGGGCCGTCGAATATTGCGGCGATTATGGTGGAAGGCATTACAGGGTCGAACGGATTGCTGGTACCTCCTGACGACTACTATCGGAAGTTGCGCGCGCTGTGCGACAAGTACGGGATCCTTTTGATCGACGACGAGGTGATGGCCGGGTTCGGGCGCACCGGAAAGTGGCTTGCGACGCAGCATTACGGCATCAAGCCGGATATCGTGAGTTGCGCGAAGGGCCTCACGAGCGGATACATGCCACTGGGGGCGGTCATTGTTTCGGAGAAGATAGCGAAATATTTCGAAACGAATATGCTGTGGGGTGGCTTGACGTATAGCGGGCACCCGGTGTGCTGCGCGGCGGCGGTGGCCAACCTGCGGATCTATGAAGAAGAAAAGATTTTTGAAAACGTGGAGAAGCAGGGGCGCTATCTGGCTTCACGGCTTGAGGCGATGAAGAAGAAGTATGCTTGCGTGGGCGATGTTAGATACAAGGGGTTGTTCAGCGTGCTGGAACTGGTAAAGGACAAGGTCACGCGCGAGCCGCTGGCACCGTTCAACGGCACTTCGCCGGAAATGGGGAAGCTTGCGGCGCATCTAAAATCGAAGCATGTTTACGCTTTCAGTCGTTTCAACATGCTGTGGGTCTGTCCGCCGCTAGTGATCAACGAGGCAGAACTGAGCCACGGACTGGACGCGGTGGAAGAGGCACTGCAAGTGGTGGATGCGGCGCTGGGCAAATCCAGTATCGCCGCATCGGCCGAGCCAGTGGCCGCCCGTTGAGCCGGATTTCGGGAAAGTACCCTCAGTGGCTAAAGCCCTGAGGATTCTAAAGCTCTTACGGCACGACTGGGTCGTGCCCTCCCAAGGAAAGCACATAAGAAGGCGGATTCTGCAACGAAACGGTGGCTTGACGTGGGTCTCTATCATGTTAGAGTAACTCTTGCATTTTTTCCCCCGGTCCGCTTTTTTGCGCCGTTGCGGTGATTGCCGAGGAGACCGTAAATCATGGCCCGAATGAAGGCCCCGCGTAACGCAGCACCCGTCCTGCGGCCAAGTGCATCGAGAATGCACGGCGTGAGCCATAGAGAGACAACCGGACTTCGCGAGCGGAAAAAGGCGCGGCTGCGGCAGCAGATTATCGAGACTTCCATTCGCCTGTTTCGGAAGAATGGCTACGAAAACACGCGAGTCGAGGATATCGTTTCGGCCCTGGAAATCAGCCAGCCCACATTTTTCCGATATTTCCCGAGCAAGGATGCCGTTTTGCGCGAGGTCGGGCGACGCGGCTTCAGCTGCATCAAGGAGCATCTGGAGACCGAGCTTTCCAGCGAGGCGAGCACCGCGGAACGCTTGCGCCACATGTATGAAAATATGGCGCGCGAGGTGGAGTCGGATCGACCGCTGTGGCGCGCGGTGGTGCTCTCGGGGGCCATGGACCCGGTGCGCTCGCCGGAGATGCGGCGGCCCGAGGAGATTGCCGCCAGTTTGCTGCGCGACATTCTCGAGGAAGGGCAGAAACGCAAGGAAATCACGCGCACGTTTCCCGTGGCACACCTGGCGGAATTCATGGAAGGGCTCTACACTACGGTCGTTCGCCGGTGGGCCGCAGGGCTTTCTGGGCCACACAATTTGAGCGAACGCGTGCGCAGCGCGGTGGCATTCTTTCTGCAAGCCGCGCGTCCTTAATCTGATTTCTTCAAACAAACCTGCGTGATCCGAGACGGTCTGCTTCCCGTCGTCTTGCTTGCGCGCGGAGGCACATCGAATGAAGGCCGCCGTCCTGCATGAATTCAAAAAACCTCTCGCGCTAGAGGAGGTTCCTCGACCAGCGCTGGAAGCGGGCGAGGTCCTCATCCAGGTGGAGGCTTGCGGCGTTTGCCATTCGGACGTGCACGTTGCCGACGGAGATTGGCCGCAACTGACGGGCATGACCAAGAAGCCTTTAATTCTCGGGCACGAAATCGCCGGCTGCGTTGTTGAGAAGGGAGCGGCGGTTCAAGAGCTTCAGATCGGGGATCGCGTGGGCGTGCCATGGATTTACTGGACCTGCGGCGAATGCGAATTCTGCCGGCAGGGGGACGAGAATCTCTGCGTGAAGCAGAAAATCACCGGTGTGACGGTGGACGGCGGCTTCGCGGAATTTGTGAAAGCGCCAGCGAGCCATACGGTGAAGTTGCCTAGTTGTGTTTCTTCGATGAATGCGGCTCCGCTTTTTTGCGCGGGCCTGACCGTGTACCGGGCGTTGAAGCAGGCAGCGATTTCTCCCGGCCAGCGCCTGGCCGTTTTTGGAATCGGAGGCCTGGGACATTTTGCCGTGCAAATCGCGCGGGAATATGGAGCGGAGATTACTGCGGTGGACGTTGCGGATGAAAAACTGGAGCTAGCTAAATCGCTGGGCGCCGCGCACGTGCAAAATGCGGCCTCGGCCACGGCCGCGAAGGAGTTGCGCGCGAAGGGCGGCTTTCACGCCGCGCTGGTGACATCCGCGGCGAAATCCGCTTACGACATGGCGTTTTTGTGCTTGCGACCGACGGGGACGCTGCTGGCGGTGGGCTTGCCCGCGGAGAATCTTTGCTTCCCGCCAATCCTGATGGCGGCGCGAGAAGTCCGCATCCGGGCGATCGCGGTAGGTACGCGGCTGGATTTGCGAGAGGTCCTGGCTATGGCCGGCGAGGGGAAAATCCGTGCCCACGCATCGAGTCGCCCGCTAGCGCAAGTGAATGAGGTGTTGGAGGAGTTGCGCCGTGGGCAAATCTCCGGCCGGGTGGTGCTGACCCCCTCCTGATAATCTCGCGCCCGTTTTCCCGTTCCCTCCCTGGAATCTTCCCGAATCACAAACATATACTCCTGTCCAAAAACGGCCTGGCGCGTGAAAAAAATTCTTATTGACGCTAGTTCCTAAAATGTGATACCGACTATCACAATTTTGGTTAACCAACCTCCAGGGGAGGACGGGGATCGATTCCGATTCCTGGCGCGCCCAGGTGCTAAAGAAGTCGAGTGCGTCCGCAGCGGAAGCTGAGGCCGTTTGCGGAACACGGGATCGCTTTGGGCGGCTGAGCATGCTTTTGCTCGTCCCGCGAAGAGTTTTGCGAAGCCTTTGACCGACCAGGAGGAAGCTATGAAGGCGACTTTTCTTGCCACTCTGCTGTTGCTCGCCATATGTGCCATCCCCGGAAGTCAACCCGCATGGGCCCAGGGTGTCGGGTCGTCCGGCGACCTGATGGGTACCGTAACCGATCCCACGGGCAGCGCCGTGCCGGGCGCGAAGGTGCACGTGACGGACGAGACCAAGGGCGTGCAGCGCACCGCGGTTTCCGACGAACATGGAGCGTACCGCTTCTCCGGCCTCGCGCCGTCCACGTATCGAGTCACGGCCGAGCACAGCGGGTTTAGCACGGAGATCGTGCGGAACGTTGCGCTGAACTTGGGGCAGACTCTGGTGTTGGACCTTCAGCTGAAGCTGGCCGGGATGTCGTCCACGGTGGAAGTGTCGTCCGAAGCGCCAGTGGTGGAGACACAACGAGGCAGCCAGGCCGACACGTTGACGCAGAACTACATCGTGGACCTGCCCATCGACCGACGGGATTACCTCACATTTACGCTCTTGCTGCCGGGCGTCTCCGATTCCACGCGACTGGCCGACGATCAGGACTTTCGCGTGAAGCAAACGCCGCAAAGCGGACTCTCGTTCTACGGGAGCAACGGGCGGGGGAACAGCATTACGGTTGACGGGGGTGAGGCCTCGGGCGATTCGGGAGGCGTGCGGCTTACAGTGAGCCAGGACGCGGTTCAGGAATTCCAGGTGAACCGCAGCAATTACGGGGCGGATTTGGGAGGCGCTAGCGGCGCTTCCATCAACATCGTTACTAAATCAGGCACGAACGACGTGCACGGGTCGCTGTTTGGCTATTTCCGGAATGACGGAATGGACGCGCGCGATCCCTTCGCATACAGCCAGGCGCTTACGCCGGCGAGTATGTTCGCGTTCGACCAGCAGGGCCACCCAATCAAGAACTCGTTGTCGCGGCAACAATTCGGAGGCTCGCTGGGAGGCCCGATCAGGAAAGACAAGACATTTTTGTACGGCGCTTTCGAGGGCCTTCGACAAGACTCGCAGAACGCGGTGCCTTTGCTGACGCACAGCTCTATCTTTGCCGGACCGAGTCCGTTTGCAATGTCGAATCCTTTTTTGCCGTCGGATTTCCGACACGCGCAACAATCCGTCGTAACCGGCCTGGCAACCGAGCCAGGGAACCCGCTGGTGCCCTGCCTGAACAGTCCCGACGGCACGATTGTGACACTGCCTGCGAAGACCTGCGCCGGGGCGCTCGGGCTTGGCTTGACCGTAAGCCCGCTGACGGGACTGTCGGAGACGCAAAACGCCATCAACAACTATCTGATCAATCAGCTGGAGACGAACGGAGGGCTGTTTCCTTACAACACGAGTCAGTACCTGTTTTCCGCTCGCCTGGATCACCGCATCGATAGCAGCAATCAGTTGAACTTCACCTACCGGTACGGACATGACCGGGAAGAGAATCCCGACGTGCAGTCACTGACGGGTTTTTCGGCGGGAAGTTCGATCCACAACTATGACAACAACGCCCAAGCCAGCTGGTATCACGAGTTCAACCCCAACACGCAGAATGAGCTTCGGCTGCAGTACGACTACAACAGCTTCAACGTGATCCCCAACGAGCCGGGACAAGTTGGCGTGCAAATCCTGGGGTTCGCGAACAATCTGGGAACGAACATCTTCTTGCCCAACTTCACGATTCTGCGGCGCTACGAAATTGCCGACAACGTATCGCTGGTACGGGGCCGCCACACCATCAAGTTCGGCGGTAATGAGTTGCTGCGGGGAAATCACACCGAATCCCACACGTTTTTCCCCGGACGTTTCGTGTTTGGCCCACTGCCGGGCGCAGCGGTCAGCTTGTGCTTCCTGCCCGGGAACCCGAATCCCTGCGGAATAACGACCGAGGGAGCCAACATCAATTCGCTGCAGGCGGCCTCGCTGAGCGCGCCTCAGGTGTACCAGCAAGGTTTTGGGAATGCCAACTATCCGGCATACAGCCGGCCGTTCACCGGCCTTTTCGTGCAAGATGCCTGGCAAGTGACTTCGAGCTTCAAGCTGACTTACGGCGTGCGATACGAGATCGATAACCAGTTCAAGCCCCTGAACACCTACTATGGCGACGTGTCTCCGCGGGTATCGTTCGCGTGGGACCCGTTCAAGGACCACAAGACGGTGGTTCGTGGAGGTTACGGAATTTTCTACGGGCCTGTCGATGCGCAGATTCCCCAGGTGGACCTCAGCCTGGGAGTCCTGAACGCGGATAAATCCACTGTGGAGAACCAGCACAACAAGGCGCAGGTTCCGGACCAGGTGAACAATGCGGTGGGTACTTGCGGCGTGGGAGTAACGGCGTTTGGCGCTCCGGGAGTGATTGTGCCGGGAACGGGCAGCAGTCCCTGCAACCGCTACATTTCCATTTACGTGGATCCCGGCTTCAGCTTGCTGCCGTTCCTGCAGCCGGCGGGTGCAGTGTTTACCGGGCTGTTCAACCAGGGTTTAATCCAGTGCACGAAGCCAACCCCGCCAGCCAGCGCATGCATCACGCCTGAATCAGTGGCGCCGTTCGGCATTTTCGTACAGAACAGCGGTCAGCTTTCGCCGCTTACAGTGCTCTTCAGCAATCCGCCGAACTATAAGCCCCCTTATTCGCAACAGGCATCGATCGGAATTGAACGCGAGATTATTCCGGGGCTTTCCGTTTCCTTCAGCGGAATCTATACGCACACGCTGCGGCTTCCCGTGGCGATTGACACGAATCTGTTGCCCGGTACGCCGACCAGTACGATTCCGCTGGCCAACGGGGGAAGCTATACGTACAAGAACTGGAACCTGAGTCCGCTGACCGATCCGCTGGGGGGTGCCGAAGGCTTGCCCTGCGCGGCAACTATGGCGAACCCGCAAGCTCCTTTTTCTTGCTTTGTGAATCCCCTGATTGTCCAGAACAACCAATACACGTCCGCGGCTTCCGCCCTTTACGAAGCGGGAATTTTGGAGGTTAAAGAGCGCTTTAACAACCGGTTCACGCTGTTTGGCAGCTACACCTTCAGCAAGGGCTTCGACACTTCCACCGACTTCAATACGGACTATGGACCGCAGGATCCCACCAACCTCTCGATCGATCGCGGCCTTTCCGAGTTTGACGAACGGCACAAGGTGGTGATTGCCGGGGTGTTCGACAGCCCGTGGAAACAGGCCGTCCTTTCCGGATTCCAGCTCAGTCCGATTTTCACGTACCACAGCGGATTGCCGTTCAACCTTTTGGCGGGAGGCGCGGTCAATGGGAATAATCACATCACCAACGAGCGTCCGTTTGGGGCGCCGCGTAACAGCGGCCTCGGCCCGGACTACTACAACCTGGACATGCGGCTGAGCTGGCGGCACAAAGTTGGAGAAAAGGCGAATCTGGTGCTCACAGCGGAAGGGTTTAACGTCGCCAACCACACGAACTACGCCAGCGTGAACAACGAGGTGGGGCCGGTGTTTGGACTTCCGGCAGCCTTGGGTGGAGGCGGGCACGCCTCTTTCAATGTTCACGGCATCATGCCGAACTTCTCAACAATTACGCCGAGCACGCCGCTTGCGTTCACCTCGGCTTTTCCAAAGCGCCAAGTTCAGTTGGGAGTGCGCATGACGTTCTAAGGGTAAGTGAACACGTTTCCCAGTAGTGCCCCGGCCCGTGAAGAGAATATTTTCATGATGGTCGATAGAGCTCCATCGAGCAGGTGGACGCCTCGGCGGAGACTATTACCGCGGTGCAGACGCTGCTCACCTTGGCCCGATCTTCAATATTTTCCCCGGCCCAGTGGGTGGGATTGTTCCCGCGGCTCCGGCATTCGTGGAATTTCATCCCAGCCAATATCTGCGGCCATTTGATGCCGACGATACGGACTGAGAAACTGAATGGCAGGTGAGTCGAGGGTTCCCCGGTGAACGTCAAGAAACTTTTTGACCTGACAGGACGCGTGGCCATCGTTACCGGGGGATCCATCGGGCTCGGGCGGCAGATGGCCGAGGGACTCGCGGAGATGGGGGCGAATCTGGTCCTTTGCGCCCGAAAGAAAGAACGCTGCGAACAGGCGGCGGAGGAATTGAAACAACTTGGGGTCAAAACGCTCGCGCTGGGTTGCGACGTCAAGAATCCGGAGCAGGTTCGAGAGGTCGTTGCGGCAACCGTCTCGCAGTTTGCGCGGCTGGATATCCTGATCAACAACGCCGGCACTTCGTGGGGCGCTCCGGTCGAAGAGATGAGACTGGAACACTGGAACAAAGTGATCGAAACGAACCTGACGGGTACGTTTTTGTTTTCACAAGCGGCGGGAAAATTCATGGAGCAGCAGCGCCACGGAAAAATCATCAACATCGCCTCAGTGGCCGGCTTGCAGGGCGCGCCGCCGCAATTCCAGGCCATCGGGTATCATGCCAGCAAGGGAGGAGTCATCGCGTTCACGAAAGATCTGGCGTGCAAATGGGGAGTGCACAATATCCAGGTGAACGCGATTGCGCCCGGATGGTTTCCCACGCACATGTCGGAAGTGGTCATCGAAAGGAACAGGGAAGCGTTTTTGCAGAAGATTCCCCTGGGGCGATTCGGCAGCGAGCATGATTTGAAGGGGGCGGCTGTTTTTCTGGCGTCGGACGCATCCGATTTTGTGACTGGGCACGTGCTGGTGGTGGACGGAGGGCAAACCGTGTAAGGGGCGCGACCAACCGTGAATATACCGCTGACGCCAATTCGTTTTCTGCGCTACGCCGAACAGCAATACCCGCAGCGTACCGCGGTTGTGTGCGGACAGGAGCGTTTTACTTACGCGCAGTTTGGGGAGCGCGTTGGTAGGCTGGCGGGTGCATTGCGCAAGTCAGGCATACGGCCCGGGGACCGCGTGGCATTTCTCAGCACCAACTGCCACCGCCTGCTGGAGGCGTATTACGGCGTGATCGAAGCGGGCGCGGTGTTGTTGCCACTGAATATTCGCTTGTCGGCCGCGGAACTCGCTTACATTTTGAACGACGCCGGGGCGTCCGTCCTGTTCCTGCAGAGGCAATTTCGGGAACTGGTGGAATCCTTTCACCACAAGCTTTCTACGGTGAAGGCTTTCTACTCGCTCGATGCTCAGGCCGCGAAGCACTGGCTTACCCAACACGATTACGAAACGCTTCTATCGGGAGCGGCGCCTGTTCGCCGCGACATCTTGGAAGTCGACGAGAACGAGCTCGCGGAATTGTTTTATACCAGCGGCACCAGCGCCGAACCCAAGGGCGTGATGCTGACGCATCGGAATATTTATCTGCATGCGCACAATACCGGCTTGGGCCTGCCTACTGAAAAAGACGCTGTTGAACTGCACACCATTCCGTTGTTTCACGCTAATGGCTGGGGAGTAGCTCACTTTCTGACTTTGCTTGGCGGGAAACACGTGATGATGCAGCGATTCGATCCGGTGGAGGTTTTCCGTCTGGTTCAAGCCGAACGCGTGAACCACTTCAGTCTTGTGCCGGCCATGGCTACGGTGCTGGTGAATTGTCCGGAGCGCACCAAATACGATTTGAGC
Source organism: Candidatus Acidiferrum sp. (assembly GCA_035262705.1). Classification (GTDB taxonomy): domain Bacteria; phylum Acidobacteriota; class Terriglobia; order Acidiferrales; family UBA7541; genus Acidiferrum. Next base: position 10,105 of record DATFSI010000221.1, on the reverse strand, counting down.
AGTGTGCGGCGCATCAACATGGGCGGCTCTGCTTCTTCTCCTACGCTCGTGCGCGAGGTCGAAGAGAAGCTGGGTGGCGTCTGCTTCTCCGGGTACGGTTTGACGGAAACGTCGCCGGTGCTTTCCATTTCGTTGCTGAAGCCGGGCCTGGACCCACAAGGCGAAGAGCGTTATGTGCGGCAGGCGATGACGGGTTACGCGATGCCGGGGGTGGAAATTCGCGTGGTCGATGGAAATGATCGGGACGTGCCTAAGGACGGGAAATCAATCGGCGAAATCGTCGCGCGCAGCGACGGAGTGATGGAGGGCTATTGGCAACAGCCGGAAGCCACGGCGCAAGCGATGAGAGGCGGGTGGTTTCACACTGGAGACATGGCCACGTGGGGCGAGGACGGCTATCTACTGATTGTGGACCGCAAGAAGGACATCATCATCAGCGGCGGGGAGAATATTTCTTCGCTGGAGGTGGAGAAGGCGATTCTTTCACATCCCGCGGTAATGGAGGCGGCGGTGATTCCCGTCCCGGACAAGATTTGGGGAGAGCTGCCGAAGGCATTGGTTGTTTTGCGGTCCAACGAACGCGCGGGAGAGATGGAACTCATCGAACATTGCCGACAGCGGCTGGCTCACTACAAGTGCCCACGTTCGGTGGATTTTGTCGAGAGCCTACCGAAGACGGGCACGGGGAAAATTCTGAAAAGAGATCTGCGGAAGAAATATTGGCCCGCCGGGGAAAGGATTGCGGAGCAATCTTCACCGGGTGATGGAAAGGAAAGAGCCGAGTCCGCTGCTCAGAAGAAATAGCTTGTCTGCTTGTCATGTCAAGGAGCGTCCATACATGGATTTGAAGCTAACCACTGAGGAACTGGCGTTTCGAAACGAGCTTCGCGCCTGGCTCGAAAGCAATGTTCCAAAAGACTGGAATGAATGGCGCGAGAAGCCGCTGGAGGAGTCGTTTCCGTATTTGCGGGCGTGGCAGCGAAAACTTTATGAAGCCGGTTGGGCTGCGGTTTCCTGGCCGCGGGAATATGGCGGGCGCGGGGCGACGCTGATGCAGCAGGCGATTTTCTGGGAGGAGATGGCACGCGTGCAGGCGCCGCCGATGCCTAACGCTCTGGGCCTTGGCCTGATTGGGCCGACTATCATTGCGCACGGCACCGAGGCGCAAAAGAAGCGATATATCCCGAAAATTCTCAGCGCGGAAGAAATCTGGTGCCAGGGGTTTTCGGAGCCGAACGCAGGATCCGACCTTGCGGCGTTGCAGACCGAAGCGCGGCTCGACGGCCCGCACTACGTTGTAAACGGACAGAAAGTGTGGACCAGCTACGGCTGGGTGGGCGACTGGTGCGAACTTGTGGTGCGCACGGACGCGAGCGTAGCCAAGCACAAGGGGCTTACCGTTTTGCTGGTGGATATGAAATCCCCAGGCGTGGAAGTTCGTCCGCTGCGCCAGATAACCGGCGAGAGCGAGTTCAACGAGATTTTCTTCCACGAGGTGCGTGTGCCCGTGGAAAATATGCTCGGCCTGTTGAACGACGGCTGGAATGTGGCCGTGAGCACGTTGATGCACGAGCGCGGCGCATTTGGGGCGCGGCTCACTCCCATGTTCAAGCGCAATATCGACCGGTTGATCGAGCTTTCGCGCACTGTGCAGCGCAACGGACGTCCCGCCGGGCAGGATCCTTTGCTGCGGCAGAAGCTGGCGCAATGCTATGCGGAAGTGGAAATCATGCGCGTGAATCAAATGCGCGCTTTTAGCCGGATTTCCGACACGGGCGTGCCTGGGCCGGAAGGCTCGATTCAGAAGCTGTTCTGGAGCGAGCTGAATCAGCGACTGCAGCAGATTGCGCAAGAAATGTTTGGGCCGTACGGGCAATTGGTTGCCGGGGATGAGCACGCGATTGATAGAGGAATCTGGTCGCACGGCTACTTGCGGTCGCGCGGCAACACTATTGAAGCCGGCACATCCGAAGTGCAGCGCAACATCATCGGGCACTTTGTACTTGGGCTGCCGCGGAGCTATTGAGGAACGCTATGAATTTTGGATTGAATGAGAGCCAGGAGATTCTGAAAGAAAGCGCCCGGAAGTTTTTTGCAGGGGAGTGCCCCATTTCCGAAGTTCGCCGGCTGATGGAAACGGGGACCGCATTTGATGCGAACCTTTGGGGCAAGCTGGCCGAGCAGGGCTACACGGGTATTGTTTTTCCGGAAGAGACGGGCGGCATCGGGCTGGGGATTGTCGAACTGGCTTTGCTGATGGAAGAGGCGGGACGGGCGCTGCTTCCGGGCCCGTTCTTTTCGACCGTGGCGCTGGCAGGCAGCGTTTTGGTGGCTTGCTCGGGGAACGCGCAAAGCAAAAAAGTTCTCGGCGCGATCAGCCGGGGAGAGGCTCGGGCGACGGCCGCGCTCCTTGAGGCCACCGCGAGTTGGGATCCTGCAGACGCGCAAATGACTGCGCGGCAAGGAAGGCTCAAGGGTGAAAAATTGTTTGTGCCGGACGCGGCTGTGGCCGACTGGATCATCGTCGCTGCCAAAAATGGAGTTTTTCTTGCGGAGGCCAAAGCCGCGGGCGTGCGTGTCGCTCCGATGCAGGGCATGGATCTGACGCGCAAACTCTATTCGGTGCAATTCGACAATACCACGGCGGAAAAGATTGGCGAGATTTCCGACATCGCGAGAGCACTGGACGTCGCGACCGTCGCCCTGGCGGCTGAATTGGTTGGTGGCATGCAGCGCACGCTGGACCTCACTGTCGAATACGCGAAGACTCGCAAGCAGTTCGGAAAGCCTATTGGCATGTTTCAAGCCGTGCAGCATCATTGCGCGGACATGTATCTGGAAACGGAGAGCGCGCGTTCCGCTGTCTATTACGCGGCGTGGGGGGTGCAGGAAGACGCTCCCGATGCCTCGGCTGCGGTCTCCATCGCTAAAATGTATGCGAGCGACGCCGCGCGCACGGTCGGCAACCGCGGCATTCAAGTGCATGGGGGTATGGGCTTCACGTGGGAGAACGATTTGCATCTTTATTATCGCCGCGCCAAGGCTTCGGAAACCGCGCTGGGTGACGCGACGTTTCATCGCGAGCGGATTGCGCGGCTGGTGATTGATTCGGGAGCGGTTTCGGCGCAAAAGGCGTAAAGGAATTTGATCCTAGAGGAAGAACATCATGGGCGAATTGGTGCAGTTCACAAAGTCCGGAAACGTCGCGGTCATTACCATCAACAATCCGCCGGTCAACGCGCTCAGTCCTGGTGTGCCGGAGGGCATCGCTGACGCCATTGGCAAACTGGAAGGCGACTCCGACCTGAATGCAGCCGTGCTGATTGGCAGCGGCAGTACGTTCATCGCCGGCGCGGACATCAAGGAGTTTGGCAAGGTTACTTCGGGGCAGTCGCGGGGCGAAGGGCATCTAGGTTTGTTACTGAAAATTGAAAATTGCAGCAAGCCGGTGGTGATGGCCGTTCACGGCACGGCGCTTGGGGGTGGGTTGGAAATCGCCATGTCAGGCCATTATCGCGTTGCGGTGCGCAGCGCGAAGGTTGGCCAACCCGAGGTGAAGCTGGGGATCATTCCCGGAGCGGCCGGAACACAGCGCTTGCCACGACTCGCTGGCGTCGCAAAAGCGCTCGAAATGTGCACTGAGGGAAATCCCATTGGAGCTGAACAAGCATTCGAAGCAGGCATTGTGGACAGGCTCATCGAGGGCGACCTGTTGCCGGGGGCCATAACTTTCGCGCGCGAGGTAGCTGGAAAGCCTGTGCCCAAAACGCGCGAGCGAACGGAAAAGCTCGGCACACCGGAGCAGAATACTACTGTTTTTGCGGCGGCGCGTGAGACGGTTCGGAAAAAGCAGCGCGGGTTGCTGGCGCCTATTGCCGCGATTGATGCGATTGAAGCGGCCACGAAATTGTCGTTTGAGGAAGGTTGCCAGGTCGAACGGAAGCTGTTCACGGAGTGCTTGTTCTCGCCGCAGTCAAAAGCCCTGATTCATGTTTTCTTTGGCGAACGCGAGGTGGCCAAGATTCCGGACATTCCCAAAGAGACTCGGCTGATTCCCGCCAAGACCGCCGGCGTTGTCGGGGCGGGAACCATGGGCGGAGGAATCGCCATGGTGCTGGCCAACGCGGGAATTCCCGTTTTGCTCAAGGAGGTCGATCAAGCCGCGCTGGATCGCGGCGTGGCCAACATTCAGAAAAATTATGCGAATTCCGTCAAGCGGGGTCGCTTCACTCAGCAGTTTATGGATGAGCGGCTCAAGCTGATCCAGCCGACGCTCAGCTTTGACGGCTTTGCCGGCGTCGATCTGGTCATCGAAGCGGTGTTCGAGGGCATGGCGTTGAAGCAGGAAGTGTTCCGACAGCTCGACAAGATTTGCAAACACGGTACCATTCTTGCCAGTAATACTTCGACGCTGAATATTGACGAAATTGCGTCGGTCACCTCGCGCCCGGAATTTGTGATCGGAACGCACTTTTTCAGCCCTGCCAACGTCATGCGCCTACTAGAAATCGTGCGCGGCAAGGTCACCAGCAAGGAAGTGATTGCCACGTGCATGCAGCTTTCGAAAAAGCTTGGGAAGATTGGCGTGCTGGTTGGCAATTGCCGGGGATTCGTCGGTAACCGGATGTTTCACCACTACGTGCGCGAATCCGTTTTTCTTGTCGAAGAGGGCGCGGCGGTGGCGGAAGTGGACAATGCACTGACCGACTTTGGCATGGCCATGGGGCCGCTTGCCGTTGGCGATCTCGCGGGCCTCGATGTCGGGTGGCGCATTCGCAAGGAATACCGCCATCTCGAAAAGCCGGGCGTGAGGCAGGCGTTTGCCGGCGACCGGCTTTGCGAAATGGGGCGCTACGGACAAAAGACCGGGGCTGGCTGGTACAAATATGACGAGAACCGGCGGCCGAGTCTCGATCCGGACGTGGCCAATTGGGTGAAGCAGTGGGCCGCGGAGCAGGGAATCGAGCAGCGAAAGATTTCGCCCGAGGAGATTGTGGAGCGCTGCGTCTACGCCCTAGTGAACGAAGGCGCGCGCATTCTGGAGGAGGGCTTCGCGTTGCGCGCCGTGGACATCGATATCATTTATATCAACGGGTACGGGTTTCCCACTCATAGCGGCGGACCGATGTGGTATGCGGATGCCGTTGGACTGAAGAAAGTTTATGAGCGCGTGCGGGAATTTCAGAAGCAGCTCGGCGAGCTGTGGGAGCCCGCGCCCTTGCTGAAACAGCTTGCAGAACAGGGGAAAACTTTCGCCGAGTACAAGAAAGAACAGCATGCGGCCGCCTGAGACGCGGGTGCTGCGGCTTGGGTGACGCATGGGCCGCTTGTTCCTGGTTCGCCACGCCCAGGCCTCTTTTCTTTCGCAGAATTACGACCAGCTTTCCGCCCTTGGCGAAACGCAGGCGCGGCATCTCGGGCAATATTGGGCGAGGTGCGGCTTGGTTTTCAAGGGTGTATATGCAGGGCCGGCGCAGCGCCATCGCCGGACTGCGGAGATTACCGGGGAAGCCTGCCGCGAGGCTGGAGTGGCGTTTCCCATCCCCGTGGCGGTGAATGCATTCGATGAGTTCCATGGCGACGCGATGCTCGCCGAAAGCCTTCCCCAGCTCCGGGCGAAGGATGCCAGGATTTGCGAATTGGAGGACAGCGTCCAATCCGCCGGTGACGAGACGCAGAAACGCGCAGCGTTTCAGCGGTTGTTTGAAGTAGTGGTCTCGTTGTGGGTAAACGGGACACTGCCGCTGCAGAAGGCGGAATCCTGGCAAGCGTTCAGCGACCGCGTAAATCGGGGGTTGGACCGCCTTTTCGCAGATGCCGGCAAGGGAGCGAACATCGGGGTGTTCACCTCGGGCGGCCCCATCGGCGTGGTGATGCAGCGCGCCCTACACCTTTCACCGCAGGACACACTGCAAATCTTGTGGATGTCGCGAAACTCCTCGTACAGTGAATTTCTTTTTTCGCGTGACCGGTTTACGCTCAGTTCGTTTAACGCGTATCCCCATTTGGAGGAAGATTCGTTGCTGACGTATCGGTAGAGAAGAGAGAGGCAGGCGATTAAGTCCTCAGGGGCTCAAGCCCCATGTTTTGGGAACCTTGCGGCATGGGTGATGCCACGCCCTCCCACATTCTAATTGTGAGCGACCATGACGGACTTTCGAGATTTGCCGACGACGATTCGCCCGGGGGAGGAGCTTAACCTCGAGAAACTGGAGCCATTTCTTCGGCGGCATTTTCCCGGTCAAGGGGAGGCTTTCAGCGCTCAGCAGTTTCCGAGCGGCCATTCGAATCTCACTTACTCCATTCAGCTTGGCGACCAGAAGGTGGTTCTGCGCCGACCGCCGTTTGGAAGCAAGGTGAAATCCGCCCACGATATGGGCCGCGAGTTCCGCGTTCTTTCGAAGCTGCATGCTTTTTATGCGCCGGCTCCCAAGGTTCTCCTGTATTGCGACGACGAATCCGTTCTGGGCGCGCCTTTCTACGTGATGGAACCTATCGGTGGAATCATTTTGCGCAGGGACCCGCCGACAGGGCTCGCGTTCACCCCGGCAACGGCACGCAGCCTTTGCGAGGCATTTGTTGACAATCTCGCCCGGCTGCACAGTATCGATTATTCCGGCGCAGGACTCGGCGATTTCGGGAAGCCACAGGGCTACGTGGAGCGCCAGGTGCAGGGCTGGATCGAGCGCTATCACGGTTCCAAAACGCATGACCATCCGGAGGTCGAAAAGCTGTCTGCCTGGATGCGGGAAAACCTGCCGGTATCCGGCAACGCGACGCTGATCCACAACGACTACAAATTCGATAACGTGGTTCTCGATCCAGGCGATCTGAGACGAATCATCGGCGTGTTGGACTGGGAGATGAGCACCATTGGCGATCCCCTCAGCGACCTGGGAAGCACGCTCGGTTATTGGGTGAACGCGCATGATCCCGAGGAGTTGCAGAGGCTTCGCTGGGGGCCAACGAATTATCCCGGCAGCATGACGCGCGGCGAAGTGGTGCAGCGATACGCGCAGGCCAGCGGACGCGGGGTGGATCACATGGCCTTCTATTTGGTTTTTGCGCGTTTCAAGCTGGCGGTGATCGTGCAGCAGATTTACTACCGCTACCATCAAGGGCTGACGAAGGATGCACGGTTCGCGGGCATGGCCGGCGTGGTGCAGATTCTGTTAAAAGCGTCCTGGCATGGGGCACAGACCTCAACTATCTAACTCACACTTGTAGCACTGCCATCTGGGCGGCGAGTTCGCTGGCCGGCAGGATACTGGCGCTACCGTCATTTGAAATAGCGCACGAGCCATTCCGCGACGCAGGCGGGCTTTTCCAGGCCTTCGCACTCTACCGAACAGTTGAAGATGGCTTCGTAGGAATCGCCCAAATCCTTGAAGCTGGCAAGAGTAAAGTGTCCGCGGATTCTGGAACCTTCACGGACCGGGGCAGGGAAACGTACGCGGTTCAAGCCGTAGTTGACCGCGAGCCGGGAGCCGGTGCGGATTTGCAGGGTCTGCTGCATTAGGTGGCTGATCAGCGAAAGAGTCAGAAAACCGTGGGCAATGGTTTTGCCGAAAGGGGATTCGCGTTTGGCACGTTCCGCATTCAGGTGAATCCACTGGCGGTCTCCGGTGGCGTCCGCGAAGGCGTTGATGCGGTCTTGCGAGATCACGAGCCAATCGCTCACACCGATTTCTTCCCCGACAAAACTCTTGATGCCATCCACGGATTCAACGATGAAGGGCGGCATAAATTATCCAGAATACCGGAAGATCAAATCGAGCCTGCGCGGGATTTGCTCCACTTTGTAAGCTCCCATTTCGCGATGGATTCGGTGTGCACTTCGTCCGGCCCATCGGCCAGGCGCAAGGTGCGCACATTGGCCCAGGCGCCGGCGAGAAACGTGTCTTGCGACACCCCGGCGCCGCCATGGGCTTGAATCGCCCGGTCGAGCACTTGTAACGCGACGTTAGGCGCAACCACCTTGATCATGGCGATTTCCGTTTTTGCTTCCTTGTTTCCGACGGTGTCCATCATGTAGGCCGCTTTCAAGGTGAGCAGCCGGGCCTGGTCAATTTCCATGCGTGATTTGGCGATGTCCGCTCGAATGGTGCCTTGCTCGGCTAGCGCTCTGCCGAAAGCCACGCGTGTGAGCACGCGTTTGCACATGGTTTCGAGCGCCCGCTCCGCCACGCCAATGCATCGCATGCAATGATGAATCCGGCCGGGGCCCAGGCGGCCTTGCGCGATTGCGAATCCCCGCCCTTCGCCGAGGAGGAGGTTCGACGAGGGTACACGCACGTTTGTAAACTCAATCTCCGCGTGGCCGTGCGGCGCGTGATCATAGCCGAACACCGACAACAGGCGCAGCATCTTTACTCCGGGCGCATCCATCGGGACCAGGATCATGGACTGCTGCTTGTGGACGGGAGCCGCGGGATCCGTTTTTCCCATGAAGATGGCGACCTTGCAGCGCGGATCGCCGGCTCCGGAAGACCACCATTTCCTGCCGTTGATGAGGTAATGGTCGCCATCGCGGGCGATGCTGGCGCAAATGTTAGTCGCGTCCGAGGAGGCGATCTGGGGTTCGGTCATCGCAAAACACGAACGGATTTCGCCGGCCAGGAGCGGTTTCAGCCAGCGTTCTTTTTGTTCCGGAGTTCCATAGCGAGCTAGCACTTCCATGTTGCCGGTGTCGGGCGCGGAGCAGTTGAAAACCTCCGGCGCTAGCGGGCTGCGGCCCATGATTTCGCAAAGGGGAGCGTATTCGAGATTCGTCAGCCCCGCACCATTTTCGTGGTCCGGCAAAAACAGATTCCACAATCCCGCGGCGCGGGCTTTGCGTTTGAGTTCCTCGATAATGCGCGTCGGCTGCCAGCGGTTGGCATCAATTTCCTCGGCAAAGCGCTGCTCGTTCGGATAAATGTGCTCGTCCATGAAGGCGAGGAGCCGGCCCTGTAATACCTTCGTTTTTTCGCTGAATTCAAAGTGCATGACAGGAACCTCAGCGGCTGAAGCCGCTTCTATGTTGGTCCAATGAGGCACGACTAAAACGGCTGCGGAAAAATATCCGAAAAGCTTTTTTCAGGGGCTAAAGCCCGCCTCCTCAAGAAAGGGCTGTTCCACAGGCCTGTAAAGCCATGGTCCCCACGAACGTAACCTTCACCACGTTGGGAATTCCGTTGCAACTTGCGCGTGATTATATACAATGCCCTCCTCGTTAGTCACTTTCATGTGAACGCGGCTCTCACATCGCGCGAATGCGCCGCATTTCTTGAGGCCATCATGCCCTTTGTCGAAAATCAGGGGGCGAAGATTTACTGGGATCAGCAGGGGCAAGGCGAACCCATTCTGCTGACTATGGGCCTGGGTTGGCCCTCTACTATGTGGTACCGCACGCGGCCCACACTGGCAGCGCGCTATCGCACCATCGCTTTCGACAATCGCGGCGCTGGGCGGAGCGACGTGCCTCCAGGGCCGTATTCCATCGCGGCGATGGCTTCCGATGCCGCCGCCGTGCTTGACGCCGCGGGAGTCCAGCGCGCGCATGTGCTGGGCGCCTCGATGGGCGGCATGATTGCGCAGGAGTTCGCCCTGCAGTATCCCGAGCGGGTACGCTCGCTTGTACTTGCGTGCACTGCCTGCGGTGGCCCTCACGCCACGCCAGCAAGTCCCGAAGTTATCCAGGTGCTGTCGTACCGCCAAGGGACGCCGACGGAGCGCGCCGAGGCCGTGGTGCCGTTTATTTATGATGCTGCGACGCCGCGCACGCGCATTGACGAAGACCTTGCCGTCCTCAGCAAGAACTACGCAACCCCCGAAGGCTACATGGGCCAGTTGCAAGGCATCATGGCGTGGCAAGCGTACACTCGCCTGCCGGAAATCGGGATTCCTACCCTTGCCGTTCATGGAGTGAACGACCGGCTCGTGCCTGCGGCCAACAGCGACCTGATTGCCAGTTGCATTCCCGGCGCGCAGCTCGTCAAGATCCCAAACGCGAGCCACGTCTTTATGACCGACCAGCCGGAAGCGGCGCAGCAGTCCTTCTTGCTGTTTCTTTCTTCCCAGAGGGGCAATTAAAGGCAAACCCGCCTGCAAAAGTGGAACACCG
>DATFSI010000220.1:0-7680 GCA_035262705.1 Candidatus Acidiferrum sp. | reverse complement strand
TCCACTTTCTCGCCATCCGCGACAATCCGGTCCGCCTTCACCGGTTCGTACGCCGGCTCATCTCCGTTGGCGAACGCCCCCACGTTTGCGTAATCGTGCCTCCCTCCCTGAGCCGCCATCTCTCCGTCCAATTTGCTGAATACAACAGTCGCCCCCGTTTGCCGCTTGAATTCCGCGAAGCCTCCGCAATGATCCACATGCGCCTGGGTATTCAGCAGCATCTTCACGTCTCCCGGCCGGAAGCCCAGTTTTTTGATATTTGCCTCCACCAGCGGCAGCATCTCCTTGTGTCCCGTGTCCATCAGGATGTGCCCCGCGGGCGTCACGATCAAAAATGAGCTGATGAGATTGCTTCCGACGTAATAGACGTTGCCGATGATCCTTCTCGGCTCAAACGGCTGCGACCATTCCTCGAGCACCTTGTTGAGCGCTTCTTGCCGGTCGCCCTTTCTCCGCTCCGCCGAAAACGCCTTGCTGACGATCTTCCATTGCCCTTCTGTTTTGAGCAGCAGCAAATGGTCGCGAAACTTCACCTGCGGGTAGTCCAGCGTCACCACGGCGCTCGCCGCCGATCCGTCTATGTCAAGACTCTCCACGCGCCGCACGCGGCGGTATTCGTCCGTCGCCGCCCCGTTGAACCGTTTCGCGAACTCCTCGCGTGTCCATTGCTTCCGCTGGTCCCCATCCACAAAGGAAATCATGGCCTCCGGCGCAAAAGCCTGTCGGATGTAATCTCCATTCCCCAGAGCGTGCGCCTGGAAATAAAGCTCGATCGCCGTTCGCGGCCCGTCATCGGTCTGTGCCAGCCCGCGCGTCGCGGCCACCCCTGTCATTACGATGGGAGCGAGCATCATCATTTTGTTCATAAACATTCCCTCGTGCGTCGAGTGTCCTCGATTGTGTAGCGGCCGGTCTTAGATCGGCTCGTTCAAGAAAAACTTCTCTTCAAGCGCACGGCTTTATTGAAACATTCCAGTGCGGGGGAGACTTCAAGTACAAAATCATCCCTCGGGTCACGCCTGGTGGTATCGTAGGGACATGCCCGCGCGCTACCGCATTGGCGAGTTCGCCGCGTTGAGCGGCGTTACGGTCAAGACGCTCCGCTTCTACGACGAGATGGGCCTCTTGCACCCCGCCGGCGTCGATCCCCGCACGCGCTACCGCCACTATCTTCCGCAGCAACTGCACGAGCTCGCTTCCATCCTTGCGCTCAAAACGCTGGGTGTGTCGTTGGCCGAGATTGCCCGCCTGAACCGCAAGGCCGGCTCGAAGCAGGACCGCAAGGACGCACTCAACAAACGCAAGCGCTCCCTCGAGCACTCCGTCATCGCCGCAAACCGCTCTTTGCGCTGGATCGACTCGGCACTTCGCGAATTGGAGTTTTCCGATCGCCCTGTCCAGGTTATGGTGAAGCGCAGGCCGGCCTGTACCGTTGCTTCGGTTCGCGCCAAGGTCCGGGAATATTCGGAGATGGCCCGCTTTGAGCGCGATTTGCTCGAAGCGCTGCCCGCCGAGTCTTGCGGCGATTTGCGTGGGGTCCTCTGGCACCGCTGCGCCGATTCCGGCTGCCTCGAAGGCGAACCGTTTGTCTCTCTTAATCGTCCCCTGCCGCGTCGCTCCATTTACGACGTGAAGGAACTCCCCGCGATAACCGCCGCCGCTGCGTATTGCGGTCTGGATGATGAAAGCGCCGAGCAGGCCTACAATTCCATCCGCCGCTGGATGACTGCAGGTGGCTATCGCCTAGCCGGGCCCAAACGCGAAATCTATCTCGACAACCTGCTCGAAATTCAATTCCCTCTCGAGCCTGCGTAATTCACCTTTTCCCCAACTAGCTGCACCACAGGGGCCCCAGGTTCTCGTGTTTCGAACCTGGGTCTTGGGTTTCTCTTTCTTAGGAGCTAATGGCTAACGGCTATCAGCTTTCTCTTTCTCCACCGCCCAAGCCGAGTACTCTTCCCCCAGCAGCACATCAAACAGCCCCTCCGCTGGCAGCACGTCCACCGGCAGCCCGCCATGCCATAGCGCCACGCCCACGGTAAACTTCGTCAGCCCCCCCAAATCGAGCAGTTCGCGATTTACCGCAATCTCCAGTGTCCGCAGAAACGCCACCTCCGCCACGTCCTTCGGATTTAGCAGGCACACCCTGCCCTTCTCGACGGCGTACTCCTTCACCCGCTGGTCGTGCAGCTTCACCACCACCGCCACCTCTTCTTTCGCCCCTATCACGATGCGGAACTCCGGCTCTTCCAGTTCCCACAAACTTTCGACGAAGCAGTCCACGCGCAACACGAAACGTTCCTCTTCAAATCCGTAGCGCAGCTCTTTCAAATAAAACACCCGCCCATGCATCGATCCCCCGCGCCGTTCCGGCGAATACACGCCCGCGCCCAGCCATTCGAAATAACTCGACTCCATTCCATCCACTCGCACTTTGAGGAAGGTCGACGGGTAAAGCTGGTACGCGCGTTCCTGCAGCCGCTTGATCGGCTTCGCCAGTTCTTCCGGCGCCACCTGTCCCAACGCCAGATATACGCCCGTCAGATGCTTGCGATAAAGCGCATCAAATTCCGCATCGTTCGCCGTGCTGTGCTCCGGCCCATACCACCAGCACCAGTCGCTCCCCTCGGCGGCTAGCAACGATTCCTCCGCTTCCGCCAGTCCCTCCTTCGTCGGCGCGTTCTCGCGTCCCCTGGCATGCGCGTCCACCGCCTTGCCGTACGCTTCGCGCGCGTCCCACAGCAAATCCCACGCCGCCACGTCTTCCTGATGCCCGATCCATACGTCGAAATTCGCGTTGATCCACGACGCCGGGAAAATTGCGTTCACCGACGGAATATCCCCCGCCGCCGCAATCGCTTCGCTCGCCGTCAGTGCCCGAAAGTCGGCATCCCCGGCGATGTGCCCGTAAAACTCGCGGAGAAATTCCCGCCCGTTCCCGGCGTAATACTCCCACGCGTTTTCGCCGTCCAGGAACAGGCATATTGTCATGGGCTTCCCACTCTTCACCGTTTCGCCAATGTGCCGCAGCCGCCCGTGAAGGTCCGCCGCCGCGGCCCCGCTGTCCATGCGGCTGTACACGAACCCGATCAAATCCGAAAGATGATGGTCGCGGAACAGCCCGGTGATTCCCGTCGTCGGCATCTGCAAGCGCCACGGCTGGTACAGGCGGTCAGCATTCGCCGCAATACCCGAAGCCTCGCGGAAAAATCCCACATTCAATGTTCGTCCAAGCACGCCCTCGTCGGTCCCGAACCACGTGAATCCTTCCTCGGCCGCGATCGCCAGCGCCTGGTCTGATACCGACCCCTCGCTCGGCCACAGCCCCGCCGGCTTCGTTCCGAACATCTGCTCGTGGTATTTCTTCGCCCGCCGCAACTGCTCCCGCGCATCTTCTGGATGCCGGAACGCCCGCCGCGGCAGCGGCGTTCCCGGATTCGCCACCCGTGCCACATCCGAATCGCACAGCAGCGGCAGGATCGGGTGATAAAACGGCGTGGTGCTGATCTCAATCTGCCCGCGCGCCGCCGCTTCGCGATACGCCGGCAGCACCAGCCCCAGCAACTCCAGCTGCTTGGCTTTAAATTCAGTCTTATCGCGCTCGGTATAATCTCTTCCGCGGTTTGCGAGCCGGCTCACCACCTGGTCCGTTTGAAACCACGCCTCTTCCATCCACGCCAATTGCGACAGCACCTGCAAATCCCGCCACTCCCGCGCGCGAAACGTGATCAGCGCCTGCGCCCCACCCGCTGCGCGCGACCACTCATACAACTCCAGAAACCTCGGCCAGCGCGTCAGCAGCCGCTCGTGATTCACCTGGAAAGCCCGCGCCAGGATCTCCGCCTTGTCTTCCCGCGTCAGCTCGTCCGCATGCTTGAACGCCAGCTCAAACCAGGGCTCTTTGAAATTCCCGCTCGCATACTCCTCCAGTTGCATGCACAGCGTCGGCACCATATTGAACGTTAGATGGAAGCTCGGCACCTCCTCCATCAGCTTCACCATGCCGTAGTAGTCCTTCGTGGCATGTAGCCGTGTCCAAGGCAAAACATACTGTCCCGTCTCCGGGTCACGATATTGCGGCTGGTGCATGTGCCACAACACCACCAGGTTGATCCGATTCATTCCTCGCGTGTCCTCGACTTCAAGCTTCGGTACGGCCCGCCTTCCTGGGCCCCCTTCTTCTTACAGGACGGAAATCAGAAATCAGCAAGCAAAGTTCAGCCGCCATCTTCTCTGTGGCCTCTGCGCTCCCGTCCTCTGCGTTAGCGCTTCTTCGCTTCTTTATCTCTTTACTTTGCTCCTCCTGCTTATGGCTTATGGCTCTCTGCTCCATGTTACACTCACGAGTCGCGCCATGCGCATCCTCGATCGCTACATAGTTCGAGAAGTCGTCCGCCACGCCTTCCTCGGCATCCTCATTTTCACCTTCGTCCTGTTCGTTCCCAAGCTCGTCCGCCTCATGGAGCTTTTCGTCCGCCACTCCGGCTCCGGCTCGCAAATCCTCACTCTATTCCTCTGCATCATCCCAGGCATTCTTGTCTTCACTATCCCCATGGCCGTGCTCATCGGCGTTCTTCTCGGCCTAGGTCGCATGTCCATGGACAGCGAAATCATCGCGCTCACCTCCCTGGGCATCAGTCGCAAGCGCATGCTCCTCCCCGTTGGCGTTCTCGCCGTCGTCGGCGCCGTCCTCACCCTGCTCATGACCCTGGTCCTCGCCCCGCGCAGCCTTCGCGCCTTCCGCGACATCGAAGGCAACCTCATCACCTCGCAAATCTCCTTTCAGGTGCAACCTCGTGTCTTCGACGAGCGCTTTCCCCACATGGTCCTCTACGTCAACGACGTCGCTGCCAGCGCCACGCACTGGCATGGCGTGTTCCTTTTTGAAACCGGCGCTGAAACCGGCTCTCGTATCACCCTCTCCGAAGACGCCATCGTCATCGCTGAGCCCGCACTCGGCAAACTCGAGCTCCACCTCAACTCCGGCACTACCCACGAATTCCAGCGCGAAAATCCCGACCAGTATTCCGTCACCGCGTTCGAGCGCAGCGATTGGCCGATCGAATTCAGCTCCCTCGCAACCAGCAAAGAACGCACCCTTAGCAACCCCGAACGCTCTCTTGGCGAACTCTGGCACGATAACGGCCCTCGTTGGCGCGATGCCCGCGTCGAAATTAATCAACGCTTTGCTTTCCCTTTCGCCTGCTTCGCTTTCGCGCTAATCGCCGTCCCCCTCGGCGCGCAGCCCCGCCGCGGTGGACGCGCCGCCGGCACGCTGCTTTCCGTGCTCATCATCGCCGGCTACTACCTGTTGTTCGTCATCGGCGCCGGCTTCGCCCGCCAAGGCGTTCTTCCTCCCTTTGTGGGCATGTGGGCCGCGAATATCATCCTTGTCTTCGCCGGTCTCGCCCTGCTTCCGCGTATGGAGCGCTACTGGAGCGAAGCTGCGCCCCTGTCCCTTTTTTCCCGCTATTTCGCCTTGCGCCGCCTACGCCAGCGCCGCCGCGAACTCGGCAGATCCCGTGTCCCCGCCGTATACATTCGCGTCGAAAACGGCGCCGCGCGCGCGGAAAACGGTACAGCTGTGGTGGTTGAACCCCTTCCTCCCTCCTCTTCCAACTACCCCACGATCATCGACCTCTACCTGCTCCGCCGCTTTCTTTACTTTTTCTTCCTCATCCTCGCCGCCTTCATCGCTCTGTTTGAAACCTTCACCTTCTTCGAGCTACTCGACGACATCGCGCGCCACCGCATCCCTTTCCTCGTCGTCGTCGACTACTTCCGCTATCTCATCCCCTACCTCGTCTACCAGCTCTCGCCACTCTCCGCCCTGGTTGCCACGCTCGTCACCCTCGGCATCCTCAGCAAGAACAACGAAATCACCGCCTTCAAGGCCAGCGGCATCAGCCTCTACCGCCTCGCTCTTCCGTTGCTCATCAGCGGCACGATTCTTGCCGGCGCGCTGCTCATCCTCGACGACACCTATCTCCCGTACGCCAACCAGCGCCAGGACGCCCTCCGCAACCAGATCAAAGGCAAGCCCGCGCAAACCTACACCCGCCCGCAACGCTGGATTTTTGGCGAAAATTCCAAGGTCTACAACTACGACCTGTTCGACCCCAGGCAGAAATTCTTCGGCGGCCTCAGCGTTATTGAACTCGATCCCGTTACCTTCCAGATGAAGCGCCGCGTCTTTGCCAATCGCGCCCAGTGGCTCGACACCGAGCAGGCCTGGGCCCTCGAATCCGGCTGGATCCGCGACTTCAGCTCCGGAGGCTCGGTGGAAAAGTACACGCCCTTCAAGGTCACTTCACTGCCCGAACTCGTTGAGCCACCCTCGTACTTCAATCGCGAAGTCATTCAAGCTTTCCAGATGAGCTGGCGCGACCTCCGGCGCTACATCCATGGCCTCCAGGTCGCCGGCTTCGATGTCTCTAACCTTACCGTGCAGTGGCACAAAAAAATCGCCTACCCGCTGATCGCTCCCGTCAGCATGTTGCTGGCGATCCCCTTCGCCATCCTGGTCGGCAGCCGCGGCGCCCTCGGCGGCATTGCTCTCGGCGTCGGCATCGGCATCACCTACTGGGCCATCGCCGCCTTGTTCGAAGCCATGGGCGGCATCGGCCAGCTTCCTCCCATGCTGTCCGCATGGTCCCCCGACCTCATCTTCTTCTTCCTAGGCCTCTACTTCTTCCTCCAAATGCCCACCTAGAGTAGTCCTTGGTTTTTGGTTTCTTGTGTGTCGCGATCCACAAGCTGTAGCACCATTCCTTGAGGAACGGCCTTGGTTTTTAAGGGTGGGTCTTCCCTTTCCGTTCTTCTCTGTGCTCTCTGCGGTTCCGAGCGTCGCCTGGGTAAATTCTCTCTCTTTGTCTTTACTTCTTTGTTTCCTCTTCAATCCTCACCGCCATCTTCCGCACCATCCCAAGAAACACTTCCGCATCCGCCGCGCTCATCGAAAATCTCCGCAACATCCTCCGCAACTTCTCCTCCGCCAGCTCCGCCTTGCGCGGTCCCACGTATCCGCTCTTCACCAGCGCCTCGAGCAGCGCCTCTCCGATCCGCTCCACCGTCTCCATCGTGGCAAGCTCGGTCATCGCCATCAGGGTGGGTGCCGTTCCCTTCCGGGCCAAGGGTGCGGGTTTCGCTTTTCCCGGCACTGTTCGGAAATCCGCCGCCAATCCTTTACTTCCTTTACCTCCTCTACCCCCCAACTCGTAAAACACCACCGCCGCTGCCTGTCCCAGATTCATCGACCGGTGTTCCTCCCGCGTGGGAATCCGCACCAGCCAGTGGCAATGACTCAAATCTTCATTCGAAAGTCCCCATTTCTCCGATCCAAACAGCACTGCCACCTTTCCCCGCTTCATTCGCTCCCACAGCAGCGGCGCCGCCTCTGCCAAGTCCCGCAGGGGATGTTTCAGTTCCCGATTTCCCACGGACGTCGTCCCCACCACCAGCGCACAATCCGCCACCGCCTCCGCAATCGTCGCGAACTCCTGCGCCCGCGCCATTACTTCGTCCGCGCCCACGGCCGAGTTCGCCTCCCGCCAAGCCTTCCCATAGGGCTCGACCGCGCGCAATTCCGCCGCCCCAAAGTTGCTCATCGCCCGCGCCACCGCCCCCAGGTTCAGCGGATTTCGCGTCTTCACCAACACCACGCACAAATTTTCCAGCGAA
>DATFSI010000219.1:0-3076 GCA_035262705.1 Candidatus Acidiferrum sp. | reverse complement strand
AACGTGCTCCTGCGCAATCCTTCGCAGGGCAAGATGTGGCTGTTGGAAGTTCACAAAAAGCCCGTCGGCTACGCCTTGCTCACCTACAATTTTGAGTTGGAATATGGCGGCGCCGAAGGCGTGCTGCGCGACTTATATGTGGAGAAAAAATACCGCAGTCAAGGGATCGGCTCGCTGGCATTATACGAGATCGAGGATTACTGCCGCGACCGCGGTATGCGCGCCTTCCAGCTCCAGGTAGCGCGCCGCAACAAATCCGCCGAAGTTTTTTACCGCAAGGCCGGCTTCCGCGAGCTTCCCCGCCGCGTGATGATGCTGGAAGTCCGTCCCGAGCACGTCGTCCAGGCGCGCCGCGCTAGCGCAGGTAAGCGTCGGTAATATACTGCTGCACCATGCGCTGTGTGTTGAAAAACGAACCGTTAATCGCAATGGCGTGGCGCATCACATCTAGGTACCGCTCACGGCTGCCGTAATAGAGCGGCAAAATCACGCCCTCCAGCTTCGCGTACAAACTTTCCGCGTCCAGCGCGTTATCCACCGGCGTTTCGGGGCCCGGATCGCCGCGATGCGCCTCGCCGATCGACCAGCCGGTCACGCCCTCGATATTCCCTTCCACCCACCAGCCGTCGAGAATGCTCAAGCTCGGCACGCCGTTCAGCGCCGCCTTCATGCCGCTGGTTCCGGAAGCCTCCATCGGATACTGCGGCGTGTTCAGCCACAAGTCGCATCCGGAAGTGATCTTTCTTCCCAGCTCCAGGTTGTAGTCGTCCAGAAAAACGATAGTCACCGTTTTCTTTAGCGCCTTCTTGGCTTTGAAAATCTTCTTGATGATTTCCTTGCCGCCGCCATCGCGCGGGTGGGCCTTGCCCGCATAGATAATCTGGAATGCTCCCACGTTCTTGGCGATTTCCCGCAAACGATCGAGGTCGCTCAGGATCAGATCGGCGCGTTTGTACCCTGTGGCGCGCCTCGCAAAGCCGATGGTGAACACCTCGGGATTCAGCTTCAGTCCCGTTTTTTTCCTCACCGTCTCCAGCAGATCGTGTTTCGCCAGCAGGTGCGCCGCCCAAACCTCTTCCGGTGGCAGGCCCAGCGCCCCGCGCAGGCTGTAATTGTCGTCGCGCCACGACGGAATCATGCGGTCAAATAGCTCGCGGAACGCCAGGCACGTCCAGGTAGCCGCATGCACTCCATTGGTGATGGCTTCAATCGGCACGTTCGGAAACATCTTGCGCGAGACTTCGCCGTGCAGCTTGGCCACACCGTTCACGAAATTGCTCAGGCTCAGCGCCAGATAAGTCATGTTTACCGAGGCCCCGCGCCGTGCCGCTTCTTCCAGGTCCGGATAGTTCTGCTCTACTTGCAGAACGCTGCGCACCAAATCCGCCGAAGACGCATCCTTCACGTCAAAAAACCGTGTCTGGTCCGGAAACAGCCGGGTCATGTATTCCACGGGAAATTTGTCGTGCCCCGCGGGCACCGGCGTGTGTGTCGTGAACACGCACTTGCTGCGCACTCTTTCGATATCTTCACTTTTCACCGACTTGCGCCCGGCCCGTCTCGCTTCTTCCCCCAGCAGCTCCATGGTCAGCAGAGCGGCGTGCCCTTCATTCATGTGGTAGCGCATCAACTCGTTGTGGCCAAGCGCGCGCAACATGCGTACCCCGCCGATGCCCAGCAGCACCTCCTGGCACAATCGGTAATAGGGGTCTCCACCATAGAGCTGCCCGGTCAGCTCACGGTCCCGCTGGTCGTTCGAGGGAAGATCCGCGTCCAGAAAATAGACCGGCACCTCATATCCCTGCACACCCTTTACCGTGTAACGCCACGCCCGCAGTTCTACCTTGCGGCCTTCCAGCGTCACCATCACCTGCGGTTCTTCCTTTTTCAGATATTTCTCGACATCCCACTCCACTACCTCTTCGCTTTGCGCTCCTTCTTCCGAAAGCCGCTGTCGGAAGTATCCCTTCCTGTAGAGCAGCGACACCGCGACCATCGGCAGTCGGATATCCGCAGCCGCGCGAATAGTATCCCCCGCAAGTACTCCCAATCCTCCACTGTAGGTGGGAATCTGATTCTCCAGGGCGATTTCCATCGAAAAGTAAGCAACAAATCGTTTTGCTGGGTGACTTACATGCACCATCGTTCCGGGGGCTCCATCCGGCGCACTGCCTTGCGCCGCCGCATTTTCACTATGTTCATTGGTGATACTCATATTGTCCGGGAAGCGCTCCTCTCAGGCAAGGAATCGCCCTCGAAGAGGTTCCAAACCGGTCTCACCGCTGAGTCCTGCATTTGTTCGTTATAATCCTGGGGCTATGAGCATGGTTCTCGATGGCATTCGCATTGTAGAAATCACCGAAGCGCTCGCCGGGCCTTACTGCGGCATGCTCCTTGGGGATCTCGGCGGGGACGTCGTCAAGGTGGAACGTAACGCGGGCGGCGACCAGTCCCGCGGCTGGGGTCCCCCGTTTGTCGGCACTGAGTCCGCCTACTATCTGGCCACCAATCGCAATAAACGCTCGATCACTCTCAATTACGACCATCCCCTTGGTTCCGAGATTTTACAGCGATTGCTCGCCACCACGGATGTATTTATTTGCAATCAGCCATCCATGAATTCGTTGCAACGCCGGGGACTCGATTCGCAAACGCTGCGCAGCAAACATCCACGGCTCATCTACTGCAGCATCTCCGGCTACGGCTTCACCGGTCCTAAAGCGGAACAGCCCGGCTACGACATTCTTGCCCAAGCCGAGGCCGGCGTCATGAGCTTCACCGGCGAACCCGACGGCGGCCCCATGCGTTTTCCCATCGCCATCGCCGATATGACCACTGGCATGTACGCCGCCATGGGCATTTTGGGTGCGTTGTTCGCACGGGAACGCAGCGGCCGCGGCGACTACCTCGACATGGCCCTGTTCGATTCCCAACTCTCCTGGCTGGCCAACGTCGGCAGCAGCTATCTGAACGCCGGCGTTTCCCCAAAGCGCTGGGGCAATGCGCATCCGAACATCGTCCCGTATCAGATCTTTCAGGGAAGCGATGCGCGCCATTTTGTGGTCGGCGTGGGCAC
>DATFSI010000218.1:0-2514 GCA_035262705.1 Candidatus Acidiferrum sp. | reverse complement strand
CATCTGAGGTAGAGGTGCGCAACGATTTGCCGCCATCGCCCAAGGCTCCAGCGGACTGACGCTTGCTCTGTTCTAAAATCCCGGCGGGTGCTCGCCTACGACGTTGAAGGCGCGCTCAAGCGCCAGTCCCACGCTGCCCAGGGTGCCTTCGTCGAATAGCCGGCCGATCAAGGTGATGCCGTGCGGCACGCGCCGCGGTGGCGAAAATTTCGGCAGCGGCCGGCTGGGATCCGGCGCCCAATCCGTGCGCGCCTCCGATACATTCACGAAGCCCGCGCGCATCGTCAGCGATGGATGCCCGGTGAAATTCGTAATGGTCAGCATTTCATCGCGTAGCGACGGCACCAGCAGTAAATCCACCTGCGAAAAGACGCGGGCCATCTCTCCGGCCACGCGCCGTCGCATGCGGTCGGTCTGCACGAAATCCACCGCGGAGAGAAACCGCGATTGCCGGAACAGGTTGGGCCACGCATCGTAGGTCTGCACCTTCAACTGGTCCACTTGTCCGTTCAACGTTATTTCTTCAAACGACGCCGCGCCTTCCGCGAAAAGAATCAGGTTCAGCGAATCGTAAGGCCAATCGGGAATGGACACTTCCATCGGTACCATGCCGACTTTCGCGACGGTTTCGAGCGCGGCACGATCTACGTCCGTGGCTGGTGCCTCCTTCATCCATTTCGGGAAATACCCCACGCGCAGACCTTTCACGCTGGCGTTAGCGTCGAAATCCAGTTTGCTTGGCACGCTTTGCAAATCGCCCGCATCAGGCCCGGAAATCGCCTGCAACACCAGCAGCGCGTCTTCCACGCTGCGGGTCATCGGACCAAGCTTGTCGAGCGACCAGCAAAGCGTCATCGCGCCGGTGCGCGGCACGCGTCCGTAGGTAGGGCGCAGGCCGGTGATGCCGCAGCGCATGCTGGGCGAAACAATCGAGCCGCCGGTCTCGCTGCCGATCGAAAAGCCTACCAACCCCGCCGCCGTCGCCGCACCCGGACCCGCGCTCGAACCCGACGAACCTTCTTCCGGCAGCCAGGGGTTCACCGTCTGCCCGCCGAACCAGATGTCGTTCAGCGCCAGCGCGCCAAGGCTCAACTTGGCCACCAGCACTGCGCCCGCCTCATGCAGCCGTTTCACGACCGCAGCGTCTTCTTTCGGCACGCGATTGCGAAACGGCTCCGCACCATAAGTTGTCGGAATCCCCGCCGTATCCAGCAGATCCTTGCCGCCCCAAGGAATCCCATGCAGCGGCCCGCGATATTTGCCGGCCGCGATTTCCGCGTCGGCCTGCCGCGCCTGCTGCAGCGCCAGGTCCTTCGTCAGTGTGATGACGCACAGTAACCTGGGATTGAATTTTTCCAGACGATCGAGATAAATCTTCGTCAGCCGCTCGGACGTAATCTGCTTCGTTTCGATCCAGCGCGAAAGATGTGTCACCGGGGAGAAAGCGATGGCGTCGTCACTTTTGGGAAGCTCCGGAGCCATGGTTGTTCTTACCAATTGGTCTCGCCCCGGGCCGATCTTTACTCCCGGCAAAGCCGGGTTCCAGCTGGAATACGGAGCGACAGACGGCGGCAACTCCACTTTGTGCGGCCCGACCCGCCGCAAATAGACCTCGGAGAGATTTCCACGCCAGCTCGAAGCGGCCTGCTCCAGGTGCGCTTTGTTCATCTCGATCTGGACCAACTTCTCCGCTTCGACAAATGTGTTCACCGAAACCTGCGGCCCAACTCCTTGGCCTGTGCCAAAGGCCGGCGGCGCTCCCGCCGGCTGTTGCGACGCTGGCGTTTGTTGCGCAGGGTCTTGTGCTTCCGCGGGGAGCACACCGGCCGCCCCCGCCGCTGCTCCCGCCAAACCCACCGCCGCTTCCGTCAAAAACTCCCGCCTTGTTTTCGCCATGGTTCCTCCGGCCAAGCATTCTAACCCACACCCGTCCCCGAATTGGACGCGCACTGATTTGCCTAGAGGCATTCCGGTAGCACAGGCTTCAGCCTGTGGCTTCTTTTTCTGAACTGTTTACTCTGAAGCGGAGGGTTTCGAGGGAGCCGGAACCGGTTCCGCCACCCAAGGACGCCAGTAAAACGCCTAGAACCAGAGTCAAAGGCAGACGTCGCGATCGGTTCCCCATTGCCAGCCTCCGCAAGTCTCCACAGTCTTACTTCCCGCGCCCGAGTATACCTCCGTTAGCGCTCTGCGGCTGCTATACTGAATTTTTTGCTGCTATTCCTTTTTGACTGAGGCATCGTGTATCTCACTCTGCTACAACGCCTGCGCGAAGCGCTTCTGGCCCACATTAAAGAAAAATACAGCGTCGAACTCGCCATCGTGCTGGAGCGCCCGCCTAAATTGGAGATGGGCGAGGCGGCGTCTCCGGTGTGCTTCGAACTGGCCAAGCGGCTGAAAAAAGCGCCCCGGCAAATTGCGCAGGAAATTGCCGGCTCCCTTCCAAAAATCGAAGGCATCGCCCGCGTCGACGTCGCAGGCGGCGGATATCTAAACGCGTTTTTTGACCGGGCG
>DATFSI010000217.1:0-11188 GCA_035262705.1 Candidatus Acidiferrum sp. | reverse complement strand
CGAGAAGTCAACGTCGTCGTATTCTTTTTCTCCGCTAAGGACATCGCTTCCATCCCGCTCGTCAGGCTTGGTCGTTGTTATGACGAAGCTCACAGCGCAGTCCACATTTGGGTTCGTTAGTGTCACGTAGTCGGCGCCTTTGCAGACTTTGTTTCCTCCGGAACACTGCGTGTTCAAAGGTTTGCCTTCGACCTCCAGTGTAAAACCCGAAATCAGATCGGTATCGGAAATATCCGCTTTGATGTCCCATGCCGCCCTTACTTGTGCGCGATCTTTGCTTACCTTAATCGTCTACACTGGTATGGGCCAAACTGCGAAGGCCAAGAAGTGCATACCTGCATCGGAGACTCGTCTTTGAAGTCGATGCGAGACGAAGTTGGGACTTAGAAGATAGTGTTTAGGTGGACCTCAGTGCTGATTTTCGACGAACAATTTTGGTGCACAATTTGGTTCACACCTTAGTCAAAACTGATAGCAATGGGTAGTAATGGAACTAGAAAGTTAAGCCATCTGAATAGAATCTGATAGCACTAAATCGCGTTCCATCGCTATCCCCTGGTTTTGAAGTGTCAAGGAAGCGCTCTAACCAACTGAGCTACGGGCCTGCAGTATCTTAAGAATAGCACGCCTCGCCCCGCCTGCGTATTCGCTGCACCACCCCAGGTTGTGACCCCGGTGAACCCGATGCTATCCTTTTTTCATGGCGAAGCTGCCAGACGGTTCCACGGAAATCGTTTCTCCCTCTCCCCTTGCAGAACCCGCGCGCCAGTTCGAAGCCCTGCTCGAAGTCAGCGAGACGATCGCCCAGCAACGCGATCTCAAGGCGCTTTTTCACGAACTTTCCCAACGACTTCGGGCCGTCCTGCAATTCGATTTTCTCGGCTTGATTCTTCACGACGCCGAACGCGGCACCATGCGCCTCCACGTCCTCGAAGCACAAGAGCCCATCAAAAAAGAAACGCCCGAGGAAGTTCCGGCAGCCAGCTCCCCATCCGGCTGGGTGTTCGAAAATCAGGAACTCTTCCTCACGCAAGACACTTCGAAAGACCCGCGCTATCCCGACTTCATGCAGAAGCTCCAGGAAGTTGGTGCGCATTCCGTCGCCATTCTTCCGCTGACCACGGCGCACCACCGGCTGGGCACCATGGTTTTCGGCCGCTACGTGCCGCAAGGCATCAGCGAAGCGGAAATCCAGTTCATGAAACGAGCCGCGGCGCAGGTGGCCGTCGCTGTGGACAACGCGCTCAACTTTGAAGCCGCCGAAGCATATCAGAAACAGTTGGCGCGCGAGCGCGACCGCCTGCAAGTCCTGCTCGACATCAATAACCTGTTGGTCAGCACGCGCGATCCCGCCGCGGTATTCAAGGGCATCGTCTCGTCGTTAAAACCCGTGATTCAGCACGATTACACGAGCCTGGCACTGCTCGACACCGCTTCCGGCCTGCTGAAAATCCACGCCCTCGATTTGCCGGGGAATGCCCCACTGGGCAAAATCGAAATCACGGTGCCGCTCGAGGGTTCACCCTCCGGCGTGTGCTTCGCCAGCAGCCAGGTGCTGATCACCCGCGGCAAACAAATCGACAAGTTCCAGCTGGAAGTGATGCGCTATTTCCGCGATCAAGGTGTACAGGCCATCTGCTGTGTGCCTCTGATGACCCAGGGCCGCACCTTCGGCACCATCAACCTCGCCAGCCGCAAGCCCGACGCGTTCACCTCCGCCGATGTGGAACTCATCCAGCAAGTCGCCGCGCAGGTGGCCATCGCCCTTGAAAACGCTCTGGCCTTCAAGGAAATTGACGCGCTGAAAGACAAGCTGGCCGTCGAGAAGCTCTATCTCGAAGAGGAAATTCGCTCGGAATTTAATTTTGAGGAAATCATCGGCGAAAGTCCCGCCCTGCGCCGCATGCTTGCGCAAGTGGAACTTGCCGCGCCTGCCGGAACGACCGTTTTGATCCAGGGAGAAACCGGCACCGGCAAGGAAATCATTGCCCGCGCCATCCACAACCTCAGCCCACGCCGCGAACGCACCTTCGTTAAGGTGAATTGCGCCGCCATTCCCGCCGGGCTTCTCGAATCGGAACTCTTTGGCCACGAACGCGGCGCCTTCACCGGAGCGCTTACGCAAAAAATCGGACGTTTCGAATTTGCCGATCGCGGCACGCTTTTTCTGGATGAAATAGGCGACCTTCCGCTGGAGCTGCAGCCCAAGCTGCTACGTGTTTTGCAGGAGCAGGAATTCGAGCGCCTGGGCGGCAACCGCACGCAGCGGGTAGACGTTCGCATGGTGGCCGCCACTAACGCCGATCTGGCGCAGCTCGTCGCCGAGCGGAAGTTCCGCAGCGACCTTTACTACCGCCTGAACGTCTTTCCCATTTTCGTGCCGCCACTGCGCGAGCGCCGCGAAGACGTCCCCTTGCTGGTGCGCTATTTCGTGCAAACTTTCAGCCGCCG
This sequence comes from Candidatus Acidiferrum sp., assembly GCA_035262705.1. Lineage (GTDB taxonomy): Bacteria > Acidobacteriota > Terriglobia > Acidiferrales > UBA7541 > Acidiferrum. Next base: position 8,737 of record DATFSI010000217.1, on the reverse strand, counting down.
CCAAAACAAAACCGTTGAGTATGTGCCCGCCGACGTCATGGACGCGTTGGTCAATTATTCATGGCCCGGCAACATCCGCGAACTGGAAAACTTGATCGAGCGCGCCGTGCTTCTTTCCGACGGCAAGGAGTTGCGTGTTCCCCTGGGAGAATTGAAAGCTTCCGTGGTACCTGCGCCCTTGAGCGCGAATCCCGATCTGTCCTTGTCTCTTGCCGGGCTGCCGCTGATCCCCGGCGCGGGTTCAGCGCCGCCCTCGCTCCCCGTCGCAGCCGCTCCCATCGCTACGCTCGAAGACGCTGAGCGCCAGCACATCCTGCGCGCCCTGCGGCAAACCCAGTGGCGCGTCGCCGGACCTCGTGGCGCCGCCAACCTGCTGGGGATAAAGCGCACCACGCTGCAGGCGCGCATCCGGAAACTCGGCATCAAACGGCCCGTCTGATCCTTGTTCTGAATACGCGCTCGCCACGCGAGCGCCCGACGGATCGCATGCAGGACTCCATCGTCTCCCAAGATGCGCACCAGCATTCCCCAGTGGACGCTGGACGCATTAACGGTCTCGCCACCGATCCTTCGAACCCCCCGCTGGTTCGCGTGTCGGGTTACCTGTTGTTCGATAGCGAGCCTGTTTCACGTAGCGGCGACGAGCGCGCCGCCAACTGGGAAATTCACCCGGTTTGAGAAGTTTGAAGTGTGCCCGGACGGCAAATGCACCGTCGATTCCGACACTGGCTGGAAAGACATTCGCTCCAACTAGCGATCCACACATAAGCCGCTCGACAGGGGCGGCTGATCCGCAACTTTCTTCTCGTGCCTTCTTCTCTTATCCTTATAAGAGCTCGATGAGGAGACTTTTGCCAATTCGGCCGCCCCGCTTTACACGCCTCCTTTTCCTTGCCCTGGCGCTGTTGCCCGTAGGGCTGCTAGCTGCGGCCCGCGCGAGCGCGCAGCTCCCCGTCATCCGCTTTGTTCGCGATCCCGATCCGGCGCCGGCATTCAATCTGAAGGAACTCGGCGGCAAAGACCTCAACCTGGACGCTTCTCGCGGCAAAGTTGTGCTGCTGAATTTCTGGGCCACCTGGTGCGGGCCGTGCCGCGAGGAAATCCCCGGGCTGATTGCTCTGCAGAAGCACTACGCAGGTCGCCTGCAGATTATCGGTCTGGTCGTGGATGTCGACGACGAAAAAGAAGTCCGCGACGTCATGCAGGCCGAAGGCATCAACTATTCCGTCGCCGTGGCCGACATGAAAACCCGCCTCGACTATGGCGGCATCACCGCGCTGCCCACCCTGTTCCTGATTGACACCGAAGGCCGCGTGGTGCAGAAGCACGTTGGCCTCTTCAATCCCGCGCTCTTTGAAGTGGAAATCCGCGCACTGCTGGGCCTACCTATCGCCGCCAAAGTGGAGACGTTCGAGGACGATGGCGACATCTTCCTGAAACACGCCGACCGCGCCAAAATCCTGCCCGGCGTGGATATGAGCGCTCTTTCTCCCGAGCAGCGCGAAGTCGCCCTGCACAAATTCAACGCGGAATCCTGCACCTGCGGCTGCAAGTTCACCCTGGCGCAATGCCGCATCTATGATCCCGCCTGCCTCATTAGCCAGCAGCGCACCGCCACCGTTATCAAAGAAATCTCCGTCAAGGAAACTGCCCCGCCGAAAGAAACTGAGCCGCAACCCGGACCCGCCGCCCCGGTCTCTTCTTCCTCTTCCTCTGCGCCCTCGCAGCCCTGAAGCACCCCTGTGAGCACCAACGCCGAGGCTAGAGAATTTCGTTGGCCTCCATGGTTTTGGGGTGCCTCATCCAGCTAGCCGCATTTATGGCAGCAAGACAAATGAGCCCAAAAACCGCGGCGTTTCGTCCAGAAGATGTCTCCCCGGAGCTTTTAAATCTTTGAATCGAAATCTAATTGGTTGTCCAAGACACACGTCACGCAATCGAAATACAAATTCGCTTATTTCTGCAACAAATCTGTTGCGGCGGTGGTCATCGCCTTCACGCCCGCGCGGATTGCGGGTTCGGGCAGCGGTGCAAATTCACTCGAATGCGGCCCTGGTAACCGTGTACCTTTTTCACGGGCTTGTTTCCATTTTTCGGGATCGCTGGCGCCCAGCCAGAACATGCAAATGGGTGGCTTGGGACCTTCCATCGCAAAAAGACTGAAATCCTCGCTAGCCATAATCGGTTCGCCCGGCCAGACATTTTCCTTGCCTAGTGCTTTTTCGAGTGATGCGGCTACACGTGGTGTCAGCGCGGCATCATTGATGGTGGCCGGAATGATGTTCTTTGACACTTCGATGATCGGGGAGCGGTCCGCGGGAATCCCCGCCGCTTCCGCAATTCCGTTCGTCATGCGCTTGATCGCCGCCAGCAATTTTTCGCGTTGTGCGGAAGTCATCGAGCGCACCGTCAACTGCAGATGTGCCTCGTCGGGAATAATGTTGTGCTTGGTGCCCGCATGAAACGACCCCACCGTCACCACGGTGGGCGTCAGGGGATCGGATTCTCGGCTGACGATGGTCTGCAGTGCAACCACAAGTTCCGCGCCGATCACGATGGGATCCTTCGTGGCATTCGGCATTGCGCCGTGGCCTCCAAAACCCCGAATGGTGATATCGAGGGAATCAGACCCCGCCAGCAGGGGGCCTGAGTGCCACGCTACCGTTCCAGCAGGAATCGCGGCCGAATCGTGCAGCGCAATCACATAATCCGGCTTGGGAAATTTGTCATACAAACCCGCGCGTAGCATGGCATCTGCGCCGCCGAAGCCCTCTTCGGCCGGTTGCCCAATAAGCACCAGCGTCCCGCTCCATTTGTCCTTGGCCTCCGCCAGCATTTTCGCTGTGCCCAGAAGGACCGTCATGTGCAGGTCGTGTCCGCACGCGTGCATCACGCCCACTTCGCCGTTGGGCTGCTTCTCCCGCACCTTGCTGGCATACGATAAGCCGGTGTTTTCCGTGACCGGCAGCGCGTCCATGTCGGTGCGCACGTAGAGCGTCGGTCCGCTGCCGTTGTGCAGCATCGCTACCACGCCGTATGCGGTTTTTCCGTCCTGGTATTGTCCGAAATGGTCGGTCACCTGGTAGCCCATCTTTTTTAACTGGCCAGCCACCAACGCAGAGGTTTCCCTTTCTTCGGTCGAAAGCTCGGGATGCTCGTGCAGGTATTTGTATGTCCCCACCCAGTCTGCGATGTTGCTGTCGATTTTGTCGTCCAAATTGCTCTGTGCCGCCGGAATTGCTAGCATCCAGAAGGTCGCGGCCGTCCCAAGGACCCGTGTCCATTGCCTCTTCATTTTTTACTCCTGAAGCGCCGCATTCTATCAAAAGTCTCCCGGCGAATTGCGCCTCGTTCCGTGCAGCCTCTTTTTCCTTGCCGTATCGGGGTCTCCGTTTTACACTCGCCGCCAATCTGGTCAATCTTGCTTCAGGAGTTCATCATGAATCAGCGTGTGTGGATTTTGCTCGCCGTTCTGGGTCTCTCGACTGTATTCACCGTGCGCGGCGCCTTTTCGCAGGGCGATATGAAGTCCAAGCGCCGCGCGATTAATCTCCCCAACAAACCCATTCAGGCGCCGTTCAGCAACGCCATTCTCGCCGGGGACACCCTCTATCTGGCTGGCGATATCGGCGTCGATCCGAAGACTAACAAGGTTCCGGACAAGATCGAGGACGAGATCCAAAACCTCTTGGATAGCTACAAGACCGTTCTGAACGAGGCCGGCATGACGATGGACGACCTTGTCTATGTGCAGATCTATTGCTCGGATCTTTCTCTGTACGCCAAATTCAACGACGCCTATCGCAAGCAGTTTTCGAAGGACTTTCCGGCTCGCGCTTTCATTGGTGCGGGTGCTCTCTTGATCGGGGGGCATTTTGAAATGCAGGCCATCGCGGTCCGCCGCTAAAGCGAAAGGGGCAGAAACAGGCTTGACGCGAGAACTTAACGGAGTTAAGTTAATGTACAGGTAGATTGACATGGGCGTTAAAGAACGCAAACTTCGCCAGAAAAAATTCCTCCGCCAGGAGATCCTCGACGCGGCCAGCGAGCTCTTCGTCAAGGAAGGCTACGAAAACGTCTCCATGCGGCGCATCGCCGAAAAGATCGAATATTCGCCAACCACCATCTATCTCTATTTCAAAGATAAGGCTGAGCTTCTCGAGAATGTGTGTCACGAAACCTTTGCCCTGCTTTCTGCCCGCTTGAAGCGCATTATGGAGCAGCCAGGGGACCCCGTGGAGCACCTCAAGCGCGGCCTTCTGGCCTACATTCAATTTGGCCTGGAGAATCCCCATCACTACAGGGCCACCTTCATGATGCCGATTCCGGAGGGCTTCGACCAGGAGGAGTACAAGAAGCCAGATTCACCCGGCATGCAGGCCTTCGATTTTCTGCGGCGCTGCGTGTACGACTGCATTGCAGCGAACAAGTTTCGCAACGCCAATCCGGAAATCATCAGCCAGACCCTTTGGAGCGGGGTCCACGGAATTACCTCTCTGCTGATTAACTACGAGCAGGGGTTCCCGTGGGTGGACCAGAAGCAACTCATTCCGTTTGTGGTAGATACATTAGTTTCAGGGGTGTCCAGGGAGCATATTTGAGAGGGAAAATTTTTTTCATCATAACTTAACATTGTTATGTTATGAATTGACGTTACTTTTCTCCGCTCCGTTCCGTATTCCCCCTGTACGCCGCCAGGAGCTCTGACCATGGCTCTTCTCGCTCGCCGCAACCTCTTTCACGACCGCATCCGTTTTGCGGTTACCCTCACCGGTATCGTCTTCGCACTGGTGCTGATCATTATTCAATTTGGTTTGTTCCTCGGCTTCACCACCACCACTTCCAACAACATCGACCATTCCAACGCGGACCTCTGGATCGTTTTCCGCGGCGTCGGCTACTTTGATACCAGCCGCATGTTCTCCGAACGCAAATACTACGAGGTGCTGGCGACCCCCGGCGTGCAGCAAGCCGAAAAGTACATTCAAAATTTCGCCAACTGGAAAAAGCCCGACGGCGGTGTCGAGAACATCCAGATTATCGGCTTCCACCCCGGCAGTGGCTTGGGCGAACCCTGGAACATTGTTCAAGGCGACCTGATGGACGTGAAACAGGAAGACGGCGTGATCGTGGACGAGCTCTACAAGGAGAAGCTCGGTGTCGCGAAACTCGGCGACCGCGTCGAGATCGGCGATCATCGCGCGCGCGTCGTCGGCTTCACGCGCGGCATCCGCTCCTTCACGACTTCGCCCTTTGTTTACACCTCGTTCAAAAATTCCCTCGACTACACACGCCCCGAAGCCAAAGAGGACCAACTAGCCTACATCCTCGTGCAGGCCACCCCGGGAATCTCGGCAACGGAGCTCAAAAACAATCTGAAAACGCGGCTCTCCGATGTGGACATCTACACGCGGGAGGAATTCAGCCGCCGCACGCGCTTCTACTGGATGTTCACCACTGGGGCCGGCCTGGCCGTTCTTACCGCCGCGCTGATGGGGCTGGTGGTGGGTATCGCCGTCGTCGCGCAAACCATTTACGCCGCTACCATGGACCACATTCGCGAATACGGCACGCTCAAGGCCATGGGCGCCACCAACGGCTATCTCTATCGGGTGATCATAGAACAAGCGGTCTGGAGCGCCGTGCTTGGCTACGCGCTGGCCATGCTCATCGCGCATTTTGTGGTGCAGGCCAGCGAAAAAGGCGGCGCGGTGATTCTTATGCCGCCTTCCGTGGCCGTGGGGATGTTGTTCCTTGCGGTCGTCATGTGCATTGCCGCCGCGCTGGTCTCCATCAACAAGGTCACGCGCATTGATCCCGCGATGGTCTTTCGCGGGTAGGGAGGAGCCATGGCACACACCAATTCATCCGCCAGCATCGTCATCCGCACACGAGGCCTGTCGAAAGTTTATGGCGCCGGCGGAACGGAACTCCGCGCCCTCTCCGATGTGAATCTCGAAATTCGTTCCGGGCAACTCACGCTGCTGATGGGTCCTTCGGGCAGCGGCAAAACCACTTTGCTCTCGATTCTCGGCTGCATTCTCCGTGCTTCCTCGGGAAACCTGGAACTCCTCGGCGAAGAGATCACCGCGCTTCCAGAGAGCGCATTGCCGCGGCTGCGCCGCGACCTGATCGGCTTTGTCTTTCAGGGTTTCAATCTTTTTCCCGCGCTTTCCGCGGTGGAAAACGTCGGGTTGGCCTTGGACCTTCGCGGCGCCACTCCCAAGGCTGCCCGCCGGCGCGCCGAAGAGCTTCTCATGGAAGTCGGCTTGAAAGATCGCATGCATGCGTTTCCCACGGATTTGAGCGGCGGGCAAAAGCAGCGCGTGGCTATTGCTCGCGCGCTCGCTGGCGATCCACCTATTGTGCTGGCCGACGAACCCACTGCCGCTCTCGATTCCACGAGCGGCCGCACCGTAATTGAGCTTCTTCAGCGACTCGCTCATCAGCATGCGCGCGCGGTTGTTATGGTCACGCACGACCCACGCGTTCTCAGCTACGGCGACCGCATCCTTCATCTTGAAGACGGCCGCCTGGTCCACGAAGAACTACCCGGCCCTGGTTTCCCGCTTTCGGCGTCGTTTGCCGCGCCCGCCGCGTCCCACTTTTCGGAAATCGTTTCCGGCGAAGTCTAATCAAAGGAGCATCCTCATGAAACGTTCTGCCTACATTCTCATCGCCGCTACCGTTGCGTTGCTCTTTTCTTTCGCCTTGTTCTTTCGCGGTCGCGCGCATCCCGTTAAAGCCGCCCCTGTGCCCTCCGCAATCTCGCGTGACGGACTGATTGCCGCACCCGGACGCGTGGAGGCCGTCTCCGAAGAGATTCGCGTCAGCTCCGAACTCAGCGGGCGCCTGAAATCCGTCCGCGTGGAGGAAGGCGACCGCGTCCGCAGGGGCCAGGTTCTGGCGCAAATTGAAAACGACGACTACGCCGCCCGCGTCTCCGCCGCCGAAGCTGCCCTCGCCGAACGCCAGGCCGAACTCGAGCGCACCATCAACGGGGCGCGCGCCCAGGAACGCCGCGCCTCCCAGGCCTCGCTGAAGGCTGCGGAGGCGATTCTCGAAAATTCCCGCCGTGAAGCCGAGCGCCGCCGCAACCTGGCTGACCACCAGATGGTGTCGCGTGACGAAGCAGAGCGCTACGAGCGCGCCTATCAGGTGGCTCGCGCCGAATATGAACGCGCCCAGCAGGAATTTTCACTTGTGGACGCCGACGCGCGTGTGGAAGATCGCCGCAGGGCCGAAGCCGCCGTCAGCAGCGCTCTTGCGCAACTTGCCGAGGCCCGCGCTTATCTTGAAAAGACCTTCATCCGCTCGCCACTGGATGGCGTTGTGCTCCGCAAATTCCGCCACGCTGGCGAAAGCGTCTCCACGCAATTCGATTCGCCCATTGTCACCCTGGCCGACGATTCCACCCCTCGCGTGCGCCTGGATGTCGACGAAACCGATGTTGCCAAACTGCGCGTCGGGCAACCGGCGTATGTCACCGCGGAGGCGTATGGCTCCCAGAAATTCAACGGCCATGTGATCCGCGTCGGGCGCATTCTGGGCAAAAAGAATGTCCGCACCGACGAGCCCAGCGAACACGTGGACACCAAGATCCTTGAAACCCTAGTCCAACTCGACCCCGGCCAGTCGTTGCCGCTCGGGCTGAGAGTGGACGCGTTCGTTCAGGTTGGCGCGAACCAGACGTCGTTACCCGCGACGTCAGAAGGTAGAGATGTGCCCACATTCAGGCATTATTTCTAGCCTATATATGGGCATATGCCCATATCATAGATCGAGCGAGCTATTGCCGTTTTTATCGAACCAGCCTTATTTAACACAATATAAAGGATTTAATTGTGAATAAGTTTAAATACGATTTGGCATTCCTGTTGCGCATTGAGAGCACAGGAACCAATCTAGACATGCTTAGAATTACCACCGAGAGTCGTCGCGGCAAGCTCTTCCTCACTGTGGAAGGTAGCCTCGCCGGGCCGCGCGTCGCTACCCTGGAGCAGTGCTGGCGCGAACTCTACGCCGCGACTCCCCGCCCGAAGTTTTGCGTCAACCTTTGCGGTGTCAGTTTCATTGACAACGCTGGCAAGGTACTCCTCAAGGAGATGCATCGCCTTGGTGCCGAACTCCTGGCCGAGGGCTGCCTCAATCAAGCCATCGTTACCGAGATCATCGGGCCCAAAGAAAAGGCAGAATCCCGCGAGACGAAAGACAAGAGTGAGGAAGGCACCAAGGGCGCCCCCATCATCTTCTACGTCGTTCTGTTCAGCCTGCTCCTGGTGCCGCATCTTTCTTTCGCGCAGGCGAAAAATCCGGCGCTACCCGGGAATGCGTCTAGCGAGGTGCTCAAGCTCACGTTGGAACAGTCCGTCGCCCTGGCCATCAAACAAAATCCGACGCAGCAGATCGCCATCCTCAACGCGGCCGAAAGCATTCAGGATAAAAACATCACGCGCTCTGAGCTCTTGCCTCAGGCCAACCTGCGGGTGGAAGATTCCGCGACCCGCGCGAACCTGCATGCGCAGTTCGGAGGTACACTTCCCCCGGGTTTTCCTTTTCCCCAGCATGTTGGGCCTTTCCAGACGTTTTCAGCCGGCCCGACCTTCGGCAGTTCTATCTTCGATTTCTCGCTCTGGAGACACTACCAGGCCGCCCGCAGCAACGTGGACGCCAGCAAAGCCAACAGTCTCTCGGTTCGCGAACAGGTCATCCTTCTGGTTGTCTCGCAATACATCGG
>DATFSI010000216.1:0-13213 GCA_035262705.1 Candidatus Acidiferrum sp. | reverse complement strand
CCGAACGCGAGCGTCACACCCCTGCGACTTCCTTGCAGACGCAACATGAGCAAATGGCGCGCAGCGATCGCGGCTTGCTGGCTTCGGAAAATCACGGTCACCCGTCTGTCGCCGCCACCGCCAAGCCGGGAGCATTTCATGTCGCGGGTGTAGTCGCGGCCCGGCCCGCCAACGGCAATCCCAATAGCCCCAATTCCTTTGTGGAGAATCATCGCGGGGCGGCGGCACGCAATGACCGCCCGCCGAACGTGCGCACGAACAGTTCCGGCTTCGGCCAGCCGAACAATGGAAACAGGCCGAATGGCGGGAACCCGAACTACCCGCAGCATTCAGAAACGACACAGCCGAATGCTCCACACAGCGGCTCAAACAACCCGAACGTTAATCATCACCCGAACAACAATTATCCCAACAATGGTCATCCTAACGGCGGAGGCCATCCCCAAAATCAACATGCCAATCCGGAAAATCGCCCGCAGACTCGAGAGCACGAACCCGGACACCCTGGGCGCTAGTCAACAGCAATACCCGAAAAAAAGGCCGAAGCAGCTTGCTCCGGCCTTTCCATTTGCATAACAGTTCTGACCGGGGGAAGCGCGGGCTATGGCCCGCCATTCACCCCGCTCAGGAATCCACCGAGGTGTCCCGTCAGCGTGAGCAAGCACACGCCGAGGAACTCCAGGGCGAATTTCCAGAGCGAGGTTCTCCCCGGCGGAGCCGCGCCGCGCCCGTCGCGGCGCCCCAGGAACCAGACGCACCAGATAATCAGGATCGAAGCCGACGCAGCGAGAAGGTGCAGCAGCAGCGTACCCTTAAGCCGTTGTCCTTCGAGGGCCCACTGCCACGCGATCAAGCCTGTCAGCAGCGCCGGAGCGGTCATGATCGCCGCGGCGCAAAAGTTGTAGTAGGCCACGCGGGCAAAATCGTTGTTGCGTCGCCAAACGGCAATCAGGTCGAATATCACGCCGGCGATGAACAGCGCGATAGGAAAGTGGATCAAGGCGACGTGTTGCGCATGCCTTGCCAGCAGAAAAGTATGCCAATCGAACGGATTCACCGGCGCCTCTCTACTGCACTACCACTTTGCCCGTCATCTTGGGATGAATGGAGCAGAAATAGGTATAGGTGCCGGGTTTTGTGAAGGTGTAGGAATAGTTTTCATCGGTGTCCAGGGCTTTGGACTTGAACGTGGTCTTGTCATCGCTGACAACGGTGTGCGGTATATCATCGCGGTTCACCCACTGCACCGTGGTACCCGCCGCCACGGTCAACGGCGTCGGCGCAAAGCTGAAGTTGTCGATCTTCACCTGTACCGGGCCATCGCCCGCTTTCAGCGCGGCCTCATTCACCGGCGAACCCGCGGCAATTCCACCCAAAATCGCCAGCGTGCATCCCCATGCGATTCCCGCCCATTTCTGTGTAGTTCTCATTCATGTTCTCCTTCCACGACCCAGCTTCAGTAGGCCGAATTGTTTTCCGTGCGCGCGGCCGCGCCTTCACTGAGTTTCGAATCCACGATGGCCAGTGCGTGCTTTCCACGCACGAACTTCACGTCGGAGAGCCCCAAGTAGTCGCGTAGCTGTTCGGCCGGTACCTTCATCGGCCCCGGGGAATCGGCCTTGCCAGGCTCTGGCTGCGGAAACGCCGTTGACATCGCGGTATGGAAGGTAACGTTGCCTTCCACCTTCTGCATAATTTGGTGAATGTGGCCGTTCAGCACGCTCACCGAACCGAAGCGCTTCAGGTAAGTCAGCGCCTGAGCGCTGTCTTCCGTGCCCCATCCCCATTGCGGGTAAACGCTCCACAGCGGGATGTGCGCGAAAACGATAATCGGCGTGCTTGCCGCCAGCGGCTTCAGATCCTTCTCCAGCCATTCCAACTGGTCCGGGCCCAGGGTGCCCAGGCCACCGGCCTTCAGGTTCATCACATTGACCAGACCCACAAAATGCACGCCCTTTTTGTCGAAGCTGTACCAGCCGCCGCCCTGCGTGCCCTTGCCGTAGCGATCGAGATACTGCTTGCCGTCGTCGCCGATCACGTCGTGCTCGCCGGGAACGAAAAACACATCCTTGGCCACAGAGCCCTTCAGGATCTGATCCACCGTGTCGAACTCTTCGGGCTTGGCCAGATGGCTGATGTCGCCGGTGTGCAGCAGAAACTCCGGCTGCTTCTTCAGCGCGTTAATCTTGTCCACCGCCGCTTTCAGCGTACCTACTACGTCAGTATTCGCCGGCTTGTTAAAGCCCATGTGCGAGTCGCTGATTTGCGCAAAAGTCAATTCACCCTTGGCTTCCTTGGGCAGCGGATCTCCCATGGCGCTGAGCGCATACGAATTCAGTACCCCGCCCTTCATCACGTAAAGCGCGCCAGTGCCCGCCCAGGCCATGCACTTCAAAAATCCACGCCGGTCAATCCCGTCGTGATTGTGGTCGTATAGAATCTCGTCCTTTTTTTGCTCAGCCATCGCTTCTCTCCTTTTCAATCCATCCCAGCCGCGTCGCTCCGGGCCCGTGCGCTCCAGTTGGGAGGCGACGCGGACTTGTAGAGAAAGGGGGACAAGCCCGCGCCGCTCGTGAACGCATTCGTGTTGGTAGACACAAGTCCCTGGGGTTTTATTCCCGGCCGAAGCGGACTTATTCGAAAAAATTCTCTTTTCCAGGGGCGCCGCGGCCGGAATAAAATGGGACACCCTTTGGTCTTTTATATAGGGAGCGCCAGAGAGAGGACCGACGTGCTAGAGGGAGAGGACCGGGCCCGTTTCGAGGCTATCGTGTTGCCGCACCTAGACGCCGCTTTCAACCTGGCGCGCTGGCTGCTTCGCAGCCGCGGCGATGCCGAAGACGTTGCCCAGGAAGCGCTCCTCCGTGCTTATCGCGCGTTTGGGACCTACCGCTCGGGCAACCCGCGCGCCTGGCTGCTGCAAATTGTGCGCAACGCCTGCTTCACCTGGCTGCGCCAGAACCGCATGGGCGAGGAGTTCACGGAGTTCGACGAAACCACGATGCCGCAGGAAAGCGAAAATCCCGAAGCATTGGCGATTGCCAACAGCAATCGCGAACAGCTTTCGCGCGCGCTCGAAGCGCTGCCGCCGGCGTTTCGCGAAATCCTCGTCCTTCGCGAGCTGGAAGGCTGCTCTTATAAGGAGATCGCGGAAGTCACTTCGCGCCCCATCGGCACGGTCATGTCCGGCCTGGCTCGCGCGCGGCTGCAGCTCCGCAACGCGCTTTCCCAGCCGCAGCCGAAGGAGGCGCGCCGTGCCGTGTGAGCACAGTCAACTGGAATTGCATGGATATCTCGACGGGGAGCTCGACGCGATGGGCGCCGCCAACTTCGAGAAGCATCTGGAGGATTGCCCGGATTGCAAGCGCGTGCTGGCCGCCGAGGAATCCTTGCGCTCCGCGCTGCAGAACGCGGCGCTCTATGAACGCGCTCCGGAGTCACTGCGCAAGAATCTCCTGGGCACCCCCGAGAAAAAAGTTACGCCAATGCAGTCGCGGCGTGTTTCGGGCTTCGCTTGGCAATGGCTCGCCGCTGCCGCCGTGCTGTTTCTTGCAGTTGCGGTTGGCTGGGGTGTATGGCAGCGTTCCCAGTCTCCCTCTTCTATGCAGCTTGTCGCTGCCTCACTTGTGGATGCGCACCTTCGCTCGCTGCAGCCCGGCCACCTGACCGACGTGGAATCCACCGACCAGCACACCGTTAAGCCTTGGTTCGACGGCCGGCTGGATTTCGCGCCACCGGTGCGTGATTTTTCAACTGATGGCTTTCCCCTGCTCGGCGGCCGCCTCGATGTCGTGCAAGGACGCACCGTCGCCGCCCTGGTTTACGGCCGTCGGAAACACATCGTTAATGTCTTTGTGGAAAAAGGGCCGCCTGCCGAGGGCTGGAGCGGCTTCGGCAGCCTACAAGGGTATCACTGGCTGGCCTGGCAGAAAGACGGGTTCTCGTTTTTTGCCGTCTCCGACGTGTCGGCGCCCGATCTCAACCAACTCGAACAGCTTTGCCTCTCCCAGTAGCGTACTAACCCGCCGGCACAAAAAACCGTTACTTGACTTTGACCGGCTCTACATATATGAACGGGGGGTTTCCGACCAGGATGCTGGCCAGGCCCTGCCTTTTGTGCGCTTTTGAGGAAAGGCCGGGCCGAACATCGCTCGCGCCGTCGCTGCTCGTAATATTTTGCTTACCAACGGTCCCTGGAAACGGACACTGTTTGCTCAGCTTGACTTAAGGGGGGAGCAAGATGGCTACAGGTACGATGGCGTTGGAAGGCGCAAGACCTGCCGAATACGGCATTTGGCGTGTGATCAGCGCCTCCGCCGTGGGCACGATGATTGAGTGGTATGACTTTTATATCTTCGGAAGCCTGGCCGCCATTCTCTCTCCGAAGTTCTATCCGCCCGGCAATGAAACCTTCGCCTATATCGCATACCTGGCTACGTTCGCGGTTGGCTTTGTCGTGCGTCCCTTCGGCGCGCTGTTTTTCGGTCGCATCGGGGATATTGTCGGCCGCAAGTATGCGTTTATCGTCACCCTCAGCATCATGGGCGGCGCCACCGCCCTCATCGGTATGCTGCCTACCTATGCGACTGCCGGATGGTTCTCTCCCATTACCTTGCTGTTGATTCGCGTGCTGCAGGGCCTGGCGCTCGGCGGCGAATACGGCGGCGCGGCTATTTATGTTGCCGAACACGTCCCCGATGGCAAGCGCGGCTTTTATACAAGCTTCATTCAGATCACCGCGACACTCGGTCTTTTCGTTTCGCTGCTCGTCATCCTGGGAGCGCAATCGGCAATGACCAAAGAACAGTTCGCAGCGTGGGGCTGGCGCATTCCATTCCTGCTCTCCATCGTGCTCGTCAGCATTTCGCTCTACATCCGTCTGAAGATGAAGGAATCGCCAATCTTCTCTCAGTTGAAGAGCTCCGGCATGACCTCGGCCAGGCCCTTGACCGAAGCCTTCACGGTCTGGGGGAACCTGAAGCGCGTGCTCATTTCCCTTTTTGGCGCGACCGCAGGTCAGGGAGTGGTTTGGTATACCGGCCAGTTCTACGCCCTCTTCTATCTGCAAACGGTGCTGAAAGTAAATCCAAAGACTTCCAACATCATTGTCGCTTTGGCTCTGCTTCTGGGTATGCCCTTGTTCACCGTTTTCGGCGCGCTTTCGGATCGCATCGGCAGAAAATGGTTAATGATGGCCGGTTGCCTCCTGGCGATCGTTACCTACATACCCATTTACAAGTCCATGGAAACCGCGGCTGGGAATAACATCAATGGTCTGACGTCGGCAAAAAACAAGGTAACCGGGGCCATCAGCCTCACGGCACTCACTCCGGATCCCGCCACGGGCAAACAGGTGCCTGCCAAGGAGGCTAGCAATCCGAATGTTCCTAAGCTCGTTTTCCTGGTCTTCGTCCAGCTGATTTATGTCTGTATGGTTTATGGTCCGATCGCCGCATATCTCGTGGAGGCCTTCCCGGCCAAAATCCGGTATACGGCGCTTTCCTTGCCGTACCACATCGGCAATGGTGTGTTCGGAGGATTGTTGCCGTTGATCGGCTTATCGTTATGCGCGCGAAGTGGCAATATCTATGCAGGCTTGTACTACCCTATGGCTGTTGCAGGCGTCACCTTAGTGATCGGGAGCTTGTTCCTTAAGGAAACGCACGGCACCCTCATCTGGGCCGAGTACGAAGAAAGCAAAAAGGCCTGAAGGTATTCCCGTGAGTCGTGGCCGCGCGGTTTAGCCTCGTTCGGCGATTGACGGGCGACTTGGCAAAGTAGCATGATTCTCCTCTCGGGCGGGTCCGGGAACATCGTGTAACGTATTCCTTCTTGCCCTCCGCAGCGTGCCGCTCCGCACGTGTTGTCCAAATGGTTGTGCTGTGCGGTCCTACTTCATAAGGGAGTTGCTGCCGTGCCAAAAACCGCCGTTGCCAGAAAAATCGCCGAAAAAAAGCCCCGCGCCAAGAAACAAGGATTGACCGAAGCGCAGATCGCGGTGCACTGGAAAGAAGAGGACAATGTACGCCCCCCGGCGCGCTTCATCGCCCAAGCCAACCTCAACGATCCCCACATCCAGGAGCGCTTCAGCGAGAAAAACTTCCCCGAATGCTTCCGCGAGTACGCCGAGCTTCTGCACTGGGACCAGTATTGGCACACCACACTGGATACCAGCCATCCGCCGTTCTGGAAATGGTTTGTCGGCGGCAAACTCAATGCCAGCTATAACTGCGTGGACCGCCATCTCGGCAAACACAAGAACAAAGCCGCCTTCATGTTCGTGCCCGAACCGGAAGACGAAGCGCACACGGTAATCACTTACCAGGAACTGTATCGCCGCGTGAACGAAACCGCCGCGATGCTCCGCGACTTTGCCGGGCTGCAAAAGGGCGACCGCGTCACCATTCACATGCCCATGATCCCGGAGTTGCCCATCACCATGCTGGCTTGCGCTCGCCTGGGTGTCATCCACTCCGTGGTGTTTGGCGGTTTCTCCGGTGAGGCCTGCGGCCTGCGCGCCGCCGACTCCGGCAGCCGCATCCTGATCTACGTTGACGGCTATTACCGCAACGGCCGCTGGATTGACCACAAGGCCGCCGCGGACATTGCGGTCAACACCGCGAAAAAAGAGGGCCAGCCCATCGACAAGGTGCTTGTCTGGCGCCGCTACCCGCACAAATATTCTTCCGACACACCGATGATCCTCGAGCGAGACTACTTCATCAACGACCTGCTGAAGGACTACCGCAACGCGGTTGTCGAACCCGTCTCCATGGACGCGGAAGATCCCCTCTTTCTGATGTACACGAGCGGCACTACCGGAAAACCCAAGGGCTGCCAGCATCGCACAGGCGGATATCTGGCTTACGTCGCGGGAACCTCCAAGTATTACCAGGACATCCATGCCGAGGACGTCTACTGGTGCATGGCCGATATCGGCTGGATCACCGGACATTCCTACATCGTCTACGGCCCGCTGGCTCTCGGCGCCAGCAGCGTTCTTTATGAGGGCGTCCCGCAATTCCCTGACGCCGGGCGTCCCTGGCGCATCGCGGAACGCTTGGACGTGAATATCTTCCACACCTCGCCTACCGCCATTCGCATGTTGCGTAAGGCAGGAGCCGACGAGCCAAAAAAGCACACTTATCGCTTCAAGCACATGACCACGGTCGGCGAACCTATCGAACCGGAGGTCTGGCGCTGGTATCACGAGGTGGTCGGCAAGGGCGAAGCGGTCATTGTGGACACTTGGTGGCAGACGGAGACCGGTGGCTTCCTCTGCACCACAAAGCCCGCCTTGGATTCCATGAAGCCGGGAAGCGCGGGGCCGGCGTGCCTCGGCATCTACCCGGTTATCTGGGACGAGAACGGCAAAGAAGTGGACTCCAAGGCCCACGCCGCTGGCAACATCTGCATTCGCAATCCCTGGCCGGGCATCATGCAGACCATCTGGGGCGATCCGCAGCGCTTCGTCAGCAATTATTACAAAAAGTACAATTCTAATCCCCACAGCAAGGATTGGCGGGACTGGCCCTACTACGCCGCCGACGGCGCCGTTCTGGCTCCCGACGGCTACTACCGCATCCTGGGCCGCGTGGACGACGTCATCAACGTCGCCGGACACCGCCTGGGCACCAAGGAACTCGAATCCGCGTGCCTCACGGTGGCGGAAATCGCAGAGGCGGCCGTGGTTCCGGTCGTGGACGACGTCAAAGGCCGCGTGCCGGAGATTTACGTTTCTCTGAAGCCCGGCATTCGCTCCAATCGCGCGGTCACCGAGAAGCTTGTAACCACCATCGAAACCATGATCGGCAAAATCGCGCGCCCGAAGCGCGTGCACATCGTTCCCGACATGCCCAAGACGCGCTCCGGCAAAATCATGCGCCGCGTGCTGGCAGCCATTTCAAACCGCATGGACACTGGCGACATCACCACCCTGGCCAACCCGGATATCGTCGAGCAGGTGCGCCAGGTAGTGCAGGGCCGCGAAATCGGTCCCATCAACGAAGGGCCCGAAGACATCAAGATGTTCGGCGAAGAACGCTGATCGTTCCTCGCCGTGGCCTCGCCGATCCGCGCTCTAGTCTTCGACGCCTACGGGACGTTGTTTGATCCCTTCTCCGTACACGCTCTTGCCGAAGAATTGTTCCCTGGCCAAGGCGCGCCCCTTAGCCAGCTGTGGCGCGCCAAGCAACTTGAATATTCCTGGCTGCGCACCCTGATGGGGCGTTACGACAACTTCTGGAAAATCACGGAAAATGCCCTCGCCTTCAGTTGCCGCTCGCTAGGGATTCCCTGTTCGGAGCAGCAGCGTCGCGCGCTTATGGAAGTTTATTTGTCGCTGCCTGTGTTTCCGGAAGTAAAGCCGGCTCTCGAACAGCTTTCCGCCTTACCGCTCAGCATTCTGTCCAACGGCACGCCGGAGATGCTCGCCGCCGTAGTCGCTGCTAACGGCATGGCGCATTTCTTTGCGCATATTTTCAGCGTGGATTCCCTGCAGATCTACAAGCCGCGCTCGGAGGTCTACCAGCACGCGGTCGATAACCTGGGCCTGCCGCGCGAAGCGATCGGCTTTGTCTCTTCGAATTTCTGGGATATTTCCGGCGCCACCAACTTCGGATTCCAGACCTTCTGGCTCAATCGCAGCTCCGCCGCCCCCGATGAACTCGGCGTCACTCCCACCGCTGTAATGAACAGGCTATCCGATTTGCCCGGTCTTTTTGGAAGTTAGCGGCTACTCTTCCAGGGTCGAAATATCTCCGACGTCGCGGCCCAGTTCCTGAGCCTTCAACAAGCGGCGCATAATCTTGCCGCTTCTTGTCTTGGGCAGTTTCTCCGGAAAAGCAATCTCCGCCGGAACGGCGATGCCGCCCAGCACGTGCCGAACGTGGTCCTTCAGTTTCACTTGCAGTTCCGCCGAAGCGGTGTGCCCCACGCGCAGCATCACAAACGCCTTGATGTTTTCGCCCTTGATCTCATCCGGCCGTCCGATCACCGCAGCTTCCGCAACGGCCGGATGGCTCACCAGCGCGCCTTCGACATCGGCCGTGCCGATGCGGTGACCAGCAACGTTCAGGACGTCGTCCGCGCGGCCCACTACCGTGAAATAGCCGTCTTCGTCACACAACGCGACATCACCTGTAGTGTAGGCGTTCGGCACCTTACCCCAGTCCTTGGCATAACGCTCCGCATCGCCATAACACGTCCGGAACATGTGCGGGAACGGGCGCTTCAAAACCAGCAACCCACCCTGGTTAGGCGGCATTCTGTTGCCAAGAGAATCCACCACTTCGGCAATCACGCCGGGCAAGGCCTTCCCTGCTTTGGTCGGCCGCGCTGGAAAATGTGGCATTGTGCCTAGGCAGGGTCCACCGGTTTCCGTCTGCCACCAGTTGTCCATCACGAAGCCCCATTCGCCGTTCCCGCAAATCACGCGATAGGCCCATTCGAGTGCCTCGGGATTCAGTGGCTCCCCGGCCACAGAAAATAGCCGGATGCTTCGCAAATCGTATTTCTGCGGCAGGGCATCGCCGTGGCGCATGAACATGCGAACCGCCGTCGGCGCCGTAAAGATGACCGTGGCGCGGTATTTTTCGACCATCTCCCACATGATCGCCGGATGCGGCCAATCGATAGCGCCCTCGCGGAACAACGTGGTCGCACCGGCCACCAACGGTGCGTAGACGATATAGGAATGCCCAACCACCCATCCGATATCCGAGGTGCAGAAGAACACATCGTCGTCGCGGATATCCCAGAAGCGCGTCATGTGGTAATACGTGCCCACCATGTAGCCACCATGGACATGCAGCACGCCCTTGGGTTTCCCCGTTGTTCCGCTGGTATACAAGATAAACAGCGGGTCTTCGGCATCCATCACTTCCGCGGGGCAATTCGGTGACTGCTTCGAAATCAACTCGTAGAAATCAACGGAGTGCGCCGCGCTCAGCTCGATCACCGGCTGGATGCGGCGGTAGACCACCACGCGCTGCACAATCTCCAGTCCGGAGATGGCCTCTTCCACGATCGAGCGCAGACTGACGCGCTTGCCGCGCCGGAAGCCGATATCCGCAGTCAGCACCACCTTGGCCTGCGCGTCCTCAATGCGGCTGCGCAGAGCCTGCACGCTGAATCCCGCGTACACCACCGAATGCACCGCGCCAATCCGCGCGCACGCCAGCATCGAGGCAACGCCCTCAATGCACAGCGGCATGTAGATCACTACGCGATCGCCCTTTTTCACGCCCAGCGACTTCAGGCCATTGCCGATCTTTCCCACCAGGTCGAGCAGTTGCCCGTAGGTAATCTGCTGCTCACTTCCATCCTCATTGGTGAAAATGTACGCGACCTTGTTCCGCCTGCCTGCCTTCACTTGGCGATCTAGACAGTTATAGGTAATGTTGCAGCGCCCGCCGATGAACCATTCGAATGTCGGGTACTTCCAGTCGAACACCTTGCTCCACGGCTCGTGCCAGTGCAACTCCCGGGCAATTTCCGCCCAGAAGGCGTCCGGGTCCTCCGCGGCACGCTGGCATTCCGCGTCAAAATCCTTCAGGCGCGCTTCTCTCCTCAGATTTTCCGGCGGATAGAGTTGCTTCTCGTCGTGGAGCAGATGACTGATGGCTTCTTCGGTCGGCTTGGCTGGTGTGGGCATGCCATCCCCCCTGTTATGCGCAACCGGCATAGAAGAGGGCTCGAAAGGATGCGGTCATCCTCGCCCGCGCATTCCGGCTTGTCAAGGGCTTCTGAACACGTGTGTGGTTAGCACACGATATGTCCGGTTGAATTAGCACACGAAATGTCCGCTTTCAGCGGGCCGCTAGGGTAGGCCTATTCTCCGGAGGGGCGGCATGGAGACTTACCCGAGGGCGGCAGTGGAGCGGACGATGAAACTGCAAGAAGTGATTTTGCGAGCCTTGGCCAAGAAGATCACCTGGGAGCAGGCAGCCGAGATTATCGGGATCAGTGATCGGCAGATGCGACGCTGGAAACAACGCTACGAAGAGTTCGGCTATGACGGGCTGTTCGACCGTCGCCTGGGGAAGCCCAGCCCGAAGCGCGTACCCTTGGCAACCGTGGAAGAGATTCTGCGGCTGTATCAGGAACAATACGTGGATTTCAACGTGCGGCATTTCCACGAGAAGTTGCGCGAACAGCACCACGTGCGGCTGAGCTACACCTGGGTGAAGCAAGCCTTGCAGACCGCCGGGCTGGTGCGGCAAAGCCGCAAACGAGCTGTGCATCGACGTCGGCGTCCCCGTCGGCCGCTGCCGGGGATGCTGCTCCATTTGGACGGCAGCTCGCACGCTTGGTTTCAAGATCATCGCAAATACGACTTGTTGGTGATTCTGGACGATGCCACCAGCGAAATCTATTACGCCCAGTTGGTGGAGGAGGAATCCACGGCCACCGTGATGACCGCGCTGCGCGAGGTGATCGAGCGGAAAGGTGCTTTCTGCGCACTGTACAGCGATCGTGCCAGCCATTTCTTCCGAACCCCTAAAGCGGGCCAGCCCGTGGATCGCCATCGACCAACGCAGGTGGCACGGGCGCTCGGTGAGTTGGGGATTCAAATGATCCCGGCCTACTCGCCGCAGGCTCGGGGAAGGAGCGAACGGAACTTCGGCACCTGGCAAGGACGGCTACCGCAGGAACTGCGGCTCAACGGAATTCACGAGTTGGCGGCGGCCAACGAGTTTTTACGGCAGCAGTACATTGCCGAATTCAACCGGCGCTTTGCGGTAGCCGCCCCACAACCGGGTCACGCCTTTCTCCCGGTACGGGGAAAGAACCTCGATTTCATCTTTTCTTTGCAGCATGAGCGCACCGTCAACCAGGACAACACCGTGCAGATCGGCCCGTGTGTGTTACAGATCGAGAAAAACCACTGGCGAGCCACGTTGGCCGGATGCCGCGTGACCGTCTGCCAGCACTTGGATGGAACTTGGAGTATCGCCTACGGCCCCCACCTGGTGGGACGTTACAGCCGCGAAGGACTACCGCTGCAGTTCGAAGTCCTCTCGCAAAAACAACCTCTGCGGCCGCGACCCAGAGGTCGATCCGGGTCACGAGCGTCGTCCCTGGAGGATCTGGGCGCGAAATTTATCGAGGAAAAGCAGGGGAAAGACAGAAAACGTATTCAGAACGGATTTCCGGCATTCCAGCCGGCTGGCCTCTGCCCCAGCCCAAAACACCAACCTCTTGGGAAGCGGGGTTCGCTACGCTCTCCCCGCTTCCCAAGACCCAACACCACAACCAAACCCCTAACACCAAACCAAAACCGGACACTTCATATGCTATGAAAACCGGACTTTTTAACTTGCTAACGACAGCACCGATTCTTCGCTCTCTTGTGGCTTCTTCCCGTGAGAAGAGGCCGGCTCCCGGAGGGGTTGTCAAAGACCTTCATACGCCGACCGGCCGTACCGTCTTGCCTCGTACCGGACCTATTTGCACCACGGGATAGGAGTTGCGAGCCATGGCTCAAGAATCCTTGCGCGCCCAGATACAGACCTATCTCTCCCGCCTCCAAGAATTAATTACCCGTGGCCGCCAAGTGCGGGAACTGGTTGCGGGCAACCCATCGAGCGCCGCCACGATTGCCGCCAACCGTAGGTGGCAGCAGGATTGTGGCGCTGCCATTTATCAATTGTCCGGCGGGAGCAAGGCGCACTGGCTGGCGCGGGCTTTGAGCGAAGCGTTTCTGGTGCGTTCCGCGGACGGCCAAGCAGTGGAAGGTGCCGCCCCGGAAGAATTGGTGCAAAGACTGCTAGGCGTGCTGGAACAAGGCGTGGCCTCGCTTTCGAGCATGGGTGATCAGGCGCTGCTGCAGGCGTCATCGGCAACTACGCCGCCTCGGCGGTTCGATTTCGTTCATAATCCCGAGCTTCGACCGATTGTGGAACAGGCGTATACGGAAAGCCGCCAGTCCCTCGAGCAGGGAGACTACGATGCGGCGCTGCGCGCTTCGTGCAGCATCCTCGAGGCGATTGTCACCGATGCACTGGAGCACAAAGGAGTAAACATGTTGGCGGATGAGGTCGCGCCTGCCGGGAGGATCTCGGACTGGCCATTTGAGACGCGGCTTGCGGTTGCAGAAAGCGCGGGACTCATCCGAGGCGGTTGGGCGCGGCTTACGCCGGCGGCGCGGGCGTACCGGGACAATGAGAAGGAAGCCGGGGTGGTTTCCGAGCGCGATGCTCGAACCGCCGGT
>DATFSI010000215.1:0-20527 GCA_035262705.1 Candidatus Acidiferrum sp. | reverse complement strand
AATCGAGCGCCGACTCAACAGCGGAATTCTTTCCGCCGACCACCACCACATCCTGATTCCAAAAAGGGTGCGGCTCCGTGTAATAGTGATTCACATGCGGAAGATGCTCGCCGGGAACGCCCATGTAGTTCGGCAGATCGTAATAGCCCGTGGCGACGACGACGCTCTTGCCGCGATAACGCTCCTCCTGGCCGGTTACGGTACGAGTGACCACGGTGAAGGTTCCGTTGTGCCTGTCCACGCTCAGGACCTTTTCGTACAGGCGCAGGTCGAGCGCGTAATGCTCGGCGCCTTTGCGGTAATACTTCAGCGCTTCAAGGCGTGTGGGTTTGTCGCCGTTGGAGACCATGGGCAGACCGCCGATTTCAAGCAGCTCCGGCGTGGTGAAAAACACCATGTTGATGGGATAACGGAAAATTGAGTTGCACAGGCAACCCTTGTCAATGACCAGGGCGCGCATTCCGGCGCGTTTGCCTTCCATGGCGCAGGCGAGGCCTGTCGGCCCGGCGCCAATACAAACTATGTCGTAGGTAATCATGATGTCTTGGATTTTCCCGCGTAGTATATGGTTACGCAGCGGCGAGCTACGGAGCCCCTTTTAGAATGTCCACTAACTCCTTGTGAAATGCCTCCAACTCCCGCAGGCGCTCTGGCGTGCCTTCCAATTCGTTTTGTTTCCAGACGAAAACTTCACGGTTGCCGCGTTTCAGTTGCACGCTCAAGTTGCCCTCGATCAGAAACGTGGGTGGGACGAGCAACTGCAAGGCGCCATTTGACGCAGGGCCGAGCATGGCAACGCAATCGCCTTTACGCATAAACAGTGCGCGCTCGTAAGGAGGGATCGCCATGGGTCGGAAGCCGGCATGGACCAGACGCTCGATAATTTGCATCTGGTTTTCGGACAATTCGACCATGCAAGAGATTATACGCGAGGAAGCAAAGAAGCCTGCAGGATGCTCCGTTTGGAATTGCACCGATTGCTAGGAGCCGATCTAAGATTGGCCACTACACAAATCCGCTGCGCCTACAGAATGCAGCACGAGCGGGCCCGGCTTGCCCGGCCCGTAAAAACTGAAGGAAGGAAGGCGGACACAGGCTGGCTGAACCGGTTACAGAAAAATGCGTTTGCATGGGCTTGCGGGGCTATTGAGCCCTACCGGTAACAAAGCGGTACGCGGGGGCTGCCCGCCCGTCCTAAACAGAAGAGTCTTTTCGCAAACTCTCGAGCCTGTGCTACTTGGGCCTAGGCGGCGGAGCTGCTGCTTTCTTCGCCTTCGAGTTGGGCGAGGATTTCGCGGAGTGTGCGAATTAGCTCGTCGCGCGTGACGTGGCTCTTTTTGAATTGCAGGCGGAATTTGAATTTTTCGTCTTCCGGCTCAAAATGGAAGACGAATGGCTGCGGTCGTGGCGCCATGCCCTTGTCTTCGTTGCGGTCCTGGCGGGCCGCGTCGCGCGTCATGCCACCCTGCAGAATCTTGGCGAACATTTCGAGCATCTTCTTGTCCGTGGGCTGGCGCGCGATCTGCAGCAGCAGGCTCTTGCTGTTGATGCCGGCTTCCATGCACTTCTTGCGAAGCGCATCGGGGATGGTTAGCAACCCGAGCGTTTCGGAAACCGAAGTTCGCGATTTGCCTAACTTCTTTGCAAGATCCTCGTGGCGATATTCAAACTGGGTTGCCAGGCGTTGCAGGCCGTCGGCTTCTTCAAACGGGGTCAAGTCCTTGCGCTGCATGTTTTCGATGAGTGCGATTTCCAGGGTTTCCGCGTCGTCGGCCATTTTTTCAATGGCGGGGACTTCGCGGAGACCCGCGGCGCGTGCGGCGTGATAGCGGCGTTCGCCGGAGATGATGTGGTAGCAATCTTCGCGCGGCACGTAGCGCACGAGCAAAGGCTCAAGCACGCCCTTCTCCTTGATGGAGTCCGTGAGTTCGCGCAGATCGCCTAGGGCCTTGCGCGGCTGGTCGGGGTTCGGACGGATCTGATCCACCGGGATCATGCGCCCGACGGCCGCTCCGCTGTAACTGGTGAGTGATTCTACGTAGTGCGCGTCATGCCGCATCTTCAGCGTGACGGGCAACCCGGCTTTCTTCAACACGTTGGAGAACCTCCGCAGCTAGCTTTTTGTATTCCACTGCTCCGGGTGACTTCGGGGCAAAGGTGAAGATCGTTTCCTTGTAAGCGGGACTTTCCTCGAGGCGCACGTTTTTGCCGATTTTGGTCTTGAACAAGACTTCGCCAAAGACCGCGCGAATCTGGCCGTGCGTGTCCTTTGAAATATTCGTGCGCTTATCGTAGAGTGTGATGACCACGCCGAGCATCTTGAGTTGCGGGTTGGGACGCGCACGAATGCGTTCGTAGGTCTCCAGAAGATCGTCAGTGCCTTCGATAGCGAAGTAGGCGGCCTGAATGGGAACGAGAAGATGCGTGGAGGCCACCAGCGCGTTGACCGTGAGAATACCCAACGACGGCGGCGTGTCGATGACCACGTAATCGTAATCCTTCAGCACGGGCGCGAGCGCGTCCTTGAGGCGATACGGTGCGTCGAACTGTCCCGCCAAAACGCTTTCCAATTTTGCGAGCGCAAGCCGGCCTCCGCCGACGCTGAGCATGGAATCCTTCGTCAGCTTGATCGCGTTGGCCAGCGGCGCGCGGGCATCGCCGAGAACGTCGAACATGGAAACAGTGACTTCGCCCATCTCGAAAAACGCGATGGTCGAATTGGCTTGCGGATCGAGATCAATGAGGAGCACGCGGCGGCCCTTCTGGGCAATCGCAGCGGACAAATTGATGGCCGTCGTGGTTTTTCCCACGCCGCCTTTTTGATTCGCAACGGTAATAATGGCAGTCATTTACGCTCTGCCTCCACTCCGTTTAACTCTACCCCAGGGCAAGCACCTTTCAAGTTTGGTGTGACTTCCTGGTAAAATGGGGCACACCCCTTCCCGTAAGGGGGCACGTCATCGAAAATAAATCTTGTTGTCCTTATGTCGGCAGGAAAGCCCCGGACCATAGGCTCACTCTACGTTCGCCCTGTGGAAATCGCAAGCCAAAAGTAGGATTTTGATAAGGTGTCGGTGGAAAACTTTTCTGTGCAGGGGTTGGGACAAGTTTGGGATTGGTACAGTTAGCCCGGAGGCCTGCAGGATGGGTCGAAGTCTTTCTTAGCGAACCATCAAAAGTCGAAACCCCAGAAATCGCCGACGCCCGGATCCAGTTCCAGGCCCATCTCCCACCCGGAGCGACTCTCGTGGCCGCGCCAAATCACGCCGGCCTCCGCTGATTGCTTGGTGGCGGTGTTGGTAACGCGCAGCCTCTGACCGACGGGAATGCTCTTCTGCAGAATGGCCAGGCAGCCCCGCGTACTAACATCCACCGTGTAACCCGCTGTCTGAAGCGTCTTCCCGCCGTCCTCCCACTCCACGGTCAGGGGAACACGCGAGTTGAGCCGCCCCGCACCCCGGATGTGCTTACGACTTGATTCTGATGTCGCTGGATCGATCTTGACCACGCGTTCTTCCTCCGTCGCGCGACGGGTAGGCGCAGGACGCCGGCACGAGGCGCACATTTCCCTGATTCCAACCTATCATCCCATCCTGGCAGGTCAATGAATCTTCCCGTGCGGTTTTTCCAACGAGTAACTTCGGGTGGAATTTCCCTTCCATTTCTGATTCTTTACCTCCGCGCGGCCTAACCCGTACACTGTTCTATTCGCTCATGCTCTCCTGGTCCACGCTACGCGACGAGCTTCGGCCCACCCTGCATCTGGCGCTTCCCCTGGTACTGGCGGAGATTGGCTGGATCAGCATGGCCATCGTGGACACCATGATGGTGGGGCGTCTGCCCGACAGCGCGCAGGCGATTGCGGCAGTCAGCATCAGCTCCAGCCTGTTCCTGGTATTTGTGTTCTTTGGCGAAGGATTGCTGATTGGGCTGGACACGCTGGTTTCGCAAGCGTTTGGAGCCGGAAACCGGGAAGATTGTTACCACTCGCTGGTTAATGGGGTGTATCTGAGCCTGGGGTTGGCGCCGCTGCTGTTCGTTCCCGTATGGCTGCTGCCGAGAGTGTTCCATCTGTTTGGCGTCGCGCCGGACGTGGCCGTGCTGGCGGGCCCTTATACCCACACTTTGGCTGCGGGACTGCTTCCGTTGCTCTTCTATTTCACATTCCGGCGCACCTTGCAGGGGATGAATCTGGTGCGGCCGATCGCGTTTGCGCTGATCACCGCGAACTTGATCAACGCTTTAGGCAATTACCTGCTGGTGTTCGGGCACTGGGGATTCCCGCAACTTGGCGTTGTGGGCTCGGGAATTGCGACGGCTATTTCGCGTTCCTACCTTGCGGGCCTGCTGATTTTCTTTCTTTTCTGGTTCGATGCGCGCAATAAAACCGGTTTGCGACAGGCACCGCTGGCGCCCGACGGCGCCCGCATCCGGCGACTGATTGCGCTGGGGCTTCCGGCGGCGATTCAGATGACGGCGGAGGTAAGCGTGTTCGCCGCGGTGGCATCGCTGATTTCTCGGCTGGGGGCCATCCCACTGGCGAGCCATCAGATCGCGCTTAATACGGTGGCATTTACCTACATGGTGCCTTTGGGCATTGCCTCGGCGGCGGCGGTGCGCGTGGGGCAAGCGATCGGGCGTCGCGACCTGACCGGGGCCCGCAACGCCGGCAATACGGCGATCGCCCTTGGTGCGTCATTTATGTTTTCGATGAGCATCGTGCTGCTGGTCTTTCCGCAATACATCGCGCGCATTTACACCGACGATGCCGTGCTGATTCACACGGCCGTGGTCTTGCTGGCGGCGGGCGCGGCTTTTCAACTTTTTGACGGCATTCAGACCGTGGCCACGGGGGCCTTGCGCGGTACGGGCGATACGCGCACGCCGATGATCTGCCACTTCTGTGCGTACTGGCTGATGGGGCTTCCACTGGGCGCGTGGCTGTGCTTCCGCCGGCATTGGGGGCCGCTGGGATTGTGGGTCGGGCTAAGCGCTTCGCTGATTCTGATTGGGATCCTGCTGCTTACCTTCTGGCGGCGGAGGCTGCGGCATTTTCCGGCAACTTCATCATAGATAAAAATGTTTGAAGAACATTCTTTTTGACCCTATCTGATTTTTTTTCGGCAAATCGGCCTGCATCTCGACGCGCAATAGCTGCATCCCAAAATCAATAGCAAGCAGAACCCCAGCTTTTCATTCCCTCGCCCAGCAATTTCTCACTTGGGAGGTCCTGTGAATTACATACGTTTCATCCTTTTGGCGGCTCTATTGGCCATGGCAACCACACCTGTTTTTGCACAGCGGGGGCATGCCGGCGGCGGCTCTCCGGGCGGCGATATGGGTACCCCTGGATCGCACGGTCCTGAGATGGCCGGAGGCAATACGGCCACTGCCCCGGGGGGACATGGGAGCGGAAGTATGATGAATTTGGCGCCCGGTGATGTTCTGAGTCACAACACAGCGATCGCTCGGAAAATCAAGACGCTGACCGGCGAAGACGCCTCGACCGCCTGCGGCGGCTTCAAGAATCTCGGACAGTGCGTGGCGGCCGCTCACGTGGCAAAGAACCTGAACATTCCCGGCGGATTCGATGCCGTGAAGGCAAAGATGACCGGAACGGGCGGCCTGAGTCTCCCTAAGGCGATCGAGCAGCTTGCGCCGTCGGCAAATGCGAAGTCTGAATCCAAAAAAGCCAACAAGCAGGCGAAACAAGATCTCAGCGAGTCCTCTTCCTAGGCTCTTGACCAAAACAAAGCGGCGCGAATTTCGAATTCGCGCCGCTTCCTGTCTAAACTGAATATTCGCGTGATTACATTTTGTAGCGGCCGAGGTCCTCGTCGCTCAGACCTTCGAGATAGTTGCGTAGTTGCTCGTTGGAGCTGCGCTCGGCAAGGGCGGTGGCTACTTTGGAATTTTTCAGGACCGTCTCATCCACAAAGATGGGGCAATCGACGCGCAGTGCCAAGGCAAGAGCGTCGCTTGGACGCGAATCGATGCTCATCAGTTCGCCGTCGCGCTCGACCCAAATCAAGGCAAAAAAGGTGTCGTCGCGGAGGTCGTTGACGACGATCTTTTGTACATGGACGTCGAGCCCCAGGAGAACATTTTTCAGCAGATCATGCGTCATCGGGCGGGGAGTGGAGACCTTCTCGATTTCCAAAGCTATAGCGTTGGCTTCATAGGCCCCGACCCAGATAGGCAGCACCGATTGGCCTTGCACGTCCTTCAAAACCACAATCGGCATCTGCGTTACCGGATCCATCATCAGGCCGCGTATTTTCATTTCGACTTCCATCGCGCCCTCCTATGCACCGCCGATTGTCTACTACGGCTGAGCCCCGGTGCCGGTCAGCGCTTCTCCGATCAAACTGTTTGGAGTCGCGCCCGTGACCTTCACCTGCACGTAGTCTCCCAGAATGTTTTCTGCGTGGGAAGAGAAATTCACGACGCGATTCGAACTAGTATGCCCGGACCACTGGTTCTCACGCTTGGACTTTCCGTCGACCAGGACTTCTAGGAGGTCTCCCACCAGCTTTTCGTTCCGGGAGCGCTGGATTTCGCGCTGGAGTTCCAGAAGAATCGCCAGGCGGCGGGACTTTTCTTCCTCGGGAATCGCATCGATCATCCTCAGCGAAGGAGTGTTGGGGCGCGGCGAATATTTGAAGCAGAATGCTCCGTCATATTGGACCCCGTCCATAAGGCTCAAGGTTTCCTGGAAGTCGCCCTCGGTTTCGCCGGGGAAACCCACGATGATGTCGGTGGTGATGCTGACGGAGCGCTTCGCGGACTTCATCAGTGCGATTTTCTCAAGATATTCCTCGCGCGTGTACGTGCGGGCCATGGCCCGCAGCACGGCCGGGGAGCCGCTTTGCACCGGCAGATGTACGTGTTCGCAAATTGCGGGATAATCTTCGATCGCGTCTACGATGTCCTTGCCAAAGTCGCGCGGGTGCGAAGTGGTAAAGCGCACGCGGCGGATGCCGGGTATCTCGGCGGTGGCGACGAGCAGATCCGAAAACCGCATTTTGCGGGCGCTGGGGTCGGCGTAGGAATTCACGGTCTGACCAAGCAGCTGGATTTCCGTGTAGCCCATGTCAGCGAGTTGCCGAACTTCCTGAAGGATGGAGGCACTGGCGCGGCTGCGCTCGGGGCCGCGGGTAAAGGGGACCACGCAATAGGAACAGGCCTTATCGCAGCCCTCGATGATCGTCAGGTAGGCACGAAAAGGATTGTCGCGCCGGGTGATTTCCGTTTCGAAAGTTTCGTCCGTGTCGATGTCCAGCCCCGTGACGCGGCGATTGCCTGCCTCTAGTTCGGCGATGAGCTGCGGTAATTTGCGGTAACTGGCCGAGCCACAGACGAGGCTGACCCAAGGCGCACGCTCAAAGATTTCCTGGCCCTCCTGTTGGGCGACGCACCCGAGCACGCCGATGATTTTTCCGCCGCCGGCATTCACTACTTTCCGGGGATTAAGGCGGGTATCACCTTCCAGGCCCTTTGCGGCTGCTAGTTGGCCTTCGAACGGACGCAATTCGCCCAATCGGGAAAACACCTTTTGCGCGGCTTTCTCGCGGATGGAGCAGGTGTTATACAAAATCACCTTGGCGGCTTCGGGGGTTTCTACCTGCTTATACCCCCGGGCGAGCAGCACCCCAGCCACCTTCTCCGAGTCGTGCTCGTTCATTTGGCAGCCGAAGGTTTCCAGATAAAATGTTCCTCCAGCCGCAGCGGCATCACCCCGGCTGGCCTCGATGTAGGGCACGCCTTCTGAGGCGGACGGCAAGCCCGCGCCGGTCAGCCGTTCCAGGCCAATATCAAAGCTCTTCCCCATACTTCTCACTTTACCATACGGCGTTTCGGATGCCCCGCTAGGTGGCCTCCCCGGCGGTTTTGAGGTAAGCCGCGACGAACAGGACGCCCAAGGTGAAATCCGTGGCGGCGAAGATCAAGTCCGTGCTACGCGTCCTCCCTTGCAGGACCAGAATCAGGATGGCCGGGGCGTAGGTGAACTTCTCCACTATCGAAGGAATCATCAACGGGCGAAAGCGAAGGGGGTCCGACCCGATGAACAGAAAAGCGATCTGCCAGGCCAGCGCGCAACCCGCAAACCCGTAATAAAAACCGGGATGATTTATAGGTGGCGGATCCTTCTGCCCGACAAGATCAAAAATGAAATAGAGCGGCGTTATCAGGAGCAGACCCCAGATTCCTGCCACCCGGAAAACGATCTTCGCAAAATTCATCGTCTCTCCTCCCCTCTTCCGTCCCTGGATTCCCGTGCAGCAATCGAAGTTCCTTCACTTTGGTTCTTAACTCCCTCGTTGGGTTGCTCTCTTCTGCGGCCGGTCACTGCATCCCAACACGCCACACCCGCATCCTAATCCTTTTGACCATGCCCCACCCCTGTGCTACGTTGCTTTTGACCGTAAAATTTTGCTTTTTCAAAGGAGACAGACATTTTTTCTCTCCTCTCGGCCGTATTCATCGGCAATATTTTTGAGATTCTGGCGCAAACCGGCTGGGTCGCGCGCGGCGTCCTGGGCATTCTACTGTTCGCCTCGCTCATTTCCTGGGCGTTGATCTTCCAGAAGTCCAGCCTGTTCGCGCGCATTCGCTACCAAAGCGATCAATTCCTGAAAATCTTCCGCGCGACAAAAGGCGTGGCCAATCCACAAGGACTGGTCTCGGCGGGCTCGCCGTTTGCCAACGTGTACGCCGCGGGCTATCGCGAACTGCAATCGCAGGTTTCCGCTGGAAATCCTACCCCCACCAGGCTGAAATCGCTGCAAGCGGTTACCGTGAGCATGCAACTGGCGGCCGGGGAAGAGGTGCGGCGCGCGGAAAAAGGCATGTCGTGGCTGGCGACGACCGCTGGCGTGGCGCCGTTCATCGGCCTATTCGGCACGGTCTGGGGCATCATTGACGCCTTCTCGGGGCTTGGTACATCGGGCTCGGCCAGCCTGAGGGCCGTAGCGCCCGGCATTGCGGAAGCTCTGGTGACCACGGCTGCGGGACTTTTCGCGGCAATTCCGGCGCTCATTGCGTACAACTATTTTCTGCAGGATATCCGCGACCTAGCGCAGCGCCTGGATATGTTTGCGTTGGAATTTGCGGCGCAAATCGAAAAGACGTTTACGTGACATCCGCGTAGAGGCCGACGATGCCGCAACTGAGCAAAGCCACGCAGACATCCCTCTCCGACATCAACATGGTGCCCTTTATTGACGTTGTGCTGGTGTTGCTGATTATTTTCATGATTACCGCGCCGATTCTGCAGTCCGGAATCGAAGTGGACGTGCCGAAGACGCACACCGTAAAGGAAATCACCGAGCAGCGCCTCGTGGTGACCATCGACAAGGACCAGCGCATCTACCTGGGAAACGATCCGGTCAACATTCATCAGCTAGCCGACAAAATCAAAAAGCAGCAGAAGAAGGCGGGAGAGGCGGTATTCTTGCGAGCGGATGAAACCGTGCCGTTCGGAGCGTTTGCCACGGTGATTGATTCGCTGCGTCAGTCCGGGGTCGCTAACATCAGCATCGTCACACAACCGATTAACAACCGGAACCGCTGATGCGCCAGGGTGGCCAGACTATGCAAGAGTTGAGCAGCCAGCCGTTCTAAGACTATGAGCACCGCGCATGCTTCCATGTACGATCCGTTTTCCTTCCGCCGGTACTTTGGCTACTCGGCATGGCTGCACATCGGGATCGCGGTGGCCCTGCTCGCAGGCATCTGGCTGAACCCGCATGGCGAGGGCTGGGGCGGCGTGGGGGGAGGCAGTAACGATTCCAGCGTGAAGGTGAGCCTGGTGGCGAATGCAGGCATTCCGATGCCGCAGCCGATTGTCCCGACTCCGAGCCAGGTCGTCGATCCCACCAAAGGCCTCGCCGAAGAAGAACCCAAAATCGAGCAACCGAAACCCGATGCCACGCAGATTCTAAAATTCAAGGAAAAGACGCCTCCTCCCCCGCCGTCCAAGAAATCCAAAGTTTTCGAAAACAAGACCAAGCCGCCGGATAACGCCGTGCCCTATGGCAAGGGCGGCCAGATGAACATTCCCACGGGCTATGCGGACACGCCGGGGGCCTATTCGAGCGGCGTGGCCATACAAGGACAGGGCGGTGGGGAATTTGCGACGCGCTACGGCTGGTATGTGGAGTCCGTTCGCCGCGCGATCAGCCAAAACTGGATTCAGACGTCCATCGACCCCTCGGTGCGTGCGGCGCGGCGCGCCAAGACGACAATTGCATTTCGCATCTTTCGTAACGGCACGGTGGGCAACATTCGCCTGGAGACTTCGAGCGGGAATCGCTCGATGGATGACTCCGCGACTCGCACGCTGCTGAGTATCGACAAATTCCCTGCCCTGCCGGCGGACTATTCCGGGGCCTACGTTGACGTGACGTTTGATTTCGATCTGGCGATGGTGAAGTAGCGCGCAACTTTTCGCCGCAGCGTGAAGAGATTTGTCCTAAACTATTTCTTCAGCCCAATTATTCTCGGAGGCCCACTTGCCCGCAACTCTGCGTCTCGTCGTTCGCCACTCACTGCTCGCCACTTTTGCCCTACTCCTGTTTGCCATACCCTCCTTCGCGCAAGATTGGTTCCGCACGGGTACTGGCCTGGGCGTTGAAAAGCCACGTATTGCGGTGACGGACTTTGCCCCACGGTCGGAGGCCGCAAAGGCGCACGCCACGCTGTTTACCGATGTGGTCCGCGACGATCTTTCTTTTTCGGGCGTGATCGAAGTCGTGTCGCCCAGCTTTTATCCCGCGCAGGTCCCTTCCGCGCCCAACGAATTACAGAAGCAGACGTGGACCGACCCGCCGCTCAACTCCAATTTCGTGGCCTTTGGCAACCTGGTGGAATCGGCGAGCGACGTGGCCATTTCCGCGTGGATGTACGACGTACGCAGCCCTTCCAACGAAGCGGTGGTCGGCAAGGTATACCGCGGCGCGCCGACCGACGCGCAGGTCCGCAAATTTGCGCACCAGTTCGCCGATGAGATTATTTCCAAGCTGTCGGGCGGCTTCCCGGGGATCGGTTCGACGCAGATCGCGTTTATCAGCTCGCGCACGGGGCGGAAAGAAGTGTGGGTCATGGACTATGACGGCGCCAACCAGCATTCACTGACGTCGCTGGGAACGATTTCGCTCACCCCCCGCTGGTCGCCGGACGCTTCGCGCATCGCGTTCACGTGTTTTGAGCCCTCCGGCGGAGTCGTGAGCGCGCAGATTTGCATGTATTCGTTTGACGCGGGGAAAATTGTCTCGTTTGCGCGTTACCGGGGCACCAACTCTTCGCCCTCATGGTCGCCGGACGGCACGCAGGTAATGTTCTCTTCTTCCATGCAGGGGACGCCGGCGCTATACGTGTCCGATGCCAGCGGTAACCGGCCGAAACGAATTACCTATGCTGGCACGGGTGGGGACACCTCGCCGGCATGGAATCCGCGCACGGGCACGACCGTCGCCTTTATCAGTGATCGCGGCGGCCTCCCGCAGCTTTACATGATGAACGCTGATGGCGGCAATGCGCAGAAGATCGATCTTCCCGACAAGGGCTACATCGTCGATCCGGCGTGGTCCCCGAACGGCCAACTTCTGGCCTTCGCCTGGCGACGGCCCTCGGGTAATTACGACATTTACGTGATGGATGTGGCTTCGCAGCGCATTATCGAGCTGACCCGCGACATGGGGCGCAACGAGAGGCCGAGTTGGGCTCCCGACGGGCGGCACATCGTGTTTGAATCGACACGCGGTGGCTCGCGCCAGATCTGGACCATGCTGGCCGATGGCTCACAGCCTCACCAGTTGACGACGAGCGGCCACAACGAATCGCCGAACTGGTCATCGAAGTAACTGCACCCTTCCTCCTGTTTCTAAAGACACGGAAAGAGCGGAAAATTTGAGGCGTTAGATCGTACGAACCACCCTCAAGTTCATTTGGAGTTTGCCTTAGCGGCGACCGGCGTGTCCTGTTTCGCTTTGTGATATCGGCTTACGGATATCTGATATCCTTCTAAATTCGCCCTGTCATTCCAAGGCAATGAGGTTCAAGACGACTTGTCCACGACGGCTACGAATCGCGTTCTAAGCGGAATGCGGCCCACCGGGCGGCTGCATATCGGGCACTATTTCGGCGCGCTGCAAAACTGGGTGTGGCTGCAGGCAGATCCCGCTTACGATTGCTTTTTCTGCGTGGTGGACTGGCACGCGCTGACGACGGATTACGCGGATACTTCGGCCGTCGCCGAGAACTCGCTGCAAGTCACGATTGATTTCCTGGCGTCGGGCCTTGACCCGGCCAAGTCCACGATCTTTCTGCAGTCGCTGGTGCCGGAACACGCGGAATTGCATCTACTGCTCTCGATGATCGCCCCGCTCGGGTGGCTCGAACGCGTCCCGACGTACAAGGAGCAGCTCGAGCAAATCAAGGACAAGGACCTGCACACCTACGGCTTCCTCGGTTATCCCGTCCTCCAGGCCGCCGACATCGCAGTCTATTCCGAACTTGGGAAGGGCCTCGTCGTTCCTGTCGGCGAAGACCAGGTTTCGCATGTCGAGTTCAGCCGCGAACTGGTCCGGCGGTTTAACACCTTTTACGGTCTCGAAATTGATATGGCAGGCATCGATAAGGACCAGCAAGCGGCTCGCTACATCGGCACAGTACTTCCGAAGCTAGGAGGTGAGCCTTACGAACTGTTTCACGAAGCATGGAGAAGAAGCATACGGACGGCCGCCCTGGAATGGGGCAAGACCAATTTTCTCGAAAAGATGGAAAAATACGCCCGGTATTTTGTTTATCGAGGGGTTCTGACCGAACCCGAGTCGATGCTAACTCCAACTCCGCGCATTCCCGGTCTCGATGGCCGCAAAATGTCGAAGTCATATGGCAATGCCATCATGCTTTCGGAATCGGATGAGGAAATACGGAAGAAGACCAAAGTGATGGTGACAGACCCGGCGCGGAAGCGGCGCACGGACCCTGGCAATCCCGACGTCTGCCCCGTCTATGACTGGCACAAGCTATTTTCGACGCCCGAACGCGATCCCGGCCGACTGGACTGGGTGCGCAAGGGCTGCACGACGGCGGGCATCGGTTGCATCGAATGCAAAGCCGCCATGGCGGAGAACCTCATCAGGTGGATTGCTCCGGTACGTGAAAAGCGGCTTGATTACGAGCAGCATCCCAAGCGCGTCCTGGAAATCCTCGACGCCGGCAGCTCCAAGGCCCGCCAGTCCGCCAAGGGAACGATGGAGCGAGTACGCGAGGCCATTTTCCACTGGCCCCAAAAGCGCGCTTCCCTCTAAAACGCCTCGCATCACCGCATAAAATTGCCTATTCCCAAGCCCGAGGGTGACACACCCTCGGGTTCATTTATTTAGGACTATAATTGCGGGCGGTTGTTTCGGGTGAACAAACGATGGACAACAAACAGATCGCCAAAATTTTGCGGGACACCGCTTCCCTTCTCCAGATTGATGGCGCCATTATTGGGCGTTACCGGAGTTACGAAAAGGCGGCGGAACTGATCGACAGCCTGACGGAATCGGTGGCGCAACTTGTGCAGACGCCGGAAAAGCTCGAGGAATTGCCGGGAATTGGCGAGCGCATGGTCGAGCACCTGACGGAGATCGTCGAGACCGGCGACTACTCCCTACGCAAAAAGCTGCTAAAGAAATATCCCGAAACGATCCTGCAGGTGCTGGAGTTGCAATCGCTAGGACCGAAAAAGGCGGCGTTTTTGTGGAGCGAGTTCAAGGCCGGCAGCGTTGCCGACGTGGAGAAGCTCGCGAAGGAAGGAAAGCTGCGGGACTTGCCGGGCTTTGGCGAAAAGAGCGAGCAGAACATCCTGAAGGCTGTGGAGGTGTTCAAGAAATCCACCGGCAGATTCCTGATCAGCCGGGGAGAGGACGCGGCCACAGCGATTGCCGCGTACATCGAGAAGTACGGGAAGCTGGTCGAGTCGGTGACCCCGGCGGGGTCGTTGCGGCGCGGCAAGGAAACCATTGGCGATCTGGATTTGCTGGTGACGCTGGCGGAAGACAAAAAGGCGAAGAGCCCGCCCGCCAAGCGGCAGGAGTTGGTGGACGAGCTCGCGAAATACATCTTGAAGTATCCGGGGATTGACCAGACGCTGGCGCATGGGGAGAACAAGGTCAGTTTCATGCTCGAGGACGGCCTGCAGGTGGATGTGCGCCTGCTTGAGAAGGAAAATTTCGGCGCGGCACTGCTCTATTTCACCGGGTCGAAGGAACACAACGTGGCGCTGCGCGGGCGCGCAAATGACATGGGCTGGACCTTGAACGAGTATCAGT
This sequence comes from Candidatus Acidiferrum sp., assembly GCA_035262705.1. Taxonomy (GTDB): domain Bacteria; phylum Acidobacteriota; class Terriglobia; order Acidiferrales; family UBA7541; genus Acidiferrum. The sequence continues at coordinate 6,203 of DATFSI010000215.1, read as the reverse complement.
TGGCCACGCTGAAGGGCGAAAAGCACGTCGCCAGCCGGACCGAAGAGGAAATCTATTCGAAACTAAAGCTGGAGTTTGTGCCCGCGGAGTTGCGCGAAAACACCGGAGAGATTGCTGCGGCGGAAAAGCACAAGCTTCCCGCGTTACTTGAGTTGCGGGACATCCAAGGCGACCTGCAGATGCACACCACGGCGAGCGACGGAAAGAACTCCATCGAGGAGATGGCGGAGGCGGCGCGCAAGCTGGGCCACAACTACATCGCCATCACCGACCATTCGAAGGCCGTGACGGTGGCGAACGGTCTGGATGAAAAGCGCATGGAGGCGCATGCCGCCAAGCTACGCGCGGCGGATAAAAAGGGCTTGGGCATCCGGGTGCTGGTGGGTTCGGAAGTGGACATTCTGAAGGACGGGTCACTCGACTATTCGGACGAGATCCTCGAACAACTAGACGTGGTGGTCTGCTCCATCCATTCGTATTTCAATCTGGACCGCGCGGAGATGACCGAGCGCATGCTGGCGGCGATCGAGAACCCCTATGCGCAGATCATCGGGCACCCGACCGGGCGACTGCTGCTGAAACGCGAAGGCTTCAACTACGACATGGAAAAGGTGCTGGACGCCTGCGCGAAGCACGGCGTGGCGATGGAGTGCAATTCATATCCTGACCGCCTGGACTTGAAAGAGGTGTACTTGCGGATGTGCAGGGAGCGCGGCGTCAAGGTGGTGATTTCCACCGACTCCCACGTGGCGGCAAACCTGGCGTTTATCCGTTATGGAGTGACTATGGCGCGGCGGGGCTGGCTGGAGAAGAAAGACGTGATCAATACCCTGCCCTGTGAGGAGTTCTTGGGCGCGCTGCGGGCCAAGCCGGGGCAGAAGAAAAAGGCGGCGAAGAAGTAGAAAATGGAAAATCTACGGTATCGCCTTCTCCTTGTAACTCGCAACTCTGTTATCTATCGAGTTCCCGTGGTCTGGGTGCGCATACGTTATCAAACAGGGCGTCTTGGGCATCGTAACCCGTTTATTATTGGCCCAGAATCGGATGCAATCTCGAGTTGGCTCCTCGCTAATGATTGTCTTTTAGTTCGTCGTACGGGGGCAAAAGCGAAAGAAGGGGCATAAAGCCGCGCCTGCGGTGCAAGGGAACATTTTGGGCGGGTGATACGTTTCTGGTTATAGAACGGTTAAGCAAGGCGGAGGAGCGTTGATGAGAAGGACCAGAGAATGGGCCGGGGTGGCGTTGGCAGGGATGGTATTGGCCGGGGCGGTGATGACGGCTCCAGCGGCGCGGGCAGACGAGGTGGTGAAGACCTTCACGGTGACCGGCCATGCCCAACTACATGTGCAGACCGATGACGGGGCCGTTCGGGTATCCACGGGCGATATCAAGCAGGTGGAAGTACGCGTCGAATACACGGGATACAAACTGGATCGCGATTTGCACGTTGAGGCCACCCAGAGCGGCGATAGCGTCACGGTAACGGCCAAGACGAGCGGATTTCATATCGGGTTTGCGGTCCGGCGCACCAACATCCGTGTGGAAATCCACATGCCGAAAGACGCAGACCTCGAAGTGACTACCGGGGACGGGTCGGTCGAAGCCGACTCCATTACCGGCAACCTAGATGTGCGCACGGGCGACGGGCACATCACGGTACAAGGGGCCAAAGGAAACATCCGCCTGCACACGGGTGACGGACATATTGAAGGCCGCGACCTGGACGGCCGCGCGGACCTTACCACGGGCGACGGGCACGTAAATGTCCAGGGCCGCTTTGACTCGCTGAATATCAAGACCGGCGACGGCAGCGTGACCGCCCACGTGGATCGCGGCTCGAAGGTGACTTCGCCATGGAACATCCACACCGGCGACGGCAGCGTGGACCTGGACCTGCCCGGTGATTTGCAGGCAAACCTGGACGCCAGCACACACGATGGGAGGATCAGCCTGGGATTTCCCGTAACCGTAGAGGGAACCTTCAGTTCCACGAAAATCTCCGGAAAGATGAACGGTGGGGGGCAGGCCATCGTAGTGCGGACGGGGGATGGGTCGATTCATTTAAACAAGGTGTGAGAATTGTGGAGCGGAGAGCAGTGAATCGAAAACAGGGCGGGCAGCGTCGAGATAACAGGTAACTGGTTAGGCGGCGCGCCGACGGTCGCGCCGTTTGTTTTTGGGTGGTGAGGAACACAGAAGACGCGGAGAGAGAGCACAGCGACCACTGAGAACAGGCCGCCCAGGGAGCAACGAACAATACCGAACAAAGTCAGTTTTTTGTGCGTTCGAGCTTCCTGTTTACAGCAAGGTCGAATCCAATCGAACGCCCTTCTCGCCAGCTGCTAAAAATACAGCGGCGACGGCCACTGGGACGAAAAAAAAGCGCTATGCGCGGAAGCCAATGGCGGTCTCTCGCCATGGTCGTCACTCGCCCGCGTCATTTCCCACTGAGGCGTCGCAGCACCTGGAAGCGAACTGCGTCCCACGGCTTCTTCAGCCGCTGTGCGCTCAACACCCGCACGATTTGCTGCAGCGTTGGCAATCGCTCCCCAGCCCCGACCACACCGGCCGCTACAGCGCCTGCTGCGTTTGCTGCCAGCGCGGCTTCAGCAATGTGCCATCCTCGCAGTTGCCCTTGCAGAAACGCCGCCGTAAATGCGTCGCCCGCCCCGGTCGAGTCCACTGCGCACACTGCGAATGAAGGGACCTGACGCACCGTTCCCTCATCGACAATCAAGCATCCCCGCTTCCCCATTTTCATAACGACCTTGGGAATTGCTAGATCCAGGAGCGAATTGAACGCTTTTTCCGGTTCGCAATAACCAGTCAGCGTCGTTGCCTCTTCGTTGCTCACGAAAAACAGATCCACTGTCTTCGCTACTCGCAAAATTTTCCCCGGAATCTTCTTGCTCGGCTCCATACCTGCATCCAAAGACACCCAGCCGTTCTTTCGGCGAACCGCAGCAATAATCTGTTGCGCCGCCGCTTCACCGCCCTCTTCCAGAAAGCTGTAACCCATCAGGCTGGCTGCCCGAGCGCGCGCCAGTAGGCTCGATTCACTCGGTCCCAAACGGCCCACCAATTGATTCGCTCCGCGGCTGCCAAAAAAGGTTCGCTGTCCGTCGGCCGTCACGTTGATATACAGCATCCCGGTCATTGCTTTACCGGTGCGCCGCACGCATCGCACGTTCACTCCGTCTGCGGCTAAGATTTTCAGCAGAAATCCACCGAAATCGTCTTTGCCAACGCATCCGACCACCTGCACAGAAACGCCCCACCGCCGCAAAGCCAGAGCGCAATTCGCTCCAACGCCACCACAATGCAGCTCCAGCCGTTCCGCTAAACATTCCTGGCCCGGCTCAGGCCAGGATCTTACGCGACCGATGATGTCCACGTTGAGGTCGCCGAGCACAAGGATTTCTGGGCTTTTATGTCTTGGTTTGCACATCGCGCGAAATTTTACCACCGTGATTAACGCCTAAACGAAGTTTCACCAGCCGCAAGTTTCCCTCACCGCGCGTTTGTGGTAAGACCATGCTTCAGGCAGGAGGTAGTGTGGATTCGCTCATTTCTGTCCGCTCCGACATTGCCGCTGCGCTAGTCGTCGGCGGGCCCATAGTAGCGTTGGAATCCACGGTAATTGCCCACGGCCTCCCCCGGCCGCGCAATCTCGACACGGCTCTCCAGATGGAAGCTGTCGTTCGCGAAGCTGGCGCACTCCCTGCAACCATTGCGGTCCTCAACGGACAGCTCGTCGTGGGACTCACCGAAGAGCAAATCGTCTGTATCGCCGAAACCCCCGATGTGGCCAAGGCCAGCAGCTCCGATATTTCCGCCATCCTCGCCTCCCGCAGGCCGGGCGCCACCACCGTCGCCGCCACTGTCTTCGTCGCTGCCCGAACGGGCATAAACATCGTTGCTACCGGCGGGATTGGCGGAGCGCATCGAGGCAGCGAAAGCACCTTCGACATCTCCGCCGATCTTACCGAGCTCGCCCGCACTTCTGTGGCTGTCGTTTGTTCCGGCGCCAAGGCCATCCTCGATCTTCCACGGACAGTCGAAGTTCTCGAAACCCTGGGCATCCCTGTCGTGGGTTATGCAACCAATAACTTTCCCGCCTTTTACTCACGCGAAAGCAACCTGCTCCTCCAGCATCGTGTTGACACCCCTGATGAAGCCGCCCGCCTGATGTGCATTCACCGAGATCTCGGCCGCCTCGGGCAAGGTACAACCTCAGGCATGCTCATCGTCAATCCTCCGCCCGCCGAGAACGCACTGCCGCGCGCCGAAGTCGAATCTCTCATCTCCGGCGCTGTAGCAGCCGCAGAAGCGGCGGGCATTCGTGGCAAAGCAGTGACGCCATTCTTACTCGAGCAGTTGGCCCGCAACAGCGGCGGTAAAACCTTGCAAACCAATATCGCTTTGCTCGTCGCCAACGCCCGCCTAGCGGCGGGCATTGCGGTGGCTTACAGCGCTCGAAAAGCCAAGGAACAAGGCGAGTCTGAGACAGCCTAAGACAGTATTCTTACTGTTGGAGATTGGGATCTATTAGGAACTGCATTGGAAAAAGATCGAGCGCCACTCCTTTGGGGTGGTGGCGCTCGGATGGTTGCGGGGTCAGATTTGAACTGACAACCTTCGGGTAATAGCCCAAAGGTCATAGGCCGAAATGGCGGAGTGGCGGAAACAGCCGTCAGAGTGTTGCCGCGGGGCGACAGTTGCGAGGTAACGATGACAAGCGTAAATCGTTGAAAATAGGGCGCGAGGAGTTGGCAACGGGGTTGCTCGAAAAAGGGGTGCTGGAGGTAGCCCCGTGTTGGTGATGCTCCTAGCCTTTGCGGTCTTTGCGCTGTTCGTATTCTCCATTGTCAGCCAGTATTTGTCGGAACGCCGCCGACCCTGACAGCCGCACTTCCCCCGAAAATTAGATTGATTTCGCGGTCCGCCCTTTTATGCGTAAAGGTGTGCGCTGAGGAAGCACCAGGATCCTTGCCTTGGTCAGGGCTTCGGAGAGGAATCAGGGATTGGTTGCAGGAAGAGCGAACGTCAAAAGCGTGGTGCCGGAGGGAATAGCCACGTACTGACGGCCGCCGAGTTCGTAGGTGATTGGCGCGGCATAGATGGCAGCACCGGTCTGGAAATGCCAGAGGTGCTTGCCGGTATCGGCATCAAGCGCAATGAGATTGCCTTCCAGATCCCCGGTAAAGACGAGATGCCCGGCCGTCGAAAGATTGCCACCCCAGGGAGCGGAAAATTCCTTGTACTCCCAGCGGATTTCCCCGGTTTTTGGATCGATGGCCCGGACCGCTCCCCAATCTTTTTCCTTTGCCGCAGGCATATAAACGCTGCCGATGTAAGGCCTGCCGGCGACAAAGGGTTGCCTATGGGTGTAGAAAACGTCGCACTGCTCGCGCACCGAAACGTAAAACAGACTGGTTTGGGGGCTGTAGCTGGGAGACATCCAGTTGGTGGCGCCGGCGGCGCCGGGACATGTGCGGACTCCCTCTTCGCTGGGCGCAGAGGCGGGGAGGATGACCGGTTTGCCGGCAGAACCAATGGACTTGGCCCAGGTTTGCGTGGCGTAAGGTTTGGCGAAGAGGAATTGGCCGTTGGTGCGATCGAGAACGTAAAAGAAACCGTTGCGGTTGGCATCGAGCAGGAGCTTGCGCGCCGCGCCGTTGAGCTGGGTGTCGAGAAGGACAGGAACCTCGGTTGCATCCCAGTCGTGGAGATCGAAGGGCGTGAACTGGAAATGCCACTGCAGCTTCCCGGTATCCGGATTCAGGGCCAGGATGCAATTCGAGTAGAGATTGTCTCCTTTGCGAACGCCGCCATCGTCTGAAGGCGAGGGATTTCCCGTAGGCCAGAAGAGAAGATTAAGCTGCGGGTCGTAGCTGCCGGTGACCCAGGCGGGAGCGCCGCCACGGGCAGCGGATTGCGCGTCGGGCCAGGTGTCGCCGCCCGGCTCACCCGGAAGCGGAACCGTGTAGAAACGCCAGGCGAGCTTACCTGTGGCGGCGTCGTAGGCATCGATGAAACCCCGGATTCCATATTCGCCGCCGGAGACGCCGACGATAACCTTGTCTTTCACGACGAGGGGCGCAACGGTGAAGGCATGGCCTTGCGTGTAGTCCGCCGCTTTCACATCCCAAAGAACATTGCCCGTGGCGGAATCGAGGGCGACAACGTGCGCGTCGAGCGTG
>DATFSI010000214.1:0-5420 GCA_035262705.1 Candidatus Acidiferrum sp. | reverse complement strand
GCGATACCCATGCGGCGTACGAGGGCTACCTCAACGGCTTCCTGAAGACGACCGACGATGATTGGGGTTTCGTGCGGGTAGATCACCAGATCAGTGCCAATAACCGGCTGGGGATTCGCTACAACATCGAGGACACGCGCTCCACGGGTACCCTGGTCGGGCAAACGCTGGATGGCGGCGGCATCGGCACGCCCAGCGGCGGCCGCGACCTGTTCATCCGCGACCAGTCTCTGTTCGGCACCTTGGTTTCAACCTTGAAGCCGCACCTGGTCAATTCGGCCTTGGTGCAATACGCCAGGCGGCATTACAACTTCCCCGGCATGACCGGCCAGCCCGACTTCAGCTTGCTCAACGATCTCGAGCTCGGCCACAACTTCGGCACCGACGACCGCAAGTACGAAAGCCGCGTGCAGTTTTCCGATTCCCTCTCCTGGGTGAAGGGCAATCACGTCTGGAAATTCGGCTTTGACGGCAACTACGTTTTGAGCCTGGATAACTTCCCGGGCTTCACTCCTGCCCGCTTGCTCATACCCGCTGCGGGCGCTACGCCGATTGACTGCTTGGCCAACTTCGCCGCTTTTTACAACAACCTGTACGGAGGCGGCGCGGCGCTGCCGCCCGATGTAGCACAGTCCGGCAGCGCCGCCACCTCGGGATGCCCCGTGAAGGGCAACACCGTCGACGAAACCCAGGGCCCCAACGGCGTTGTGGTCGTTTACGCCGGCGTGCCCCTGCCCACCGATCCCAACATCTGCTCTACCGGCTGCGCGCCGCTGGTTACGGCGGCCAACAATCCGCTCAACACGCAGACTTGGGCCAACGCCTATCAGCCCAGCCTCTTCAACCATTACAGCAAGGAGATTGACCACGGTTACTGGGCCGGATTCTTTCAAGATCAGTGGCGGATCACGCGCAAACTGACCTTCAACTACGGACTGCGGTGGGAGTACGAATCCGGACTGTCCAACTTTGTCAACAAGGATTACCGGGGATGGCAGCCGCGTATCGGCTTCGCCTACTCGCCGGACAGCAAGACGGTCATTCGTGCGGGTTTCGGAATTTTTGACGACCGCTACAATTTGACCTTCTTCTTCGTTCCCAACACGCAGAAGGTCGTGGCTGGCTATCTGTGCGACAATCACGCCCCGTCTTCCGTCTCGACCGCATGCTCTTCTGCCGGTGTGCTACCGCAACAACTGCCCATGATCCAATCCAATCTCGGGCAGGCCACCCAGGGCTATCAGCTCTTTGCGACGCCCAACGGCGCTGCTGCCATTGCGGCAAACATCATCAATACCGGCGGTTATGACGCATTCACCCTGCCCGGTGGAAATGTGACCCTGGCTGGAACCTGTTTCCTGACGGGAGCGTGCGGCGTCGGTTCGGGAGGAATGGACCACAAAGCCCGCATCCCTTATGCCGAGCAAGGCAGCCTGGAAATAGACCGGCAGTTCAGCCACGGCTTTGCCATGAGTGTCAGCTATCTGTTTGTCGGGGGCCACAAACTGGTGCGTGGAAACAACCTGAACGTTCCGTGCCCGGTGGGAACAACGAAAACGGCCACGCCAACCGATCCGCTGAGCCTCCCTTTTCCCGGTGGAAATGAATGGGTGCCTGGTTTGCTTGATGCCAATGGGCAAACTTCAGGGTGCACTGGCGCTCCTGCACTCGGCACTGGGGCACTAGCCGGGTTAGGTCCTTTTTTTGCCGGCGCCCTGTTGAGCGGGCTGCAGACTATCAGTGCAGGCCTCATCGACTACAACAATGACGTGGCTAATGCCGCGTTCCATGGCCTTACGGTCACCGGCTTGGAGAGGATAGGCAAGTATTTGACCTTGAATGCCGACTACACCTATTCGCACACCATCGACAATGGAAACTTCACCACCTTCGTGAATCTTCCCGTGAATCAGTTCGATTACCACATGGAGCGTAGCAACTCCAACCAGGACCTGCGCCATCGCTTCGTCACGAACTTTACGCTGACCGCTCCGACCACCGGCTGGTACCGCAATTTCGCGCTGAGCAGCATCATTACCCTTCAGACGGGACGACCGTTTACCATTTTCGCCGGAAATGCCACCTTCTTTGACCTTGCCGGCGGCGCAACGGATCGTGTGGGAGGCGCACCATTCTTCTCCGGAGCCACGGGTTCCAACGGATGTCCCACGGTAAGCAACTGCCAGACGGTGATTCCCCGGAACACCTACTTCGGCGACGCTATGCGCAGCTGGGACCTCCGCCTTTCGCGCACCATCCATCTCAAAGAGACCAAGAAACTCGATCTGATTTTTGATGCCTTCAACCTCTTGAATCGTCCGAACGTAGATGAAGTAACTCCCGTTTATGGTTCGCCCGTCTTTTGCGGTGGAGCGATTCCCCGGAATTACAAGGACGCCACCAGCATTGCCCTCCAGCAACGTGCAGCCTCCGCAGCCTGTCCAGTATCCACGAACGGCCTTGTGATTCCCGGTGTCGGGAGCTTTGCTGCCACACCAGTTTCCGATGCTGTCGGCGCTTCATGCTTCCCGCCGGACGTATCGTCGAAGTGCGCATTCATCCCGGTTGGTCCCAATCCAAGCTTTGGGAAACCGAGAACAATGTTGAACCCGCGGCAGCTGCAATTTGCCGTGAAGTTCTCATTCTGACACCGCGAACGAGCTTGTCTGTATTCCGGTTTTCTTTGGCGACGCCGGGCTTTGGCCCAGGCCCCGTCCCTGGTCCTGCCGCGGTCTGGGACTCAGCCGCCGAGGCAGAGCATTTCTAGCAGTTTGTTATCGAAAAAGCGACCTTGAGAGAACCATGCCGGCGACAGCCAGGTTAATTCGTGAGCCGTCGAACCAGAGACTCCCGCGCGAGGAAGACTCGGGCCGGTCCCTGCAACAGGCGCTGCGCGTGCTGGTGTATGTGGGCGAGCATGCACCGGAATCGAGTGCAAGCCAATTGGCCGCGAGGCTTGGCTTCAGCAAGGCCACAGTGCTCCGGCTGCTCCGCACGTTGGAGAGATTCGACCTGATCGAGCGCGACACGCAGAGCGAACGGTATCGCCTGGGACTGAAGCTTCATCAACTTGGCGGCCGCGCGGTCGCCTCGCGGAAGCTGCGCACCGAAGCGCACCGCTTCCTGGTCGAGATGTCGCGCCGCTCGCGGGAAACCGTCAGCTTGGCAACACCCGCGCCGGGTGGCGCGATTTGCCTGGATCGACTCGACTCACCCCACACCGTAATCACCGTTTGCACGCCAGTCGGCTCGATCTTTCCGGCGCATTGCACGGCCGCAGGCAAAGCGATCCTGGCGTATCTCGCCGAAAGCGAAATGGAAGAGGTCGTGCGGCGGACGGGTCTCCGCCAGCACACCCCGTTCACGATTACACAGCTAGCGCAATTGAAAGAGAATTTGCGGCTGATTCGCCAACGGGCCTACGCCGTGGACCACCAAGAACTCGATCGCGGTTTGAGCGGTGTGGCGGCGCCGGTATTCTGTGCCCACGAGCGCGTCATTGCCGCCGTGGGCATCGCCGGGCCGACGCAGCGCTTCCGCGGCAAGGAACTTGCCGATAAGGTCGCGCTGGTGACGGAAATCGCCGCGCGATTGGCGATGGGTTTGCTGCGCGTCGAGGGACACTTCTTGAGCGCGCTAAGCGCGAAGCCCGCGGCGGAAATCTGGCTGGGTCCCGGGGAGCAATAAACCGTGGGGGCCCTTCACAAAGCGGATCACATCGGAAGCCTCCTGCGGCCCCCCGAGTTGCTAAAAGCGCGCGAATCGGCGCGGCCCGCCGAGTTGCGGGGCCTCGAAGACCAGCACATCCTCCGCGTCCTGGCCAGGCAAAAGGAACTGGGATTCGAATGCGCTACCGACGGCGAATTTCGCCGTCGGAACTTCATGAGCGATTTCATTGATGCAGTGCAGGGCTTCGATCTGGCCGACGCCGTGGGCCGCGGCTGGCATTCCGGCGCGTCCACCGCCACTGTCAACATCGGCGTCACAGGAATCGTGACCTCCAAACTTCGCCAGGCGCGGCCGCTGACGGGACATGAGCTGCCGTTCCTGAAAGCCCATAGCTCGCTGCCCATCAAGGTGACTCTGCCGAGCGCCACGCAATTCCCCGCCATCTCCTTTAAGCGCGGTGTCACCGACAAGATTTATAAGGATCATTCCGCCCTTTTGTGGGACATCGTCGAAATTATGAAGAGCGATCTGAAGAATCTCGCCGTCGACGGCGTGAGCTATATCCAGATTGACGCGCCGCGCTACAGCTACTACATGGACCCCAAGTGGCGCGAGTGGATTAAGACAGAGCTGCAAACCGATCCGGAGACCGCCCTCAACGAAGCGATTCGCGCCGACAACGCCTGCCTGCGCGCCGCGCGGCACGAAGGCGTCACGCTGGCTATCCACCTCTGCCGCGGCAATAACCGCAGCCACTGGTACGCGGAAGGCGGCTACGACGCCATCGCCGAAAAACTTTTCGGCTCGCTGGAAGTGGACCGTTTCCTGCTGGAGTATGACGATGAGCGCTCCGGCACGTTTGCTCCGTTGCGTTTCGTGCCGAAGGGCAAAACCGTCGTGCTGGGACTGGTAAGTACCAAAGTGCCCCGCATGGAAGATCCCGCGGTGCTGATGCAGCGGATTGAGGAAGCTTCGCGCTATGTGCCGATGGAAAATCTGGCGCTGAGCCCGCAATGCGGATTCGCCTCCACCGCCGAGGGCAACCTGCTCACGGAGGACCAGCAATGGGCCAAGCTGAAGCTGGTTGTGGACACCGCGCGCCGCATCTGGGGCTGAAACGCGCGCTCAGCAATCGAAGAAGACAGTCTCTGCCGGACCCTGTAAGACAACATTCCATTCCAGAGCGGTGTTGTCCTGCGCGGATTGCTTCGCGATGAGTGTGCCACGCCTTGCTGAGTCCACGAGGTTAAGCGCGAAGTCCGAGGCATTCGCCGGCTCGCCGGGAAAATAGATGCGCGTGATGAGCCGCTTCAGCAATCCGCGCATGAACACAGATACCACGATGTGCGGCGCCTGGAATTTGCCGTCGGGCCCCGGCACGCCGCCTGGTTTGATCGTCGTAAACCGGAAGTTTCCATCCTCCGCCGTAGGCACGCGCCCAAAACCCGTGAAGCCGGGCTCCTCACTTTTATGTGGCCGGTCGTCCGGGTGCGCGTATTTCCCTTGTGCATTGGCTTGCCAGAATTCCAGCACCGCATCGGAGACTCCATGCCCATCGGCGTCGAGAACCTTGCCGCTGATCACCACGCGTTCTCCCGCGATTCCCGGGTCGGTCAGATCGTCCTTGAACAGCCAGGTCATGCCGATCCGGAAATAAGGACCCACGGTTTGTGAAGTCGTTGCCTGCAGGCTCATTTCATTCTTCCCACGGTGTGGATTCACGCCCGTTCAACACAATGTCAAACTTGTAG
>DATFSI010000213.1:0-10388 GCA_035262705.1 Candidatus Acidiferrum sp. | reverse complement strand
TACCCCGCCACTTTTCCGTGGACATCCACGTCCTGAAACGGCTTGAACGCCCCCGCCAGCGTGAGCTCCGTTCCCAGGTCGTGGCGCTCGACTTTGACTACGGCAGCCACCACTTCTCCGTGGGATTTATCCGCGCTGTCTGCCTCCGTCTTCCCGTGGCGCAGACTCAGCCACAGGACGATCAGCGCCACAGAGACTGTGCCGACAATCAGAATCTGATTCCTCTTTGCCATAGCCTGTCCTTAGTGAAGGATCCTCACTCACCTTCCAGGCGGGTTTCCTGTCCGCGCGGAGGTTCCGAAAATAGGGCCGAGACAACCCGGGCATTAGGGAATACTGGGCTCCTCTGACCCTCTTCTATCAGAACCAGAGGAATAATCGGTGGCTTACAGTGTGGGTGGGGGCCGTGACCAGACTCTGTTGAAAAACGCCTGTTGCGGTACTTCTTCCTCTCGCTCGAACCCACGGGCCACATTACTTGCTACCGGCACCGCGCGCTCGTCGCGATTTTCTTCCATGGTCAAATCTGGCTGCTGGGTGTCGTGGATGGAGCCCAAATGTTGTAGTTCGGATGAGCCGACCGTCGCGCGGTTGCGTTCTGGAGAGTGTACCGAATTGGGGCCGTGAGAGCAGTACAGGGCTATAAACGGGTTGTACAGGAGCAAAGCCACTAAGAGGACACACATTCCGCTTTGCCAAAAAGGGGCCCTGTGAGTCTCCGGTATTCCTGTTCTCATCGGCCTACATCTTAACAGTAGTTGGAGACTTCTACAGGGTCAAGGGGATCGCTAGGAAAGTGTTCCAAGGGAGTGGAGAGGAGAAGGGGACCGGAGCCAGGGGTGCACCGGTCCCCGAGGTAGGACGTGGAGTGAAGTTCAAACGCTTTGAGTCTCGCAATTCGGGGTCACGTCCGAATGAAGGGTAGATGAATTCTCCGTGACCTCAGAACTCAGTCCCACGGTGGTCGTTTCCGATTCGGGACGCACCATCAAGCCTCTCCCGTGGCGCACATCCAGCCCGCGAACCCAGAAAATGATGTCTTCTGCGATGTTAGTGGCATGGTCGGCGATGCGCTCCAGATGCCGTGTGGCCAGGACGAACTGCATGCCGGAGCTGACCAGGGCCACGTTCTCAGTCATGTTCCTCAGCAGATTTTCAAAGATGCGATCGCGGTACTGATCTACCACGTCGTCACTTTCCAGAACTTGTGCGGCCATTTCGGCGTTGCGGAAGATCAGCGCGCCCAGGCTGCGGCTGACCATCGAACGCACCGCTTCGGCCATTGGTGCCAGTTCTTCGGGGGGTTGTACGCCAGGCATTTCCCGCAGGGAAATCACGCGCTCTGCTAGGTTCACGGCGATGTCGCCAATGCGTTCGAGGTCGTTGGTAATCTTCAGCGCGGCCACCACCAGGCGCATCTCGTCGTCGGTAAACGAGCCGCGCCCGAGCAAGCGGATGGCATGCTCGTCAATCATGATTTCCATTTCGTTGATGCGGGGCTCGAGGAGGAAGACTTCGCCGGGAAGGCCGGAGGTCCGCAGATTGTCGAAGGCAATAATGGCGTCGAGCGACCGGTTCATGGCGCTTTCGACGACGCGGGCCATGGAAATCAGGTAATTGACCAGCGTGTCGTAGAGCACGACTTCCGTCAGACCGGCTGCAGATCCCATTGGGAGCCTCCGCGGCAAAAGCAGAATCGGGCACGGGGCCGCATTCCATTTGCAGATTGCCGTGGAATCATTACGGGGTTGTAACAGTGCGATAAATAGAAAGAAAAGAGCCTCTTAGGAACTTCCCGGAAAGGCCTGGCGCGAGGCCCGACCGGCTGCAGCGCTAGAAGAAGCGGAACGCAGCGGGGAGCGCTCCGCGTCAAACAGCGGCACCGAAAAATGAAATTTGGACCCGACCCCGACTTCGCTCTCCACCCAAAGCCGGCCGTCCTGCACTTCCACAAGATGCTTCGCAATGGCCAGACCCAGACCGGTGCCGCCGGCCTCGCGAGAGCGAGCCGCATCTACACGATAAAAGCGCTCGAAAATGCGCGGCTGATCGGCGGTCGGAATGCCCATTCCGGTGTCCTTCACCGTGAATACCACCTCGCTGCCTTTGTGTTCCGCGGTCAGGTGAATCTTTCCGCCCGGCAAGGTGTATTGGATGGCATTGTCGATCAGATTTTGCAGAACCTCCTGCAGCCTGCGCGCATCGCCGGCCACGTCCGGCAAATCGTCGGAAACGTCCATCGTCAACTGCAGCTCCCGATCCGCGGCGCGATGCCGCGAGGTTTCGTAGCAGGATTCCACCAGCGCGGGCACCTTGACCGGGCGAACTTCCAGCTGGAGGCGGTCGGCATCCATCTGCGAAAGCTTCAGCAGGTCTTCGGTCAGCCGCGCCAGCCGCCGCGCGTGCTCCAAGATGATGTTGAGGAAACGCCCGCGGTTTTGCGGATCGTCCATGGCGCCGGCAATCAGCGTTTCCGCAAAGCCCTGGATGGCCGTCAGCGGTGTGCGGAATTCGTGCGACACGTTGGCCACAAAATCGCGCCGGACGCGCTCGAGTTTGCGCAGTTCCGTAATATCATGCAACACGATGACTGCGCCGGAGGTGTCACCCGCGCGTACCGAGGCTACCGTCGCCGCAAAAAAGTGCTGCCTCAGGGTGCCCGTGGCGATTTCCGATTCCACACGGGGCTCCCCCGCAAGTACACAGCGAACGGCCTCAATGAGTTCTGTCTGGCGCACCACTTCCAGAAGCGAACTCCCCGCCACCGGCGGCACGTCCAGCCCGAGAATCGAGGCAAAGCCCGGATTCGTAAACACCAGGCGCTCCGCGCCGTTCACCACCGCCACGCCTTCCACCATCGAGCCCAGAATCGCCGCCGAAAGGTTGCGCTCCTCGGTCAGCGTACAAATGGTGCGGTCCAGCCGGCCCGCGGTCTGGTTCAACGAAGCGCCTAGGGCTTCCAGCGCGTCTCCGGTACCGTCGGCGGGCAGCGGACGAAAATCGCCTTCGGCCACGCGGCGTGAAAATTTCCGCAGGCGTTCCACGCGATCCGCATAGGAACGCGAAAGCAACAATCCCACGGCGCCGGCAATCACGAAAATCAGCAGCGAACCCGCCAGAAAGTTGGTCCGAAATTGAACCAGCAGTTCCGCGAGCCCTTCCATAGGCAGCGCGAGGCGCACAATCACCGGCACATCGCCGGGCAGATACTCCCGAAACGCATAGTAGATCAGGTCATGCTTTACCGAAACGCTCGGGCGGACGTCTCGCCCTTCGCCTTTCTGCAGGGCTTCCTGCACTTCGGGACGCTGCGCGTGACTCTCCATAGTGCTCGTTTCCGATTCAGAATCGGCAAGCACGCGGCCATCAGCGGCAATCAAGGTCACGCGAGCACCGCTGGCGGCAGCGTTCGCTACCCAGTGGTTCAGCGCCGCTACCTCTTCCGGTGTTTGCAAAGGGTCGGCGGAGGCCAGCGGCAACGGCTGCCCGCGCACCAGGCGGCCAAGCGATTGCAACTGGCGATAGGCATCATTCTCGTAGTTGGTGCGCAGGGCGCGTTCGGCCAGAAAGTCCATGGCCAGCAGCACGCCCACAAGGAGCGCGAGGAAGGTGAGCGCGAGTCTCCAGAAAAGTTTACGCCGCACGTGTTTCGAACAAGTAGCCCGCACCGCGTACGGTCTTCAGGTGCAGGGGATTTTCCGGATCGGATTCAATCTTTTCGCGCAACCGGCGCACATAAACGTCCACGCTCCGGGGTGTAACGAAACGGTCCGTGCCCCAGACGGCATCCAGCAACTGGTCGCGTGTGAAGACGCGATTCGGACGCGACGCCAGGTAATATAGCAGGCGAAACTCCAGCGTGCTCAGCGGCACCGGCTTTCCCGAGTGGCTGACGCGATACGATGCCGGATCAATGGCCAGTCGGCCGATTTCAATCACGCGCGGCGCGTCGGCGGGAGGCTCAGCGCGGCGCAAAAGGGCTTTCACCCGGGCGATCAGTTCGCGTGGGCTGAACGGCTTGGTGACATAGTCGTCGGCGCCCATTTCCAGACCCACGACGCGGTCGGCTTCGTCGCCTCGCGCCGTCAGCATCAGGACGGGCAGGCGGTTAAGCGATTCATCCTTGCGGATTTCCCGGCAAATGTCCAATCCGGACATTTTTGGCAACATCAGGTCCAGCAGCAGCAGGTCGGGAGGCGTCTTGCGCAGGGTGGAAAGCCCGCCGGTGCCATCGTAAGCCGCGGTCACCTGAAAGCCTTCATTCGTAAGGTTATAGCGCACCAACTCGACGATATCCTTATCGTCTTCGATAATTAACACGCGTTTCATAATTGGAACCCGTAAGCCTGAGCGCATTGGTAGAAGTGTACCGTAGGGCGTCGCGATGCGGTAGGCATGGTCTTTGAGCTTGAACCCCGGAGTCTCTGGCATTGTGACAAGACCCGGTCAAGGCGTGGTGAAGCCGTCGTAACAGGATTGTGAATGGGGCGTAAATGCTTTGGCCCGTTGACACACAGCGCCTTAGCGGCGGAGGGACCGGAGGCTTGCTAAGTTCGCTAGGCCGCCTTGCTATCCAGTGGTTTCTGCGAGATGCCGCGTCGGTAAAACCTCCCGCAACAGCAACGGCACTGATAAGGAGTTGTTCCCCGCAAATACGAAACCCACCGCTCGATCAGCCCATTCCATACCGTGGCATGGACTTCTCCGCTCCCGCAGTGCGGGCAAGTCTGATAGTCGGAACTGAAATGAGTCGGCATTAGGATCTCCATCTAAAGAAAAATCGCAGCTTCTTCCGGTAAAGATAGGTGCTCTGTCTTGTTCCCCAAGACCGGAAAATCAATAACTACATTTCTTTGGCCTTAAGCGGAGGCAGAAAGGTGAAGTTCTTCCCTCTGTTCCAGCCCAATCTCGCGCCCGACGCGAATCAGGACCAGCTCCACGTCTGTTGGCTGATAGGAGCCGCGGAGAACATCGGACGCGCCGAGCCGCATGGCTTGCAGATAATCTTCCCAATCATCCTCGGTACTCAGCAGCACGACAAAACGCGCCAGCCGGTGTTCGCAGCGCACAGCCCTTAGGAAATCAGGGTAATGACCGTCAGGAAGGTGCTCGTCGCAAAAGATCACGTCAATCGGTTGGCCCATCAACATTTCCCAGGCATGCTCAATGGTAGTGCAGGTGTATACGTCGACAGGCAGCCCTTGAATAATATTTTGCAGGGCCTGTTTGGTTTCTAAACGACCGGAAACAATGAGGAGACGAAGCGAGGGCCTCATGTTCTTTCCCTTTCCGGGCTGATTGAGTCGTTGTTACGGGAGCCTGCCCGTGCTACATGCACAACGGGCTATACGATGGAGATTGGACGGCAGGGCAGGATTTAAACTATAGGAGCCGGGGCTCACCCTGTCAAGACAAACAAGCTCCTATTTCAAAAGAAGGCCTACCGTGATTTTGCGTCAGAAAGGAGCCGCAACTCCTTTCCATTCTTTGCGCTGCTTCGAAGCAGGCTCGATTTTCCACAGGCTCAAGCCCCTGGGCTAAACCGGAACACTAAAGATAGCGCCGGATGGCTTCGGAGTAGCGAGTATAGAGATAGGAGACGAGGAGCAAGGCGACGCCGAGGATGATCAGGGTGATGTAGCGGTCCGAGCCATGCTGCCGCCAGACGTCGAGCAGCCCGATCTTTGCCACACAGATCAACAGTAAACCGAGCCCCGCGAGCCGAAAACTTCGCTCGTGAACTACCAGCGCAAACAGGAAGGCGGCGACGGCTTCGATCCCCCAACCGATGGTAACGCGTCCCAAGGACACTTCGTGCGCGATGAGCAGGGTGACTAGGAGCATCGGGAGGAAGAAATAGATCTGCTCGGAACGCTCGCGAACCCGGGCAAGGTTGAAGACGAGGTCCGCATCCCCCGCTTCTGATGAAGCGGCATAACGCGCGCGCAGCGGAAAAGCAAAAGCCTGCGCGGCAAAAAGAATCGCCGCGACGACCGACACGTAACACGCAGGTGAGAAATCTCCGATCAAGCCAAGGTCGCGGCCGGCGGCCTGCAGTTGGTAACCCAGCGCACGAAAGAAGACGAAGCCGGCGAGCACGATGCTATGGGTGTGGAACAGTGCGTGTCGCGCAAGCCAGGCGACGACGATGAAGATGAAAGACAATGCGGCCCAGGCAACGAGCCTGGTGCCGCCGGAAAAGTACGAATCGGCGAAAAGTGCCAAGGTTGTGGAGCCGAGGTACGAAAGGACAGTGGCGGCGCGGATTTGCCGGTCGAACGCAAATGAATCGGCAACCGCAATTATCGGAGCGGAACCTTCAGAAAGCGGTTGGGCCTTCGGCCCGGTTGCGGCGGCCAGGCGCGAAAGGCGCAGAAAAGCGTAGTAGAAGATGAAAGAGATGGGCAGCGTGAAGAGCAGAAGATCGCCCGGACCGGCATACATGTTGAAGAAGGCCAGGCGCAGGAAGCTGACGCCGAAGACGACGTAGCTTTGCGCGCGCAAATTCCGCGACATGCCAAACACGCCCAGCTCGAAGAGCAACAACGCAAATATGGCCCAGCCGAGCGCAATCGCATGCGCATGGAGTTCGTAATACAGCAGCGCTACAACCAGAGACGAAGCGGCCCAAGTGTAGGCGCCGCCGGCATACACCGCGAAGGGAAAGTCGCACTTGGCGGCCCAGCGGGCACTGAGATAAAAGAGTGCAGCTACGAGCGACACGGTGACGAGACGCAGCGAGATGCTGGGAAAGAAGCGGAAGTGTCCCGCGGCGCTGAGATTCACGGAGACAATCTGCACCAGCGCGGAAAAGGAAAGCAGGTAGGCTTGAACGTGCAACTGTCGACGCTTGACGCGATCTCCCACGACCAACAAGAGGAAGGCAAACACGGCCCACGCGACTGCGATCCAGGGAGAGGAGACTTCCTCGAACGCAAGGACCGCGATGAGGATGGAACCGCACCAGGTGTGCAGCGCGGAGAAGACGCGCGCGTAGTCGGCGTCGCGCGGGCCACTGAAGTACGCGCAAAGATAGAGCAGTACGGCCATCGAGGTGAAGGTAAGGAAGCGCAACGTAAAGCCGTGCCATTCGCGTGTGGCGTCGATATTTAGGAAAAGCGCGCGGCCGAAGCCGGCAAGCACGAACAGATGCGCGTGCCAGCTCAGATCGTCCAATTCGCCGCGTAAGCCGATGATGGCGAGTACCACTGCCAAAGCGCCCCACGCGATGCCCGTCCAGTCGCTGGGGAAGGCTAGCCAAAGCGAAGTGAAGAGCATGAGCGCCGCGAGGTAGGAAAACGCGCGGTAAAGAGTGTTCTCGCTTTCGAAAGCGAGGAGATCTTTCCAGCGGCGGGGAATGACGAGCGAGTTGGCATAGAAAAACAGTCCCGCAACAAGGAAGCTGATGGCGAGCTGCGTTTCCGGGGCAGGATAAGTTTGCAGATAAAACAAGGTGAATGGTTGTTGGCCCAGGCGGTCGTAAAGCGTGGGCAGGGCCTGGTTGATGAGCATGTCAGCGGAAGTGAGCAGGGCGACGAGCAGGCCGAAGGCGCGGAAGAGGATCTCGCGATTGATGACGCCGGCGAGGAGAAGCATCTGCGCTTCGACGAGCCAGATGATGGCAGTATCCATGCCGGAATATTTGAAGGGAATTGCCGCGACCAGGAGGAGGATGCCGATGGTGGAAAGGATGACGAACGCTGTGCGACGGCGCCGCGTGGCGGGAAGCTTGCCGAGCGCGAGTTCGACGGTGCCGAGAATCAGCAAGCCGTAGAAGGCCCATTCCGGACGCACGGACTGGTATTTGAAGAGGAAAAGCAGCAACGAAGTGTTCAGTATGGCGGCGAGCGTGGAGACGATTTCCTGCGTGTTGCTCTGGATGCGGCGCTCGATGTACGACCAGCGATAAATGCTCCAGTAGAGGCACAGCAGCACGGTGCTGGGCACAAACTCGGGGAACAGGCGATGGTGTCCGGCCATCGGGATAATGATCTTGGCCAGCCAGATGAAGTGGTTGATGTAGGAGGCCAGGATGCCGAAGACCTCCAGCTCGAACCACTGGCGGCGATGCACGATGGCTACAAGGCCACAAGCGAGAATGGCCCCGGCGGAAAGCGAATAGATGGTGTTCTGGCTGATCCCGACGGTGAAGAAGGCGAGCAGGAAGGCCAGGCCGGTGACGACCTGCGAATCGTAGCGCAGGGTGTGCACCACCATGACGACGGCGACGGCGAACAGCAGAACAAGATCGACCCACTGGGTGTCCAGAACGCGGGTGTAGGGCACGAAATGCATTGCGTAGGTGACGAAAAAGGTGAGCGCCCAGCCGCCGCCGATGAGCGCACGGGCGAAGATTCGGTAGCGGTCGCTGCGCTCCAGATAGACGCCGGTGCCGAGAATGAGAAAGCCGACACAATAGCCGAGCGCGATTTTCGCGGGGTTGCTGAGCGTCGGGAACTTGTAGCCGAGGAAAAGCGAGATGCCGATGACCAACGCAATAATGCCCAGCTTGTTGAACCAGTTTTTGCCGAGAGTTTCTTCGATCTGCGAGCTGAACTCGCGCGCGGAAACGGGCGCGCCTTTGGGCGGCAAGGAAAAGGCCGGGGGCGCGGGCGGATGCAGAGCAGGCTTCGGCGCGGGAGGAGGCTGAGGCGCGGGAGGAGGCTGAGGCGCGGGAGGATGAGCGGCGGGAGGCGCTGGTGGAACCGATGGCGCGGGCTTGGGAATTTGCGGCGGCGGAGGAATGGTGACCGGCAGGGGAAGCTCGACGGGTTGCGCAGGCGGCGTGGCCGGAACGGATGGTTGTGAGCCGGCCGGTTGTTGGGTGGATGGTGACGTAGTCGGTGGCGTGGCAGCGCCGGTGAGGCGCTGTTCGAGTTCCTGGACGCGCGTCTGAAGTTTCTTGAGTTCGTTGAGGCGCGGCTCGAGGCGGTTGAGCGCTTCGATGACGTTGGCGAAGCGCTGGTCTTCGTTGCGGCGCCGGAGGCGCGATTGCACCCAGAGAGAGAACACTGCGATGAAGAGGATGAGAATCCAGAATTCCATGGCACCTCAGGGCCTGGATGTGCTTGCCATGTACTTGATAGGGAGAGTGTACAGGGACAGACGCGCGAAAGACGGTGGATTCCGTGTGGCGTGGCGCGATAGTTACGGAACGCACACGGGGACTGGTGGAAGAGGGACGGCCAAGGACCGTCGGTGGCATTTGTAGAGCTTACTTTCTGAAGCGGGCCACCTTTAACGAGAGGGTGTACGGAGGAGGAGGATGGCGGGTTGGCCTTGGTAGGAAGCGCGGAACCACTCGCGGAAGCCGCACTTTTCGGCGACGCGGAGGGAGGCGCGGTTATCGGGATGGATGAGGCAAATGGTGCGGGGATCGGGGAAGCGGGAATCGCTCCAGGCTAAGACGGCCTGGACGGCTTCTGTGGCATAGCCCTTGCCGTGCATGGAAGAGGCGAGGACCCAGCCGGCTTCGCGGAGATTTTCGACCGGGGGAGAGATTTGGCGGGAAAAACAGCCGAGACCAGCTTCGCCGACGAAGGCGCCAGTGGATTTTTCTTCGAGAATCCAAAAACCGAAGCCGAGCACGGGCCAAAAACCGGCGTTGCGCAGGAATTTGTTCCAGGCTTCCTCTTCCGTGAGCGGGCGGCCGCCGAGGAAGCGCGTGACGCCGGGATCGGCCAGCATGGCGCGGCAAGCGGGGAAGTCGTCGAGGCGGTAGCCACGCAGGCGGAGGCGCGGGCTTTCGAGCATCGGAACTTCGGCGTTGGAAAGGAATTCGAGCATAGGGAATAGTAACCAGAATTCGAAAATAGAAAATGGAAAATGGGAGGCAGGAGAGCCATTAGCCGTCAGCCGTTAGCCCCCGAAGACACCCCAAGACCCAGGTTCAAAATGCGAACCTAGGGCACCCTCCGGCTTGGCTTTTCTTCCCGATAACGGATTACTGGTTACTGATTTTCAGAAGCAGAAACGATAGAATCGCGGCGAATTGAGGAGAGGTGCGGAATGGCCACGAATGCGACGGAGGGATTGCCCGGGGCGGGGAGCATCAAGAAGGCTGCGGGGTGGTTCATGGCCAGCGCGCTGCTGTTTATTTTGCTGGGGATTTTCGGAATTGCCGAGCCGTGGGTGGCGGGGCTGGCGGTAACGATGCTGGTGGGCTGGCTGTTGGTGATCGGCGCGGTCGGACATTTTATCGCTGCGTTCAAGGGGCACGGTGCGAAACACCTGATCCTGCAGCTGCTGGTGGGACTCGCGTACCTGCTCGCGGGCGGCTATTTTCTGACACACCTGATCATGGGCCAGGCCACGCTGACACTGCTGCTTTCGGGCGTGATCCTGGCGGAGGGGGTGCTGGAATTGGTGGCGTATTTCCGGCTGCGCCG
>DATFSI010000212.1:0-3576 GCA_035262705.1 Candidatus Acidiferrum sp. | reverse complement strand
AGAAAAGCAGTGCCGTTGAGGCCAGAACGATGATTCCCGTAAAGGCAGCAAGCATGCCGCGTTGTTTCATAGTGGCTCCGTCCGAGCACCTTATGGCGGGCAAAGATGGCTGTCAAGCCGACTTACCTGAGTTGACTCGGTCCCGTGGCATGTGGCTGAGCTATGATGCTCTCGGGTTAGAGCAACGCGCAAAACTTAATAGGCCCCTTATGTCCCTGAAGTCTGGGTATAGCGGCACGTATCCGTGGTTGACGACCGACGAGCACGAACTCGATGACTTTCGAGACTCCTGTGCCGTCGGGACGGCTCCAGGCGTTCATAAACTACGGTGGTTTCAACCTGTGGGGCACTGACTTACCATAAGTTGACTACGACATGAAACCTTCAAGCAGGATTCTCAATAGCCTGGGTGCCCTTACCCGCGGTGGCAAGGGGTGCGCCAGTGCCGCGCAAACCGCTGTCGCCGGATTGCTTTCCTCCCTTCCACCTTCGACGATAAAAATTTCTTGAACGCTTTGTCGAATTCCGGTCCGGGCCGTTCGTCTATCTAGTGAAGGCTGGGCAAACGGCCCACCCAAAGACTGTTATAGGGGACGTCATGACCCAGGCGTCGGTCGAGGCGCGCACGGAAGACCCGGCAGAACCAGTCTGGACGGCGACAGAACACTGCATGCTGAGGGACGGCCTGACGGAAAAACTCCCATTCTCAGGAGGAAAACAATGCGGAAAAAGAAGGTTGGCGCAATCGCAATCAAAAGCTTCGCACTGCTTGTTGTGCTCGGTACGGCGGACCAAGCGATGGCACAAGGTACCACGACACCTTATCCGCACATGGCCCCGATCGAGCAGTATCTCATGGACCGAACAGCCGAGATCGCGCTGGCGCGCAGCGCAGCACCGGAGTCCATTTCACGCGATGCCGAGGTCCTGGTTCTTGGACCTCGGGCTTTCGAAACAGCGGTCAAAGGCAAAAACGGTTTCGTGTGTATCGTGGGACGTTCGTGGACTTCCGCACCTGATCCTGACTTTTGGAATCCGAAAGTGCGGGTCCCGATGTGTTTTAATGGGGCAGCCACGCGTTCCTATCTTCTTCGCTATTTCAAAGCGACCGACTTGATCCTGGCGGGACGCACGAAAGCTCAGGTGGACGAGACCATCACCGCCGCCATCGACAAAAAAGAGCTGCCGGCGATGGAGCCCGGGGCGATGTGCTTCATGATGTCGAAGCAAGGATACGCCGGCGACAGCGGCGAGCACTGGCCTCCCCATCTGATGTTTTTCTATTCGGAGACCGACCCCACAACCTGGGGAGCGAGCCTACCGGGATCTCCCATCATTGGTTATTACGACCCGCCGGAGCGCCTTACTACGTTCGTGATTGCCGTGCAACGGTGGTCTGACGGAACGGAAAATCGCTAGGTAACCGGAAATTGACCCACTACCCCAGAAGGACGGGGAGAACATGCGTACCAAGAAAACCGCAGGGGTGAGGCACCCGCCCGCGCCCAGTATCGATTGTTTGATTTGGCGCCTGCGGCGGGTTTCACGCTAAAATTGTAGGATTATGATCTCCGTTGAAAACGTCACTATGCGCTTTGGCGGGCGCATCCTGTTTGAAGATGTCGCTACGACTTTCATGTCCGGCCGGCGGTACGCCATTTCCGGGCCCAATGGCGCCGGCAAGTCAACCTTCATGAAGATCTTGACCGGAGAGCAGGAGCCGACCAGCGGCTCGGTTACGCGGCCTAAGCGAATCGGCATCCTGCGGCAGGACCAGTTCGCATTCGACAAATACCGCGTGATTGACACCGTGGTGATGGGCAGCGCCACGCTATGGAACGCGCTGCAGGAGCGCGAAGCGCTCTACGCCAAGCCGCACGATGAGCTGACCGATGCAGACGGCATGCGGTTGGGCGAACTCGAAGGCATCGTCGGCGAGGAAAACGGCTACGAAGCCGAGGCCGACGCCGGCGTGCTGTTGGATGGCCTGGGCATCGACGCCGATCTTCACGAACGGAAGATGAGTGAATTGCAAGGCGGGCAAAAGGTGCGCGTGCTACTGGCGCAGGCGCTCTTTGGCAATCCTTCGGCGCTGCTGCTCGACGAGCCCACCAACAACCTGGATCTCGATTCCGTGCATTGGCTGAAGGAATATCTTTGCGAATATCACGGCGTGCTCATTGTGATTTCGCACGACCGCCATTTCCTAAACAGCGTGTGCACGCACACCGCGGACATCGACTACCAGACCATCATCATGTATCCCGGCGGCTACGACGATATGGTGCTGGCCAAGACGCAGATTCGCGCGCGCATGGAAGCGGAAAATGCCGTCCGCGAAAAGAAGATTGCGCAGTTGAACGATTTCATCGCGCGGTTTTCAGCAGGGACGCGTTCGGCGCAGGCGACCTCGCGCAAAAAAGAAGTGGAGCGCCTGCAGGTTTCCGACCTGGCGAAGTCCAACATCCAGCGCCCCTATATCCGCTTTCAATTCGAGATGCCGTCGGGCCGCGTGCCGCTGGAAATCAAGCACTTGGCAAAGTCTTATGACGACCTGAAAGTGTTCTCACACTTTTCCGCGCACATCGTTCGCGGCGAAAAGATCGCGCTGACTGGGCGCAACGGCGCGGGCAAGACCACCATGCTGAAGTCCATCATCCGCAACGCCGGGCCGTTTGTGGGCGAAGCGGAGCACAAGTTCAAGATCGACTCGGGGAATGTGGCCTGGGGACACGAAGTTACTGTCGGCTATTTCCCTCAGGACTTTGGCTACACCATCGACAAATCCAGGGGCGTTTCCGCGATGGATTGGCTGTGGCAATTCAAGCCGCAGGCACTGCAGGAAGAGATTCGCGGCGCGCTGGGACAGATGCTGTTCAGCGGCGAAGACGCGCTGAAGCCCACTTCCGGGCTTTCCGGAGGCGAGTGCGCGCGGCTGATTTTCTGCAAGCTGATGATCCAGAAGCCGAATTTCCTGGTGCTCGACGAGCCGACCAACAACCTGGACCTGGAATCGATCAACGCGCTGAACATCGCGCTGCAGAAATACGATGGCACGGTGCTGTTTGTGACGCACGACGAAGATGTCCTGGACGAAGTGGCCACGCGGGTGTGGCATTTCCATGCCGGCAAGGTCGAGGACTTCAAGGGAACGTATGAGGAGTTTCAGGCGCGGCAGCAGAAGCCGGTGGTGGCGGCGGCCAAGGGACGGAAATAGGAAGCGGGTAGCGCCGGCTTCCAGCGCGCTACCGGAAAAACTACCGGGGCTTCAGGTCCTTCAGCAGGTGCTTTGCCGCTTCTTCCGCCTGATAGGGCGAGATGACCGGCTTCTGGTAACTCAGATCCTTTTGGCTGATGGCGCGGTAGGCCAGTTTGTTCGGGTCGCGCAAGGCCACGTCAATCACAAAAGTGCCTTCGCGGAAGCGAACGTTACCGTATTCCGGCGGTCCCCATCCCCATCCGGACCAGCAACCATACGGCCCGCAAACCACGCCCGGATAGCCGCCGGGATACGCGACGGTGGCCATCCGCGTTTTGACGGCTACGTGATAATCCACCCAGAAGTCAGCGGCGGCG
>DATFSI010000211.1:0-58685 GCA_035262705.1 Candidatus Acidiferrum sp. | reverse complement strand
CTTGCCGAGTCGAGGGAGGCGAGTGAGAACACCCTAATGGCTATCGCCGGGCACGTCAGCCGCAAGATGATGGAGCACTATTCGCACATCCGCATGGAAGCCAAGCGCAAGGCCTTCGACGATATTGCAGAAGAGCCATCCAGCGGTTTTTGAGAGGGACAGGGCACAAAATTGGCACAACCGTCAAACCACGAAAACCCCGCTGTCCGTAATTGACTGAAAAGATTGGTGGGCCTGGGTAGACTTGAACTACCGACCTCGCCCTTATCAGGGGCGCGCTCTAGCCACCTGAGCTACAGGCCCAATCTGGAGAGGCAACAACTCTTTCTACTTTACCGTACCCTTCGATTACAGGCAATTCTCGTTTGGCTGTGTGTGCGTGGCCGCCCTCGTGGCATGATGACGGTGTGATCGCGGAACTGCAGGCTCCCGTGCATGCGGCAGGAAGGCGCGTTCGCTTTCTGCAGGTGTTCACCCTCGCCTGGATGACGGGCGAAGCGGCGGCTTCTTTGCTGGCAGCGTGGATCGCGCACAGTCCAGCTATGCTGGCGTTTGGCGGTGACAGCTTGATTGAGCTCTTGTCCGCGGCGGTGGTTTTGTGGCGGTTCACCACGCCGGCGGCTTCCCGTCATGCGGAGAGGCGTGCTGCACGCATTGCGGGGGTGCTGCTCGTTTTGCTGGCGGCGTATGTGGCGTTGGTTGCCGTGCTGGCGCTGCTCGGCCACCGCGAGCCGCAACCGAGCCTTTTCGGAATTTGTGTCCTCGTTGCCGCGGCGGCGGTCATGCCGTGGCTGGCCTGGGAGAAACAGAAACTATCGACTGTGACCCGAAGCGCGGCCCTGCGAGCGGATGCGGCGGAATCAAATCTGTGCGGTTATCTGGCGTTGATTGCACTAGCCGGGCTGGCAGTGAATTATTTCTGGAATGTGGGCCGTGCGGATTCCATCGCCGCCCTTGCGATTATTCCTTTCATTTTGTACGAGGCGCGCGAGGCCCTGCGTGGAAAAGCTTGCGCCAGCACTTGACGGACAGGCTGATGCCCAAAATGTGCATTGTTGCCTGCGCACTCCTTCCTGAAATAAATTCTCCGTGGGAAACGTGGCTGATCGTTTCCGGTCTGGGCTATGGGCTGTGGTGATTGTAGTGGCCCTCATCGGCGTTGGGATGTTTTTTGCCACCAGCCGTTTCACGGGTTTGACGGCGCGAGAATTCTTCGGCACCGCCTTTTGGATTGGGTTCACGCTGAGCTTGATCGCAAGGAGGCTTGGATCTACTGGACCGCGGGCCAGAAAAATCCAACTGCTCAGTCCGGCGGTGGCGGTCCTTAGAGCCGGCGCGAGGCCGAAGTTAGCGCTTTAATGAATCGCTTTCACTTCTACGCCTGCGCCTTCCAAAGTTTTTCGCACGGCCTCGGCAATATGTTCGGCTCCGGGTGTGTCGCCATGAATGCAGATAGTTTCTGCCTGTATGAGGACTAGTTCACCGTCGCGAGTCAAAACGCCGCGACCCTCGACTATGCGCAAGGCTTGTTCAGCGGCCTGCTCCGGCTGGTCGAGGAGCCCGTCGCGAAACTTCCGAGCGCGCAGGCTGCCGTCTTTCTCGTAGCGGCGGTCGGCGAAGGCTTCGGCAGCCACGCGGAAGCCTGCGGAGCGAAATTCCTCGAGCATAGGGGAGCCTGCGAGTCCAAGCATAACGACATCTTGACGCCAGCGACGCACGCCTTCCGCAATAGCGCGCGCAATCGCTGCATCCTGTGCGGCCTGGTTGTAAAGCGCGCCGTGGGCCTTCACGTGACGGATTTGCGCACCGCATTTTTCCGTTACCTCGGCCAGTGCGGCGACTTGACGGTAGACGGAATTGCAAATTTCTTCTGCGGATAAATTCAAGGGTATACGGCCAAAATTTTCGCGGTCTTCATAGCCGGGATGCGCGCCAACCGCGACGCCGTGGCGAAGCGCCTGTTCGATGGTCGCGCGCATTATGGCGTCGTCGCCGGCGTGACCTCCACAGGCGACGTTGACCGAAGTGATGAACTGCATCAGTGCTTCCTGACGGCCGTCGGCAAGCATCTCCGGCAGCTCGCCCATATCGCAATTCAGATCGATGCGCTTCATGCGAAAAGCCGGTCCCGCGAGCCTAGTAGCTGTTGTTGTTCAATCCACAGAGCTCGCGCCTCTTGCAACGATACCTCCGTAAAGCGAATCGCATCGCGCGGGCGCAACTGGCCCACACTGTACAAGTCGGCGCCAATTACATTTGCGATTTTCGGATAGCCGCCTGCGGTCTGCTGCTCCACGAACAAAATAATCGTTTGGCCCGACGGCGTCACCTGTATCGCTCCCAAGGGCACGCCTTCGCTGATCATTTCTTTCTTCTCGCGCAGGGCAAGCCCTGGTCCTTCCAGCCTGAGGCCCATCCGATTTGACTCCTCGCTTACGGAAAATTCGCCATTGGCCAGCGTTTGTACCGATTCTTCCGTGAACCACGTAGACTGCGGACCTCGCGTAACGCGCAAGGTTTTACCGGGACACAACTTTTTCAAAATACCGGGTGCCAGTTTCCTTTGGCGAATCCTTTTTGTGACTTGCCCGATGGGCAGAACATCGCCCTGACGCAGGGCCCGTCCTTGCCAGCCACCCAGGCCGCTCAAAAGATGCGTGGAGGCGCTTCCGAGAAACGGTCCCACAGAAATACCCCCAGCAATGCACAAATAACAGCGCGCAAAATCCTTCGCGGGTCCCAGCGACAATTGCTGCCCCGGCAAAATCGCCCAAGGTTTCCACGGGGTCAGTGGCCTGCCGTTCACTTGTGCGCCGAAATCGGCGCCGGCCAGGCAGACGACGGCTCCTTCGGGAAACGCAAATGTTCCGCCGGTGAGAGTCATCTCCAGCGCGGGCGTTGCGGGCCGATTTTCGAGCAGAAGATTCCCGATGCGCAGCGCCACGGGGTCGGCCGCTCCTGAAGGGGATACGCCCAACGTTCCATAACCCTCGCGCCCCAGATCCTGCACGGTCGTTTGGAATCCCGGGGATTCCACCAGGAGGGAATTCATGCGCGCCCCTGCCACAAGAATTGTTCGCGGGAAATGGGACGGAAACGGACTTGATCGCCGATGGCAATCCAGTTCATCGGCTCGCGGTCTTTCTGGAAAATTTGCAGTGGCGTCCGGCCAATCAGGCGCCAGCCGCCAGGTGTGGCGAACGGATATATCGCGGTCTGATGCCCCGCGATGCCTACGCTTCCCGCGGGCACGGCTTTGCGAGGAGTTTCGAGCCGTGGCGCCACAAGTTCCTTGGCGAGATTTCCCAGGTACGCGAAGCCCGGTGCGAAACCGAGAAAATACGCATGGTAGGTGCGCGAACAGTGGAGTTGAATCATTTTAGCGGCGGATAACTTTTGTTTCGCTGCCACATCTTCGAGATCCGGCCCGAACTCGCCGCCATAACAGACCGGCACCTCTACGAGTCGGGCGCGCTCGACGGGGAGCTTCTCCGCGCGTTTTTCGTATTCGGTGAGGCGGGCCTGAACTTCGGCGTGGTCGACGGCCACCGCATCAAACGTGATCATCAGGGAGCAATAAGCCGGCTGAATGTTGCGGACCCAAGGCAGGGGCTCACGTTGCAGGAGGCGCAGCAACTGCACAACGCGATCGTGTGCCGGGGCACCGATTTCTTCTCCCAGATAAACCAGCAGCGCCTGGTCGCTGGCGGCCTGAAATCGCACTGGTTCTCTCCGCGCCTTCGCTTACTGCACGAAGCCGATGTTCGCGCCCGGCATGGGCCCGCCTTCGGGGCCTTCCTTGATCGAGCCGTATTGCGATTCAAAGCGCGAAATATTTTCTCCGAGCGCGCGCCAGATACGCTTGGCGTGGCCGGGGCTCACGATTACGCTACTGAGGAGCTTGCCCTGGGTGCCATTGGGGAAGATGTATACGAAGTTTAGCGTGAATTCCTCGGGGTGATGCTGGATCATCACCAGGTTGCTGTAGAGCCCCTGAAGTTCTTTTTCGTCCGCCTTGATTTGCACTTGACCCGGCGGCACTGCCTGCTTCTCGTCCATGTTGGTCTCCAAAAATTCCCCTCCCAAAGTACCACAGCCGCCCTTGCATCACTTATCGGGCGGCGCCGAAGAAGGCCTTACCGCAGAGTCAGCATAGGCGTCGCAGAGGGAACGGAGAAACCAAGTACCTTTCGGGAAAAGTCCTATTGACACGGGACAGGAGTTAATTCTACTTTATAAGAGAAGTTAACTATAGTTAACAAGCGCTATGGCGGATATCTTTTCCAAGCGATTTTCAACGGCGCCGGCCGTACCTGCCGCACAAGGGGAGGCCTCCCCCTGGCGGCGTGCCCTTACGTTGCCGTCCCTGCCGGAGGCGTACCGTTCGATCCCCATTTCGCACAACGCTTCGTGGATTCGCAAAATCTTGGCCTTTGCGGGGCCCGGGTACCTGATTGCCGTCGGCTACATGGACCCCGGCAATTGGGCCACGGATATCGGCGGCGGGTCGAAATTCGGCTATGCGCTCCTGAGCGTCGTACTGCTCAGCAATCTGCTGGCGATGTTTCTGCAAGCGCTTTCGGCGAAGCTGGGCATCGCCACGGGCCGCGACCTTGCCCAGGCCTGCCG
Source organism: Candidatus Acidiferrum sp. (assembly GCA_035262705.1). Lineage (GTDB taxonomy): Bacteria > Acidobacteriota > Terriglobia > Acidiferrales > UBA7541 > Acidiferrum. Next base: position 54,056 of record DATFSI010000211.1, on the reverse strand, counting down.
TGACCACTACTCGCGGCGCATGTCGATGTTTCTGTGGGTGGCGTGCGAACTAGCCATCGCCGCGTGCGACCTGGCCGAAGTCCTGGGTTCCGCTGTGGCGCTGAATCTGCTTTTCCACATTCCGCTGCTGCTGGGCGTGGTGTTGACAGCGCTCGACGTACTGCTAGTGCTGGCGCTGCAGGGCCGCGGCTTTCGCCTGATCGAGGCCTTCGTGGTCACGCTGATCGCCAGCGTCGCGCTTTGTTTCGCCTATGAAATTTTCTTTGCGCGGCCCCTGTGGCTGGAGGCGGCGCACGGCTTCCTGCCGCGCGCGGAAATCCTGCGCAACAAGGAAATGTTGTACATCGCCATCGGCATCCTGGGAGCCACGGTGATGCCGCACAATTTGTATTTGCACTCGAGCATCGTGCAGACGCGCGCGTTCGGGCAGAGTAATAGCGAAAAGCGGGAGGCGCTGCGCTACGCGGTGATTGATTCGACGATCGCGCTCTTCTTTGCTTTGTTTATCAATGCCGCGATTCTCGTGCTTGGCGCCGCGGCATTTCACAGGCGCGGGCTCGATGAAGTGGCCGATATCACGGAAGCCTATAAGCTGTTGAGTCCTGTACTGGGCGCCGGGCTGGCAAGCACGCTGTTTGCCTGCGCGCTGCTGGCGTCCGGACAGAATTCCACGCTGACAGGAACCCTGGCCGGGCAGATTGTGATGGAAGGCTTTATTGATATTCGCCTGAAGCCATGGATCCGCCGCCTAATCACCCGCGCGATCGCCATTATTCCCGCGATCCTGGTCATCGGCGTCGCGGGGGAAGGGAAGCTGACCGCGTTGCTGATTCTCAGCCAGGTGATTCTGAGTTTTCAGCTGCCATTCGCGGTGATTCCGCTGGTGCAGTTCACCAGCGAGCGGGCGAAGATGGGCGAGTTTGTGAACTCGCGTGCCACCATGGTCGTCGCGTGGGCCGTCGCTGCGGCTATTCTTTTCTTTAACGGGGAGCTGCTGTTCCTGATTTTTCGCGGTGCCTGAGCAAAGAAGAAAAAGCCTTATGACAGAGATCGCAGAGGAAGAACACAGAGGGCGCTGAGGCGCCGCTCCTCTTTTCCCGAGTTACGTGCCTGTGCGAAACTCCTCTTGGGGACACCGGTGAACGAACGACCCAAGAAATCCCGCCTCCTTCAGAAGATCCTGTTCGGTGTGGCGATCGGGCTGATCTTTCTTTCCATCGGGCTTGCGGCGTTGCACAGGACTCCGTGGCAAATCCCGGCCGAGGAAAAGCTGCGCAAGAATCCTCTTACCGTCAATGATGGCAATTACAACGCGGCGAAACCCATCTACAACGAAAAGTGCGCCAACTGCCACGGCGATTCTGGCAAGGGCGACGGCCCCGACGCCAGGATGTACGATCCCGCGCCCAGCAATCTGACCGACGCGACACACATGAACAAGCTGACCGACGGGGGAATTTTTTACCAGATCACGCAGGGCCGCAAGCCCATGCCGTCGTTTCGCAACAAACTGACCGAAGAGCAGCGCTGGCAACTAGTCATTTTGGTGCGCTCATTTTCCGGAGCGATTGAGTCCTCTCCGGCACAACCCCAAGCCTCCGAGCCTCCGAAGAATGAAGTAAAGAAGTAACCAAGCAAAGAAGCCACGAAAAAAGTGGCCGGTCGAAGGACCGGCCAGGTGTTTCCAATCCTTTACTTCCTTTACTTCACGTTGCCCAGGGCTGCGGCGACTTCCTTGATGTCGGGAACGACGGGGATATCGTAATCTTTCTTCCAGGCCACTTTGCCGCCTTTGTCGACGATGAAGATGGAGCGGCCGGTGATCCCTTTGTCGGCCATGTACATGCCATACTTTTCGCTCATCCCGCCTTTGGGATGAAAATCGGCCAGCAGGGAATACTGGATGCCCATTTTTTCCGCGTAGGCCTTGTGCGACCACACGCTGTCCACGCTAACACCCAGCACTTCTGCGTCGAGCGTGTCGAAATTGCGCATGTCGTTGACAAAGCAGGCGTGCTCGTTCGTGCAGGTGGGGCTCCAGTCCAGCGGATAAAACACCAGCACCACGCGTTTCTTTCCGGCGAAATCGGAAAGCTTCACTTCTTTTTTGTTCTGGTCCTGCAGCGTGAAATCCGGTGCCGTTTGTCCGACCGCGATGCTCATAAGCTCTTCCTCCGATGCGTTGTAGGTACGCACAGCATCTTACCGGAAGCTGCGTGCCGAGCCAATTCGCTCCCTTTCCCCAACACGCCGCGCGCGATACACTCGCGGGAATGCTGACGCTCAGGGAAGTGGTGGACCGCTACGCTTCGCTCGCCAAATCTTTCGGCGAGCCCGTGGCGCTTTCCGCTTTCGAACTTTCCACGGAAGAAACCTCGCGCCTCTTTACAGTCCTCGACGAGGACTATCACATCAGCCGTTTCTTGCATTTTTCCCACCGCACAGGGCAGAGTTATTCGATTGACAGAGAAGCGGCAACGCACATAGCCATCGACGCGGGGATCTCCTCGCTTTTCTAGCGGCACCGACTCCGAAACCGACTGGCGTGTCAATCAGGCTGAACTGAAAAGCGTGCTTTCCCGGTTGCGATGACAGAAGACTCGGAACTTTCTGCTATTTGTCCGAGAGTCGGAAGGTTTTTAGGAGCCTGGATCCGCATGGCAGACCTTCCAGCGGAATGGGATGGTAACGCTGGTAGTGTGTTTTTTGTTTTTCCAAGCCCTACAAGTGGAGTCTCACAGCCAGAGACCGGCGCACCAAGACCTACTTCTGTTCGTTGAGCTGTTTGAGGGTGCGCAGAATGCTTTTGCGGATTTCGCCCCGCCGCTGCCCTGTATCGGACCACGAGGAAGCCGGTGTGGCTTGCGAATCGAGCAGAGCCAGAGCCTTTTCGGCGTGCTGGCGCGCCAGGTCTTTCTGGCCGAGCGCCAAGTACGCATCGGCGAGGTCGATCCGCGCATCGCAAGAGTCTGGGTAAGCCAGGACGAGGAGCTGAAAAACCTCGAGCGCGGCTTTTGCCTCACCCACTCGCAAATGATCCGCGCCGATAATGTCAACGGTAATTTCAGGAAACAATTGCGCCGCGGGATCTTTTTGGCGCACTTCCTGCAATTGCCTGGTGACCTCGGCGACTCCTCCGGGCATTTCGATCTGCCGGAGGATGGGCATGACGGCAATCGAGTCCGCCGGCGCGTGCCCCGGTGTCTTGATCAGCGTGGTGACAAACCAATCCACGATGATGCCGGGAAGCTCCGGGTGTTTCTGGAAGAGGTCGGTACCGTGGCCGCCGTTCGCCGGAACTTTGCCGATATCAAAGGGCTCGTACCAAAGCCAAGGTGCCTCGTGCGAAGCGGAGTAATGAACAAGTTTTTTTCCGGGGTTGGTGGAGTTTGCGTAAAGCAATTCCATCGCTTCCACAGTGGGCGGATATTCGTCTTCGTCAGAAATGACGAACAGGCCGGGGATCTGCGAGGCCTCGCGGAGGAATCGCAATTCCGGCAGAAAGGTTTCGCCGGAAAGCAGCGCCAGAGATTTCACCTGGTCTGGATGCCGGTGAGCGAGTTTGACGGAATTATCGACTCCGAGCAGCCCGGCACCGCCCAAACCGATGACCTCGCGTTGAACGCCGGGCTGCGAAGTCAGGTATTGATACGCGACTTCGATATCTTCCGGGAACCCCTTCCATATTTTGTCCTGCTCGGCTGACGACAACTTACCAAACGACGCGCCACCGCTTTCGCCAAAACCGCGCATGTCGAGGGTCAGGGTGTGGACCCCCACCGCGGCGAGTTGCGCCGCTACGCCGTCCCAGCTCTTGCGGTCACGGTTTACCTGGTGCAGCAGCAGGACACCCGGACCAGGTTTGACCGCCGGAAAGTAGGTGGCCTTGAGAAGGGTGCCGTCGGATGCTTTCAAATCAACGATGCGTTGACTAGGCGGTTGCTGCGCGCGAGTCGCGCTCGTGGAAACAGCCAACAAGAGTATGGCCAAGAGGGGTGGCATCCGGCTTTTCATGAAATTGGCCCCGACAATTTTTCTGGGTTTGGCAGTCTTCTAATTAGTGCGCTGCAAGGTCGTTGCGGATTACCTGCCCGTCCTTCATGACGAATCGCACGCGCTCGAGTTCGGTGATGTCTGCGAGAGGATCGCCAGAGACGGCGACGAGATCGGCGAACTTTCCGGGTTCGATGGCGCCGATACGATCCTGCCAACCCAGCATTTCCGCAGCATTGGTTGTGATTGCACGAAGAACATCAATCGTGGGCATTCCGGCCTCGTGCAACTTGGGAAATCTGGATGCCGAGGCTTGCCCGCGCGTCTTTCCAGGGTAGAACCAGCACATATCCGATCCGGCAGCGAACTTCACGCCGGACTTCAAAACTCGTTGAACCAGCTTGTCGTAGCGTTGCCGCCCCTGCTCATCGGCCTTAATTCTCTCGGCCTGATTCTCCGGAGACATCACGATGGTTCCCTCCCGGATTTTTGTAAAGAAGCCGCCATAAGAAGTTGGTGTCAGATCAAGAAAAATTCCCTTATCGCGCATCTGCCTGAGCTGTTCGTCGGTGACTTCGTTGCCGTGCTCGATTGAATCCACGCCCGCATCGATCGCCGTCTGAATGCTGGTCTTGTCAATCGCATGCACGGCAACTTTCAAGTGCTCACGGTGCGCCTCTTCGACAACCGCCGCCAACTCAGCGAGCGTCAGATTTTCATCCGCGGCGACCTTGATTACATCGACGTTCTGAAACTCATTCCGCCGGACTGCCTCCCGTGCGCGGTCGGCCCCATCGATCAACAAGAACTCCTGTTCGAGGATGGCATCGGCAAGGGCGGGATTGAGACTCTGAACGTAGGAACCGCGTGTGATGAGTTTGCGCCCGCAGGCCAGAATCCTCGGGCCCGGAACACGGCCGGCGTTGATCGCGTCGCGGAGTTCGGTGTCTCCATCAATACCGGAGTGGCCCAGGATGCGAACGGTGGTAAAACCGCTCTCCAGGTCTTCGCGCGCCATTTGCGCCCCGAACAAGACGCGTTTACTGGGTGACTCGGCGATGGCCAACAGCAAATCCGGAACAAAGTTGCCATTCCAACGGCGCGAGCTCTCCGCTTCTGGAGGTATAACCACATCGAGAAGCAAATGGGTGTGGCTGTCAATCAGCCCCGGCAATAAGGTCGCACTGCCCAGATCGACGGTTTTGGCGCCAGCGGGTACGTGCGGCTGCACTTGCGAAGGCGGTCCAACTTCCTTGATCTTGCCGTTTTCGATGAGCACGGCAGCGGGTGAGAGCACATTCCCCGTGTGAACATCGAGCAAACGGTCGGCCTTTACCAGTCTAACCGCCACGGGTGATTGCGCGACGAGCGGCCAGGGCGCAAAGAGCATAAGGAGCGAAGCAGTGAGTAGTGCAAACGACTTGAGAATTCGCCGACCTCGTTTGCCTGCAACTATTGTTTTAATAGTCTCCATAGTGGCCCTTTACCGAATCGAGCAGCTTTTTGGTGTCGTACCCAACGCCATCTTTGAATACGGTTTCGACGTTTTCGATATCCGTGATGTGCGCGGCGGGATCGCCCTTGATCAGCACGAGGTCGGCATTCTTCCCGACGGCAAGCGAGCCGATCTGGTCCTGGCGGCCAAGATAAATCGCACCATTCAATGTCGCGATGCGAATGGCTTCCACCGGCGTGAAGCCGGCCTCGACCAGCAACTCAATCTGGCGATGATCGCCAAAGCCGGGAAGATTGCCGCCGAGTCCGGTGGGATCGGGTCCCGCGATCAGCAGGCCGCCCGCTGCGACGAATGCACGCTGCAGGTCCATGTCTCTGCGGAGGCGTTGTGCCGCGTTGCTCTGAGCTGGTCTAGCACGATTCCGGTTGTAGAGATAAGTTTCGCGCGCCTGGGGAGACATGGCTTCCAGCACAGCCGGCCGGAGTAGTGGACGCGCATCGTTTGTCGCATCCGAGGGCACGCTTGTTGCCGGACCGGCCAGCGTGGAAGTGATGGCAACATGGCGGCTGATAAGCGTCTCAAAGAGGCGCTTTACTTCCGGACTGCCCGGAGCCATGTGGTCCAGCGTGTAATCGCCGCCGCTCGCGCTGCAGGTGTCCGGTTTCTTATCTGGATCCAGTTCAGTGTTAGCGCGGAAGCCATGTTCGAGGTCGTCGATTCCGATCTCGGCGGCCTCGGCATAGGTGACGGAGCACAAATGGCCAGTGACTTTCAGCCCGCGTTTGTGCGCTTCCTCAACGGCGGCCTTTAATTCGTCGCGGGTGATGTGCGCGTAGGCTTTGAAGGAGGTCACGCCGCGATCCGCCCAGTAAGCCACGGTTTCGCGCGCGTCCTGAGGACCAGTGAGCTTGTGCATCTGGAGGTTCGGATTGTCGCCAGCCCCTTCGAGATAGGGACCTGTTACGTCCAGATGTGGCCCAACTAACAAGCCCTTCTCGATGGATTCTTTGAGTCGTACGTCCGTGAAGCCGTCGACACTGCCTGCGGTGCGCGCCGTGGTGACGCCGTTGGCCAGATACAAGCGTGGCGCTGAATAGCTCATCTCATGGAAAAGGGTGGGCCGCTCAAAACTTCCATCGGCAGCGATGTTGGGGAAAGGGGTATAGAACAGGTGCTCGTGCATGCCGACGATACCCGGCATCACGGAATAGCCGCGCAGGTTGAGGATCGTCGTTCCGTCGGCCGGCGGCAGATCGGCGCCGGGGGAAATGGCGATGATTTTGCCGCCCTCGATCGAGATGTTGCGATCGGCTACCACCTCGGCTCCGGTTCCGTCGATGAGTTCGACGTGCTCCAGGATGACCTTCGGGGTGCTTACGCTGACGTACTTGCGAACTTGTGGGGAGAGAGGTTGGGCGCGAGCAATGTATGAGGACAGCATTGCCAGGGAACAGAGAGCGAGCCATCGAACGGGTGTAAGGGAAACAGAGAGGCAGTTGGGCATAACTGTGTACCTTGAGGGAATCATCTTTTTGAAATAAAACAGCACGCGGTATGCGCAATGGTTTCCAGGATGCCACCGACTAGCAGTGCGCCGAACGACAAAGCGAGAAGCGCACTTGCCAGGCCGCTTTGCCGCTCGGGCCGGGCCCTTAATACGGCCAGACGATGGGTCAGGAAAGAAGAAGCGGTCGCTTGCAGCAAAAAGCCGCGTTCTGGAACGGCGAGCTTTTTCAGAGCGGAGAGCAGATGCAGGCCCCGCGCATTCTGGATGACGGACTCATCGCAGGAGAGCTCCCGATAGAGCGAAAGGCGCGACCCGGCGAGCCAGACGAGGGGATGAAACCATAACAGACAAAGCCCGATTTCGTAGACCAGGCGAATCAGGTTGTCGCGGCGTTTCGCGTGGGTCACCTCATGCATCAGAACGGCGACGAGTTCCTCTGTGCTCAGGATTCGCGTAGTCCCTTTCGGCAAGGAAATGTGAGGATAGAGAACGCCATCCACGGCCGGCCCTCCGTGCCCTTCGGTGAACCGGACGGGCACGCCGGCGGCAACAAACGTTCTGGGCGTCGGAGTTTGTTCATCCGCAAACCCGTGGGCATTGCGGCGGTCTGCGCGCAAACGCAAAATCAGCCGGAAGGCCATCAAGCTTGCGCCAAGCAGCCAAATCCCGAACAGCACGCCGGCGTTCGGCCCCTGCGTGATCTGAAAGGCCGGCTCTCCGATCATCGGCAACGGCGTGGCCCATGCGAGACGAGCTTTCCCAAACCTGTCAACGACCGCGCCCAAAGGAACCATGAAATTGAGCGTAGCCGCTACCCAAATCCAATACTTGGTCGTTGTCCGGCCGCGCGGAATCGCCGTCAGAAGCCGGGTCAGAAGACAAACGATCGAGGCAAACAACAGATGCACGCCGAAGTAATACATGACGCGCGTGGGAATCAAATGCATCCTATTTCCCTCCACGGGTGCGGGAGTTTTTGTTCCGGGGCGCGTCGTTTTGCAGGGCTTTCAGGTCTTTCAGCGTCAGGGTGCCGCTCTCGAGCAGGTTGGAGACGAGCAGCCGGGGCGAGCCTCCGAACAGCTCCAGGAGGTCGCGCGCGAGCCCGCTGCGAAACTGGCTCCGGCTGATGGCAGGTTCGAAGAGCTGCGCGTTGCCGACCTTCTTGACCTTGCGAACGGCGCCTTTTTCCTCCAGGCGGTAGACGAGCGTCTGGACCGTTGTGTATGCAACGCGCTCCTCCTCGGGCAGGCTATCGAGAATTTCGCGCACCGAGCACGTTCCCAGTCTCCAGAATTGTTCCAAGATGCGCGTTTCCGCTTTTGAAAGCCGGGGCTTGTCCATAAGCCTCCTACAATGTCCGTGTACTCTACTACACCTTGCGGAGGATTGCCTACACCGGCCTTAGACGCGCCCGGGTGCAAAAGGGATAGCACGCGATTGAGCGAAGCCCAAGGTTTAGACCTGGACGCGAAAGGGCCCAGCTAGAAAGCCAGTTTCAGCGAAAACTGGATTTGCCGCGAGTTGCCGGAGGTGTGGCTGATGACGCCGAATCCGCTGCCGCGCACAATGTTGGACGGCAGGCCAAAATTGACGATGTTAAACAGATTGAAGAATTCGGCGCGAAATTCCAGGATGCCCAGGTCGCTTTTGCCGCGCTTTCCGAAGGGCGTGTCTTTGATAATTGCGAAATCCCAGTTCTGATAGGCCGGCGCGCGAAACGTGTCGCGCGCGAGCGTGCCGAAACGTCCTTGATTGGGCCCGGTACCGCTGGGCACACCAACGGGAACAAAAAAGAACGAGCTGTTGTTGTTTACCATCGCGCTGTTGCTGCCTGCAGGCTCGAAACCCCGGCCGAAGTAGTCTTCGCGATGCGTGCGGCTGGTGGAAAAATCCGGCATGGTCAGCAGGTCCGGGCGATCCGCGCTGCCCGCCCCGGCGTCGGTTTGCTGCTCTCCGGAATACACGGTAAACGGCGGTCCGCTGGTGAAGGTGGTGATGTTCAGCAACTGCCAACCAGCGGTCACATATTTGCTCACCGACTGCAGAAAGCCCAGGCGGTCAAACGGCAGCGACTGAATCGCGCTCACCGAAAATACATGCCGGATGTCGAAGGTCGAGACGCCCTTGTCCGCGCGCTCGTCGAGCGGATTCTGCGCCAGGGTCTGCAGAATAGCTCCGGCATTCGCGGGGATGCCTCCCAGCACGGTGCTGGTGTCGTCGATGGACTTGGAAAACGTATAGCTGGTGGCGAAGTGCAAGCCCAGGCGCGCCGAGCTGCCGCTGACGCTGGTCTGCAGCGAGTGATACGTCGAATGCGAATCGCTGACCATCACGTACTCGGGCCCGTATCCGCCGACGGCATTTCCCGAAGCGTCGAACTGCGTGAATCGCGCGAAGGCCGGGCCCGCCCCCTGGTAGCCGTTCGGCGCAAAGACGCGCGGCAGGTGGATCCCGGCGGTTCCCACATAGCTGGTGCTCCAATGCACCCCTCCGAAGTCATGCTCCACTCCAGCCGTGTATGTGCCGATGTAGCCGTTCCTGAAATTGCGCGAGATTACGCTGACACTCAGCAATTGCGCCTGGTCTCCAGGTATCAGCGCTTCCAGGTCCTTTTGGAATCTGGGAACGTCGATGGGTGTGTTCGCAGCAACGGAGGAAGTGCTTCCGTTGGCGAAGAGCAACTGCCCGGAGGTGGTATAAGGCTCTGGCACTGGTAAGGGCGTGACGCTGGCCGAGAAGGGAACCGGAGTGACGGGAAGCGCGGTTACCAGCGGCTGCACCACGAAGGGAAATCCGCCGGTGACGAAATTCACCTGCCACAGATTCGGCAACAGCGTGGTGATGGCGCCGCCCGCGTGTACCGTGGTGTGCTTTGTCAACGCATAGTCCACGGCCAGGCGCGGGCCCCAACCGTTCTTATCCAGCGAATAGATCGGCTGTGGGTTGTACAGAAATTGCTGGGTGGCGCCGGGAGCCAGAAACTCGGTGGGGTTTCCGTCCGGTCCGACGGGAGTAGCCACCGAAGTGCGGTTCAGGCCTTCCTTGATGCGACTGTTGATTTCGTAACGCAGGCCGTAATTCAGGCTCAGCCGCGTGTTGATCTTCCAGGTGTCTTGAAAATAGAAGTTGTAAGCTTCGCGATGTACCGCGGCCTCGTCGAACTTGTCGCCCATCGGCGTGAGCCGGTAAGGCGCGCTGATGGTGTATTCGAAAGGGGTGGCGGTCAGCAGGCCCAGAAGGGAATCGGGCAGCTGTTGTCCCGGAAGGATATCGTGCTGGCCGCTGGCGGAAGGAATAAACACGGGCGAGTACGCCGGGCCGCCGCCGAAGACATACTCCCCGTTGGGATTGGTGCCGAAAACGGTGGAGTCGCGATTCACGCGAATGTCCAGGCCCCACTTCATTAGATGCGAGCGATACACGTAGCTCATGTCGTGCCGGAGTTGGTACACGTTGCCGTAGGAGCCGAAGATGGATCCGTCGGCGGAGTTGAAGCCGTTGTAGAGGCCATCGCCGAAAGCCAGGGCGACGTCCGTGTGATTCACGGTTGGAAAGATCGGCGTGCTGCGGGTGTAGCCCAGCGTCGTAGTGGAACTCAAAAGTGGAGAATAAGCGCGCGTGTAGTTCACTACCGCACTTCGCTGATGGTCGCGGAATTTTATGGCGAAGGAAGGATCGATGACCGTCTGGTCGGGGTTGGTGATCGGCCCGCTGATCTGGTCCAGACTGAAGCGGACGAAGAGCGCGGATTTGTCTGAGAGCTTGTGGTCCACGCGAATCGAAAACTGATCGGTGTCGGTGGCTACCTTGGAAGAGGTGGCGTAAGTGCGCGGACCGAATGAGCCCGTGGGGTCATTGGGCAAAGGGTATCTGGCGAGCAGCGGCGCAATAGCCGGACTTACCGGCACGAACAACGTGTCGCCGGGAGAATTGTCCGTTTTAGGGAAGGTCGTCGTGTCGATTCCGTTGCGCTCGTCTTTGGTGGGCACGGCGAAGACTTGCGTGGTTCCCAAAACTTGGCGGAAGCCGGCGTAGTCGGCAAAGAAATACGTCTTGCCCTGGCCGTTGTAGATGCCTGGGAGGACCAGTGGGCCACCCAGAGTGGCGCCGAACTCGTTGCGCACAAAGGGTGGAATGCGTCGCGGATCGAGAGGGTTCGGGAAATCGAAGAAGTTGCGCGCGTCGAACGCTGCGTTGCGCACGAACTCGAACACATCGCCGTGCAACCGGTCAGTGCCCCGTTTGGTCACCACGTTGGTGAAGCCCGAGGCGCCTTGGCCGATTTGTGCGGGCATCACGCCGGAATTGGATTGCACTTCCTGGATGGCGTCCACATTGAAATTGGCGAAGGTGGCGCCGCCGAGTTCGGGGTCGGAGGTCGCCGCGCCGTCCATGGCAAAGACCGATTCCACGCCGCGCTGGCCGTTCATGGCAAACTGCTGCGTGAAATTCGCGGCGCCGTTGGTGTCGGTCATGGTGCCCGCGGCCAGCAGCAACAGTTTGCTGAAGTCGCGCGTGTTCAAGGGAAGGCCGGAAACCTCTTCCTTGGAGAGGTGCTGGCCGCCCATACCTTTGCCGACTTCTGGCTGACCCTGGCCGGGCGCCACAACGAGGAGTGTCTGGCCTTCGGCGGAGAGAGCCAGGTCGCCGCCGGGCGCGCCATGTTCAGTCACCACCAGGGGTTGCGCCGCGATCCAGAGTTTTCCCGCGGCCTCGGCGGTCAGTGCGTACGTTCCTACGGCGATTCCAGTAAACGTGAAGGAACCATTTTCGGCGGTCGTGGTTTCGTAGGTTTGCGCCGCAGGCGAGGTACGCAGCGCAATCTTCGCGGAGGGAACAGGTTTTCCGGCGGAGTCGCGGAGCACTCCGGTCCAGTTGGTGGCCGGAAAGGAAAAGGGCGCGAAGAGAACCGCCAGAAACGCGGCGAAGAAAACCGAGCGGGGAAATCGGGGAGGGGCCGCCGACATAGTAGCCGATTCTATCGTACCTTACTGCTCAGCTACGTCCAAAACAGTGGTAAGGCGCGAAAAGGATCAGCCCGCGGCTATACGGGAACGGACTTCTGGAAGCGGTTCCTCACCCCTTCGTGTTCCTTGCGGAGTTCCCCGGGCAGGCGCGCACCGAATTTATCGAAGAACTCGCAGCTGTCGGCCAGGTCCGCTTCCCAGGCGTCGGCATCTACGCGGAACATTTCGTCGAGCGCCTCGGGCGAAATCTTCAGGCCGTCCAGCGTGAGCCCGGTGCGTCCCGGAACGAAACCAATGGGGGTTTCACGTGCTTCGCCGCGGCCTTCGACACGATCGAGAATCCACTTCAACACGCGGACGTTTTCGCCGTAGCCGGGCCAGAGGAACTTGCCGTCAGCGCCTTTGCGGAACCAGTTCACGTGGAAGATCTTCGGCGCGTGCGGGATTTTCTTGCCCATGTCCAGCCAGTGCTGGAAATAGTCGGCCATGTTGTAGCCGCAGAAGGGCAGCATGGCCATGGGGTCGCGGCGGGTGATGCCGACATCGCCGGTGGTGGCCGCGGTGGTTTCCGAAGCCATGGTCGCGCCCACAAAGACGCCGTGCTGCCAGTGGAAGGATTCGTAGACGAGCGGCGCCAGCCGCGCGCGCCTGCCGCCAAAGATGAACGCGGAAATAGGCACGCCTTCCGGCGCTTCCCACTTCGGCGAAATGCTGGGGGACTGGTTTGCCGGGACGGTGTAGCGCGCGTTGGGGTGTGCCGCGACTCCCTTGGAGCTATCCCACTGTTCACCGCGCCAGGTAAGTAAGCCGGCGGGCGGATCGCCACCAATGCCTTCCCACCAGGGTTCGCTCTGCGGTGTAACGCCGACATTTGTGAAGATGGTGTTGCGGCTGAGCGCCTGCATCACGTTGGGATTGGTCTTCATCCCCGTGCCCGGCGCCACGCCAAAGAATCCAGCTTCCGGGTTGATAGCGCGCAGATAGCCGTCCGGGCTGATCTGCATCCAGGAGATGTCGTCGCCGACGGTCCAAACTTTGTAGCCCTGGTTTTCCAGCGCGGACACCATCATCGCGAGATTCGTCTTTCCGCACGCGCTGGGGAAGGCCGCGGCCATGTAGGTGACTTTTCCGCCCGGCGATTCGAGGCCGAGAATCAACATGTGCTCGGCCATCCAACCTTGCTGCCGCGCCATGTAGCTGGCAATGCGCAAGGCAAAGCACTTCTTGCCCAGCAGCGCATTGCCGCCGTAGCCGGAGCCGACGCTCCAGATCAGGCGCTCTTCGGGAAAGTGGGCGATATAGCGGCGCAGGGGATCGAGGTCGCCGAGCGAATGCAATCCTGGCACGAAATCCGAGGAACTGCCCAGGCGGTCGGCGGCTACTTTTCCCATGCGCGCCATGATGCGCATGTTGGCTACAACGTAGGGGCTATCGGTGACTTCCACACCCACCTTGCTGATGGGGGAGGACACTGGGCCCATGATATAGGGGACCACATACATGGTGCGGCCGCGCATGGCGCCATCGAACAGACGGCCAATCTTGAATTTCGCGCCTTCGGGATCCATCCAGTGGTTGGTGGGGCCGACTTCGTCCTTGTCGGGAGCGCAGATGAAGGTGAGGTGTTCGGTGCGGGCGACGTCGCTGGGGTTGCTGCGGTGCAGGTAGCAGTTGGGGTAGGTCTTCTCGTTGAGCGGGAAGGAGTCGCCCTGGGCGAGCATTTGCTGCAAAATGATACGATTTTCGGCTTCCGAGCCGTCGCAGAAAACGACTTTATCCGGTTTGGTCAGCCGGGCTGCTTCTTCCACCCAGGCTTCCATTGGCGTGGCCACGATGTTCCCCCCGTTACACGTATAGGCGGCATCAGGAAAGGTAATGGATGCGCCCGCCCCGGCCGGCCTTGATAGTGTGGACTTGTATCGGAGACTGGCGGGATACCGACTTCAGAGCTTCTGGAAACCAGCCCAGTGTATGTTACCGGGAACCCCGAAGGCAAGTTTGTCAATAAACACAAACTGTGTTTTGCTCCTCGAAGGGCATCACGCTCTCGCCGCTCCAATAGAAATACTCATTTCCAAAAATGAGCCGGACGTAGAAGTAAGGCGGTTCTGATTCGGGATAGGGCTCGAAGACGATAAGGATACGGAACGCCAGCTTCTCCGCTGGTTCCGAACGTGCCAATCGATCACCAGTTTGTGCTGGCTATGAAATTCTACCTCACTGGGTGCAAAAGCCTCATCGCTAAATTCTTCCTTGCCAGTTGGCTTCTTGCGGGAGACGCTGCCCTCCGGGCCGCAATTCGCTCACGGTTACCCACCGCCCCGGTTGTCCCTGGTTTTGCCACCCAACCGTCACGCCTGAGCGCATTCGACTGCGTGATCATCCCCAAAACGCTGAACGCCTCCGGCAAGAAAGACCAACAGAACACGTGGTCTTTAGCAGGCAATGTTATCCTGAAGGCATGTACGCGCAAAAATTTCAAGTGGATGTGTTGATTCGCGGGGAGCGGCGGGCCTGCCCGCTGGAATGGCTGGATCAGTTTTCGATGCGGAATTTCACGAATTCGGCGGATTTTGACGACACGTTGCCCGTCGCGGAGGGAAAGCTGGAGGCGAGTTTCCGGCTGACCCCCGAGCGTTTTGCGGAAGGACTGGCCGCGTGGCTGACACAGCGGGGCAAGGGCGCAGGGCAGCCCGTGCAAGTGGAAGTGAAGGTTTTGTAGCTCCCGCGATGCTTCGAAGAATTAGATGTAGCGCCGGCTTTTTGGCCCCGCATCTTTTCCGCTCTCTCTTCCGCACGCGCATCGTGTGCCACGCTAAAGGGATGGCGCTACATTCAAATCCAGGGCGGACTGCCGCATGCCGTCGCTATCGCCTCCTCAATCCACGTTGAAAACCGGGCAAGCCTGAAATACGCTTTTGCTGCTGCAAAGAGGGCCACCGATGAAGGTTGGGGACACACTCGGCAATTACCATGTGCACGCGAAGTTGGGCGAAGGCGGGATGGGCGCGGTGTTTCGCGCGCGCGATGAAGTGTTACACCGCGACGTGGCGATCAAAGTGTTATCTTCGCGGACGATTGCGGACAAGCCCGCAAAAGAACTGCTGCTCCATGAAGCCCGCGCTGCTTGCGCCCTGAGCCATCCAAATATCTGCATGATCCACCAGGTTGGAGAAACGGGCGGCGAACTTTACATCGTGATGGAGTTGATCGCGGGCAAACCGCTGAGCGCGCTCATTGGCAAAGACGGTTTGCCGGTGGAATCCGTGCTTCGCTACGGGGTGCAGATCGCCGGCGCGTTGACGCATTCGCACAGCCGCAATGTGATTCATCGCGACCTGAAAAGCCCCAACGTGATGGTGACACCCGAGGGATTGGTCAAGGTTCTGGACTTCGGCCTGGCGCGGCGCATCCGCAAAGAGGTGGTTCCAGAAACGGCACGGACGCTCGATTCCCTGCAAGCCACCAGCGAAACCACCATGGAAAGCACCGGAGGCCTCACGGGAACCATCCCTTACATGGCCCCGGAACTCCTAAAAGGACAGCAAAGCGACCAACGCGCGGACATCTGGGCCTTGGGCGTTGTGCTCTACGAGGCCGCTTCCGGCAAGTTGCCCTTTCTAGGTCAAACCGTGCTGGAAACCAGCGGCGCTATCCTGCACCAACTGCCTCCGCCGCTGCCGTCGTGGGTGCCAAATAGTTTGTGGGCCATCGTGCAGCGGTGTTTATCGAAAGATCCGCAGCAGCGTTATCAACGTGCCGGCGAGGTGCAAGCCGCGCTGGAGGCCGTGCAATCAGCCTCTGTGGCTGGCGCCACCACGACCAGCGCTCCCGCAGGACCTGCAACCGTGGTGGAACGCGGCATGCGGCACCTCAGCTTAAAGGATGGAGACGTTCTGTTGCTTGTCGGCACCATGAAGGGTGCGTTCCTGGTGCGCTCAAATGCCCGCCGTGCCAGTTGGGAAGTGATCGGCCCGGCGTTTCACGGCCAGGCGGTTTACACGTTGGCTTATGATGGCCGGAAGGGTCGCCATCGCTTGTGGGCTTCCACGTCTTCGTACTGGGGTACGTTCCTGCGTTCCAGCGACGATTTCGGAAGAACCTGGACCAATCCGCACCAGGCCAACGTCAAATTCCCGGCGGAGTGCGGAGTCTCGCTGAAGAATATCTGGCAGTTGTGCCTGGGCCGCGAAGGTGAGCCGGACACGATGTATTGTGGTGTGGAACCCGCGGCTTTGTTTGTTTCGCACGACGCGGGAGAGTCCTGGGCGCTAGTGCGCGGCTTGTTTGACCATCCGCATCGGCCACGGTGGGTGCCGGGAAACGGGGGTTTGTGCCTGCACACGATCGTGCTCGATCCCGTCAACCGGGAACGGATGTACATCGCCATTTCGTCGGGCGGGGTCTACCGAACCGAAGACGGCGGGGCCACCTGGCAAGCGCGAAATCAGGGGATTCGCGTGCGCCATGAGCCTGAACGCTACCCTGAATTCGGGCAATGCGTGCACAAATTGGTGCTCCATCCCGCGCGGCCGGAGCGGCTGTTTCTGCAGCACCATTGGGGCGTCTACCGTTCGGACGATCACGGCGATACCTGGCAGGGCATCTCCAACGGATTGCCGAGCGATTTCGGTTTCGCCATGACGACGCACCCGCGAGATTCGGAATGCGTGTACCTATTGCCGATCGAATCGGATGAGTTCCGTTGCACACCGGAAGGACGGTTGAGAGTCTATCGAACGCGAAACGCGGGTGCGTCCTGGGAACCGCTGGCACGCGGGCTGCCGCAGAAGGGCGCGTATGAAACGGTCTTGCGCGACGCCATGAGCACCGACGGGTTGAACCCTGCGGGAATTTATTTTGGAACGCGAAGCGGCGAGCTGTTCGGATCGGTTGACGAAGGAAAGAGCTGGAAGCTGATCGTCGGCGGGCTGCCGCCGGTGGTTTGCGTGAAGACCGTGGTTGTTGGTGCTCCCGCGAGTAGCGCTAAAATAAAAGCTGAGGCAAACAACCTTGGGAAAAAGGGAAGCTCCGGCAAAAAGCGAGGCAAACGCTAGCGTGGCTATAACCGTTTACATTCCGGGACCCCTCCGGCCGTTTTCCGGCGGACGGCCGCAAGTCGAACTCAAGAATTCTCCCGCGACTCTGCGCGATGCCCTGGACGAACTTTGGAAGGAATACCCCGGGATTCGCGACCGCGTGGTTACCGAAGAAGGCCGCCTGCGGGAGCACATCAACATTTTTGTCGGCAAGGAAAACGTGCGCTACACGGGCGATTTCGCCACGCGGCTTGGCCCCGGCGCCGAAATTTCCATCCTGCCGGCAGTCAGTGGCGGCTGATTCGCAACACCTCTTCTAGCCGTCCCCCTGCTGCTCTCTTTCTTCGGCAGGTTCTTCAAGTGGCTTCCGCTTGGCCTCCATCGCGGCGCGGATGGCCGGCAGGGTCTTCATCGCCGCTTCTTCTCCAGCGTGGATCATATCCCTCGTTTTCGAAAAATCGTCCCACACGAACGATGTCACGTCCGGCTCGATCACAACGTCCACATACTGCCGCCATTCCAGGTCCGCGTGCTTCTGAATCACGTTGAACGAGCGGCTCAGGATATCGGTGAACGTGCGCGGTTCCCCGCTCATCCCCGGCTCTAGGTACACAGCGATCACTATTTCGGCGCCCATGAGCAGCAATCCTTCATAGGGAACGAGCGCGGTCAAAAATCCGTCCACCAGCGTTCTGCCTTCATATTGAATAGGGGCAAACAATCCGGGGTAGGCGCAAGAAGCCCGCAGCGGCGGCCCGAGCGGCCCTTTGCGGTAGTAGTAGACGGGCAGGCCGGCGTTGATGTCGGTGGCGGCAATCGCCAACGGCGTTTTCAAATCTTCAAACTGGGTGGTCGAGGTGAACTTGGCCAGAAATTGTTCCAGACGCTGGTTGGTGGCCAGCCCGAGCCAAGAGGGACTCCAGCGGCCGAAATCGCCGAACTTGGTGGCGCTCGCGACCGTTTCCATGGTTTCAAGCGAGGCACCCGAGCAATACGCGGCCCCAATCAGTGCGCCGACGCTGGTGCCCGCCACCATGTCCACCGGGATTCCCGCTTCGCGAAATACGCGCAGCACGCCGATGTGCGCGATGCCGCGCGCAAATCCGCCGGCCAGTGCCAAGCCCACGCGCGGCCGCCGCGGATCTGTTTCCGCGGAGCCGTTGCTGAAGGCGCGCAGCCATTCCCGCGCGCTGCGCAAGACTCTTTGCGCGCTGGCGTTTTTCTCTTCGGCCATAACCCAATCTTAAATCCTGAAACCCCCGTTACCAAACACCTGTTTGACCGGCGGCGTCCCATTTTGTAACCTGTTCTGCTGTTCTATCCTCGTTGCTCAAGGCCTTGTCATGACCCTTCACATTCAGAAGACGGTTGTTCTGGGCGCCGGCACCATGGGCGCGCGCATCGCCGCGCATTTCGCCAACGCCGGCCTCCCCTGCCTGCTGCTCGATATCGTTCCCAAGGACGCCGCTCCCGCCGACCGCAACAAAATCGTGCTTGCAGGATTTGAAGCCGCGAAAAAATCGAAGCCTGCGCCGTTTTTTTCTCCCGCATTCGCTTGCAAAGTTTCTATCGGGAATTTTGAGGACGACTTGGCGCGCATTGCCGACGCCGACTGGATCATCGAGGTTGTGGCCGAAAATCTCGAAATCAAACGCGGGTTGCTGGCCAAAGTCGCGCAATTCCGCAAACCGGGCGCCATCGTCACCACAAACACCTCCGGCCTGCCTGTTCTTCTGATTGCCGACGGTTTGCCTGAGGAGTTTCAGCAGCACTGGGCGGGTACGCACTTTTTCAATCCACCGCGTTACATGAAGTTGGTGGAAGTGATTCCCGGGCCGAAAACGTCGCCGGAAGTGGTCGCGGCGCTTTGCGATTTCTGCGACCGGCGTCTCGGCAAGGGCGTGGTGCTCGCCAAGGATACACCGAACTTTATCGCCAACCGCATAGGGACGTTTTCGATGTTGAATGCGCTGCGGTTGATGCAGTCGCTGGGCATGACCATCGAGGAAGTGGACGCTTGCACGGGGCCGGCGGTGGGTTGGCCGAAGTCAGCGACGTTCCGTACCGCAGACCTCGTCGGCCTCGACGTGTTGATGCACGTGGTGAAAAATATTTACGAAACTGCGCCGAACGACGAATCGCGCGACACGTACAAAATTCCCGCGTTTGTGGAGGAGATGGCCAAGCGCAAGTGGCTGGGCGACAAAACCGGACAAGGCTTTTACAAGCGTGTGAAGGGCGGCGAGGGCGAAAAGGAAATTCTGACTCTTGATTTGAACACCATGGAATACCGCGCGCGGCAAAAGGCGAAGTTCGCGGCGATTGAAGCCGGGAAGGCTGTGGAAGACACGCGGCAGCGCTTGCGTGGTTTGCTCGCGCCTTTGTTTGAGACCGGGAAAGGCGACAAGGCGCAGCAGTTCATGTGGGGCGGGCTTTCGGAGATGTGTCTTTACGCCGGGCGCCGCATGCCGGAAATTTCCGACAACATCGAGGACGTGGACCGGGCGATGCGCTGGGGCTTTGCCTGGGAACTCGGGCCGTTTGAAATGGTGGATGCTATCGGCCTGCCGGCGTTTGCGGCACAAGTCCACAAGGAAGGGCGCGCGCTGCCTGCGATTTTTGAAAAGGCGCTTGCCAGCGGGCGCACGAGTTTCTACGAATCCAGCAAAGGGGAAACCTGCGTCTTCGATCTCGCTTCCGGGAAAGCGAAGAAGGTTGAACAGCCCGCGGGCATTGTGATTTTGAAGAACCTCAAGGATGCCGGGCGCGAGGTGGAACGCAACGCGGGCGCCAGCCTGATTGACCTGGGCGACGGCATAGTTTGCTGCGAATTCCACGCCAAGATGAACGCCATCGGCGCCGACCTGATTGCCATGATTCACAAAGGCCTCAAGCGGCTGGAAAAAGATTTCGACGCCATGGTGATTGCCAACCAGGCTACGAATTTTTCCGTGGGCGCGAACCTCATGCTTGTGCTAGTTGGCGCGCAGGAGCAGGAGTGGGATGAACTGCACATGGCCGTGAAGCAGTTTCAAAACGTGAATCTGGCCATCAAGTACGCGCCGAAGCCCGTGGTGGCCGCGCCGCAAGGCATGGCGTTGGGCGGCGGCTGCGAAATCGGCTTGCACGCTACGAAGATTCACGCCGCGGCGGAAGCTTACATCGGCTTGGTGGAGACGGGTGTTGGCCTGATTCCCGGCGGCGGTGGCACGAAAGAGATGCTCATTCGCGCGAATGAAATCGCGGGCTCCGGTGACGATCTCGATTTGTTCCACGCGCTGCGTCCGATTTTCGAAAACATCGCCATGGCCAAGGTTGGAACCAGCGGCGAAGAAAGCCGTGACCTTGGCTATTTGCGCCGGACGGATAGTTATTCGATGAATCGTGAACGCTTGGTGAACGACGCCAAACAGGCTGCGCTGGCGCTAGTGCGGAGCAACTGGAAACCCTCGGCTGCGAGCTGGCAGGAAGGCGCGCAGACCACGCAAATCAAGGTGCTCGGCGAATCGTTCCTGGCCGCGGCCAAACTGGCCATTCACATGATGACGCGCGGCGGCTTTGCGTCGGATTACGATGCGCACGTGGCGCGCAAGCTGGCGAATATCTTGGCGGGCGGGTCGCTGTCCGCGCCGCAGATGGTCAGCGAACAATATGTGCTCGATCTGGAGCGCGAAGCATTCGTTTCGCTCTGCGGCGAGAAGAAGACCCAGGAACGCATCGCCCACACCCTGAAGACCGGGAAACCGCTACGCAATTAGAAATTCATGCTGGGAGATTCCTGCGATGGGAATGGAGGGAAAGCTTCGGCGCATCTCTGAATTTGCGCTGGCTGCTTATCGCAAGAACCCGGCCAGGCTTTACTCCCATCTTACGAAACACTATGGGTCCGAAGGCGTGAGCAAGTTGACCTCCGCAATGCAAGAGAGGACTTGAACAAACAGCAGTAGGCCATCATGGAAGCCAACAAGGAATCGTTTAGCGAGATGCAATCCGACCTCATGGGGCTAAGCAAAGACGGCCGGCAACTGTCCTTGTATAAGGACGCACCTTGTTCCTCGTTTAAATCTGCCTAAATTCGTATTGTCTTAGCGCCTAGAATCGTCTATCCTTGTTTGCATGCAAAGGCTCCTGGCGCCCCGCGAAGCAGCCAACATCCTGGGTATCAGCTATCCCACGCTGAAGCAGTGGATTTATCGCGGCAAGATCAAGACCGCGAAAACTCCCGGCGGGCACCACCGCGTCCCGGAATCGGAAATCGACCGCCTGATTCCCAAATCCATCGAACGCGGGGATATCGCTTCGCGTCGCGGTAACTATCGCAAAATCAGTGGGCGCAATCAGCTTATCGGCCGCGTGCTTTCTGTGAAATACAGCGGCCTGCTCGCGCAAGTGGTTCTGGCCATCGGCGAGCAGCATATCACCTCCATCATTACCGCGGACGCCGCGAAGGAAATGCGCCTAAAACCCGGTGAACGCGCCGCCGCGCTGGTGAAATCCACGGAAGTCATGATTCTCCGCGTCTGATCCCGTGTGCGCGCCAAATCCCAATCCGTCCGCAGTTTGTAGCCACCGCTTTCTGAAGCGGACGCTTTTCTCGTTGAGCTTTTTTCTTTTTTTCTCCATTTCCGCTTATGCACAAACGCTGCGCGTTGCCGCGGCTTCGGATCTGCAATTCGTCCTGCCCGAACTGGCCGTGCAGTATGAAAAGCAATCGGGCATCAAGCTTTCCGTTACCTACGGCTCGAGTGGAAATTTCATCGCTCAGATACAGAATGGAGCTCCGTTCGATCTATTCTTGTCCGCGGACAGCATGTTCCCCAACCGATTGGTGGCAGAGCATCTTGCCGGGGCCGATTCGCTGCAGGTCTATGCCATGGGCCGGGTGGTCCTGTGGCTGCCTCCGGATTCGCCACTGGACCCGGCCATGGGGCTGCACGTTCTCCTCGATCCACGCGTCCAGAAAATTGCCATTGCCAATCCGGAGCACGCCCCTTACGGCCGCGCCGCGGTTTCCATTCTCGAGCGCGCAGGCCTTTATAACCGGCTCAAATCGAAACTTGTCCTGGGCGAAAACATTTCGCAGGCCGCACAGTTCGTGCAGTCGAGAAGCGCGCAAGCTGGTTTGATCGCTCTTTCGCTGGCGCTTTCGCCGGCCATGGCCAGCGGGAAGCGCTGGGACCTGCCCGCGGACCAGCAGCCGGAACTGGAACAAGCCGCTGTCTTGCTGGCTGCTTCGCCGAACAAAAAAGCCGCAGCGGATTTTATGGCGTTCCTGAAAACGCCGCTGGCCCGCGCCACGTTTGAGCGCTATGGTTTCCTTCTTCCGCCTCCTCACGCACCCGCGAGGCACAAGTTATGAACACGGAAGCGTTTCTGCTTTCGCTTCGCCTCTCGGCAACGGTTGCAGTGCTTTTGCAATTGTTTGCGTTGCCGCTGGCTTACGCCCTGGCGTTTGTCAAATGGCGGGGGAAATTTCTGGTGGAGTCGGTTGTTGCGCTGCCCTTAGTGCTACCGCCGACGGTGCTGGGCCTTTACGCCCTGCTCGCGATGGCACCGCGCGGACCGCTGGGCAAACTGTGGCAGTCGCTGTTCGGGCATCCGCTGGCGTTCACGTTTGCGGGTCTGGTCATCGCTTCGTTCTTCTATAGCCTGCCGTTTGCGGTGCAGCCGGTCGTCGCTTCCTTTGAAGCGCTGGACCGCCGGCTGCTGGATGCTTCCGCGGTTCTCGGCGCCAGCCGGATGCGCACATTTTTCCGCGTGATCCTTCCGTTGGCCTGGCCGGGTGTGCTGACTGCACTGGTGTTGAGCTTCGCGCACACACTGGGAGAGTTCGGCGTGGTGCTGATGGTTGGCGGGAACCTACCGGGGATTACGCGCACCGTTTCCATTGATATTTACGACCGCGTGCAATCGCTTGACTACGCCGGGGCGCAGCAAACCGCGCTGCTGCTTTTGCTCGTTTGCTTTGTGGTGCTCTCGATCGTTTACGGCGTGAATCGCCGGGTGTGGTCGCCATGGCCGGCGAGATGAGCCGCGCGATGCTGAGTGTCGAGATCCGTAAAAGGTTTTCGGGGAACGGCGCAGCGCCTTTCATACTGGATGTCAGGGCTTCCTTCGCTTCCGGATTCACAGTCCTGTTTGGCCCGTCCGGGGCCGGGAAGTCCACGCTGCTCGATTGCATCGCTGGGCTGCAACGGCCGGATGAAGGCGAAATTCACCTGGACAAAGAAGTGTTTTTCGATGGGGCGCGCGGCATCTCGCTTTCCCCGCGACGCCGCGAACTTGCCTACGTTTTTCAATCGCTCGCTCTTTTTCCCCATCTGTCGGTGGAAGAAAATATACGCTACGGCCTTGCGAAACTCGCGGTTGCGGAGCAATACCGCCGTGTGGAAAACCTTGTCGCTGCGTTTCATATCGGCAATCTTTTGCAACGCCGCCCGGGGGAGCTTTCCGGAGGCGAAAAGCAGCGCGTGGCGCTGGCGCGGGCGCTGGTTACGCGGCCGCGCATCCTGCTTCTCGATGAGCCGCTCACGGGTCTCGACGCTTCGTTGCGCCGCGCGATTCAGGGAGACCTGCGCGCCTGGAACGCTGCCAATGGCATCCCGATTCTCTACGTAACACACAATCGGGAAGAGGTCGACGCGATAGGCGAGCATGTTCTGACTCTTGCCGACGGGCGCGTGCAGGAATCCGGCGTGCCGCGCGCCGTGCTGGATGCGCCACGTTCGGTGGAGCTTGCCCAGGCCGCGGGGTTTGAAAATGTATTGCTCGCGAAAGTGGTGGAACACCGCCCCGCGGACGGCGTGATGCGCGTCTCGTTGGAAAATTCGGCCTGCGAAATCGAAATTCCGCTGGGTGAAGCGGCGCCCGGCAGCGAAGTGCGCGTGGCCATCCGCGCCGGGGATATTCTTCTGGCCACGGAAGCGCCGCACTACCTCAGCGCGCGCAACGTCCTGCCCGGCACGATTGAAAGCATCGAAGCGCGGGGCGTTCTTGTTGCTATCCGCGTGCGGACCGGAGCGAGTTTTCTGGTTCACGTCACGCCCGGCGCGGTCCGCTCTCTGGAACTCGCTCCCGGGCAGCTCATCTGGCTGGTGATTAAGACGCACTCCTGCCATTTAGTGCGCTAAAGCCATCGCCGTTCCACGGGCCCGCCTGTGCTCTGTTACTATGAGGTTTAGTTCCGTGAGGTTCGACGTGCCCTCGAAAAAATCCAAGCGCGCTCCCGCCCCCAAACCTCTTCGTGCGCGCCGTGTGCCGCGCTCCGTTTCAAAAGCGAAGCCCGCCACGCGCCTGGAGGAAGTGCTGCAAAGCGCCGCGAATATCTTTTTTGCCAAAGGATTCCATGCCACTTCGATCGAAGACGTTGCCCGCGACGTGGGCATGTTGAAGGGCTCGCTCTACTACTACATCAAATCCAAGGAAGATCTACTTTTCCAGTTGCTGCTGGCGGGCATCGAAGACGGCGACTCTTATATCGCCCAGCATATCGATCCGGAAGGCGAGCCGGTGGAGCAGCTCGAACGCGCCATCCGCGCGCAGATTGACTACATCATCGAGCACAAAGTACCTTTCGGCCTGTTTCTGCATGAATTCGATTCGCTATCCGGCAAGCGCCAGCACAAGGTGATTTCTGTAATGTCGCGTTACAACAACCGCTTCGTGGAGTTGGTCAAGCGCGGGCAGGCGCAAGGCATGCTGATCGACGGCGAGCCGTGGTTGATCGTGAACGGCATTCTGGGCATGTGCAACTGGCTGTACCGGTGGTACGACCCGGAGCAGATTTCGAGCCCCGAACAGGTGAAGCAGGTTTTCGTGAATATGTTGTTCAGCGGATTGCGCAAGCCCTGATGCGATCGGTCCTCTACGGCAATAGCCCGAACGCCACCACGGTGCTCCCCGTTCCGAAATACACCCTGCCGCTGGCCACCATTGGGGTGATGAAATGCCCGCCGACGGCTGAAAAGCTGTCGCGTCCACCGGCAGCCTGCGCCGACGTATAGAGCACCTTCGTCAAATCCGTCGCGTCGTAGGCAAATAAGGTCTTCGCTCCGCCGTCGAGCGCCCAGACAATTCCGCTCGACGTGCTATTCGCCGAAACGCTGGGAACGGTTCCGTTGCCGCTGAAGGTATGGGAAGTTTGCGAAGCAGGGGAAGCGCTTAGCTTCGCCTGCGAAACCGTGAACGCCTGCAACGGCGACCCGGACGGACCGATGTACACCCGGCCGTTGAAGTAAGCCGGGGAACTGAAATTTTCATGACCGTTTCCAGCAAGCTCTTGAAAAATGTCGTCGGCGATGGCGCTATAGCGGCCCAAATTGTCGCGGCTCGCGATGTAGATTTTGTGGTCTTTGCCGGCGATCACTGCCAGATGTTGGGTAATCTGGTTGCTGTCGGTTAGGTCCGGCAGCAGCAGCGGCGCCGCCGACCCTAAATCCTCGTCGCTGGTGTCATCCTGAATGGCGATCGAGG
The DNA here is from genome assembly GCA_035262705.1 of Candidatus Acidiferrum sp. Lineage (GTDB taxonomy): Bacteria > Acidobacteriota > Terriglobia > Acidiferrales > UBA7541 > Acidiferrum. The sequence continues at coordinate 28,622 of DATFSI010000211.1, read as the reverse complement.
GCGCGAAGAAGTCCGTGACCGCGATGGGCGTGCCGCTCGCCAGTTTTACGAAGGTGTCTCCGTAATCGTTGGTGATTCCCGGCGTGTTTCCGCCGGCTGCATTCCCCGTAGCCAGATACACGTTGCCGGAGGCATCGGCTGCAGGCCCTCCGCCTCCCATCCAGATGCCCGCGCGAAACGTGTTGGGCACCAGATCGATTGCCCCCACTTGCGCAAGCGTGCCCGCATCGAAGGAGATCACCCACGCGGAATAGTTGCCGCAGTCGCCGTCGTATCCCGACCACGCGGTATAGATCATGCCGTGGCTCTCGAGCAGCGCGGCGCGATTCTGCTGCACATGGTCGAGGAACGTGACCGTGGTTCCGTTGCTGTTGCCGCCCTTGCCGGGATAGGTAGCGGCGATGAGTGTGGGTCCGGCAAGAATGCTGCCGGTCGTCAGGTCCAGCGCGTACACGCGATGGTGAACCGTGCCACCGCTTTTCGAGGCAGCGATCACGTAGATGGCGTTGCGCCCGCGGTCAATCACCGGCGTGGACATGATACCCACCGGATTGATGTAGCCGCAGCCCGCGTCGCTGGGCACCAGCGGCGTTTCGCCCGTGGGATGCGCCGTTGTCTTCCAAAGCACAGTGGCCGACGAGGCGTCGATGCTGTCGGCGTCCACGGCATAGACGCTGTCATTTTCGGTTGCGAAATAGAGGACGTTTTTGCTGCCTTTTCCGGGAATGGCCAACTGGCTCAGGTAAAGGATTTGCCCGTCAATCTGCCCGTCGACGCCGAATTCCGCAATCTTGCCAAACGATGTGGAATTCACGTTGGCGGTAGTTAGCATCGTCTCGTTCAGGTTGGCGCCGCTGCGCGAAATATCGTAATGGTGTGTGACCACGTCCACTATGGATCCCACTTGCGCGATCACCGTCAAAGAAGCTTCCGAGCTGGTGATGCTGCCATAGGAGTTGCTGACGGTCACATCAAATTTCCCGCCGTTGTCACCGCTAACCGTAGCCGGAGTCGTATAGCTCGCCGATGTCGCGTTGCTGATGACGGTCAGATTTTTCCGCCACTGATAGGAGATGGGCCCTGTGCCTGTGGCGGTCACCGAAAACATTGCCGCTTGTCCGGCGGTTACGGTGGCGTTAGAAGGTTGCGAAGTGATCTGCGGCGCGGTTCCTCCCCCGCCTCCCCCACCACCATTCCCGGAATTTGAACCGTAATTGGAGCTGGAGCATCCTGCGGAAAGGAGAGCCGAAGAAGTCAGGAGAAGAAACAAACAGGTCCGCGAGCGACACATAGAAACTCCGATCCTGAGGGTGGGCAGCGAAGAAGCTACGCTTAGGGAAAACGCGGACCTTGCCCACGAAGCCTTACTATAACAAATCGGCGCCAGGACAAAGCGGCGGGAATTGCGGTCCGTTTTTTAGCGGCGCGTTTCTCCGCCGGAATCGGCCGGCGCGGCCTTGGACGAGGCCTTCATGTTGAGGTTGCGCATCAGGCGCAAAAGGGAATTGGGATGAATGCCCAGCGCTTTTGCAGCTTCCTGGTAGCTGCCGCCGTTGGAGCGCAGAGCCTGCGCGATCAATTGCTTCTTGAAGTCCTTCAAGGCGCAAAGGAAATTCGCGGTGTCGCCGGATGGGCTGCCTGCTTCCAGGATGTCTTCCGGCAAATCCTCCCCCTGGATGGTGTCGCCGGCGCCCAGAACCACGGCGCGTTCCATGGCGTTTTCCAGTTCGCGCACGTTGCCCGGCCAATCGTAATTCGTCAGGCAGGCGGCGGCTTCCGGGGACACGCGCTTGAGCCGCACGTTGCATTTGCGACTGGCCTTGCCCACGAAATAATTCGCAAGCACGGGAATATCCTCGCGACGCTCCCGCAAGGGCGGCACATTCACGGTGACGACATTGAGGCGATAGAACAAATCCTTGCGGAACTGCCCCTGCTCCACGGCTTCGCCCAAGCTCTTATTGCTGGCGGCAATCAGACGAATATCCAACGGGATGGGACGCGTGCCGCCGACGCGTTCGAACTCGCGCTCCTGCAGAACGCGCAGCAGCTTGGCTTGCAGGCCCGGCGCCAGCTCCAGAATTTCATCCAGGAAAAGCGTGCCGCCGTCCGCGACTTCGACCTTGCCCTTTTTCTGCGTCGCCGCACCGGTGAACGCGCCTTTCTCGTGGCCGAAGAGTTCGCTTTCAAGTAGCGTTTCGGCAATCGCGGCACAATTGATGGCCACGAACGGCTGCCCCGCGCGGGGGCTGTTGCGGTGCACGGCGCGCGCCACCAATTCTTTTCCGGTTCCGCTTTCGCCCTGAATGAGAACGGTGGAGTCGGTGGGCGCTACGCGGCGGATGAATTCGAAAACCTCGCGGATGCGCGGGCTGTTGCCGACCATGTCGTGCTCCAGGCTCATTTCCGCGCGCAACACCTGGTTTTCCGCCTCCACCTTTTCCCAGTGCCGAAGGTTTTCCAGCGCCAGCGCGGCGATGCTGCCCACCGCGGACACGAGTTGCAAATGATTGCGATCAAACAGAACCGCGGGATTCGCGCTATCCAGATAAACCACACCCAGCGAGCGCTCGGAAACCGCCAGCGGCACGCAAAGCTGCGAGCGGATTTTCGCGTCGGTGGGCGGGGGAGCCTCCTGTTGCTGCCCGTTGCCATGCTGCGCTCCGCCCAAAGCCACGCCCATGCGAAGTTGCAGCACCTTCTGCACCAGGCCCTGGTCCACCACCACGGGATGGTCGGGCGCGTTCAAGCGGTCCCAGGCGGTGGTCGAGGCGATTTTGCCCGAAGTGTCGGTGAGCAAGACGGCGCCGCGTTCCGCGGGTACCACGTCAAAAAGAAAACCCAGCAATTGCCAGGGCAGCGATTCCTGGTCGTGAATGCTGCCGATGGCCAGGGCAATTTTCAGCAGGGAGTTCAGGTCTCCGGCAACACGGGAGGCCACGGGATGCCCGGACGGTTTGAACGCCGGCGTGTTGCCTTCGGAAGCCGTCTCTTGCTTGCGGACCATGAAAGCGAGGTCTCGGGCGGAAATAGTGCTTTCGAACTCCACCTGGTTTCCACCGGATTGTCCTGCATCCGCGCTTTGCAGAAAAACAAAGAACGAGGAGCCTACGGAGATCTGGTCCTGATTCTCGAGCAGGTGTTCCTCGACTGGCATGCCGTTGACGCGGGTGCCGTTGCGGCTGCCCAGGTCGCGGATGGTAATCTCCGCGCCGCTGCGCGCCACCAGGCAGTGCCGCCGAGAGAGCGAACCATCGGAAATCCAGATTTGATTGGCGGGATCGCGTCCGATCAAGGTTTCGCCCTCGGGCAGGGGCACCACCATACCTTGGAATGGACCAGCGATACCAACGAGTCGCGGATGCACGACGAGTACTCCCGGGGACACTTACTTTCCGGCGGACTATTGTGCCTTGAAAGCGGAGGGATGAACAGATGGGATTTTGCCATTAACCGTTGGGTTAGCCAAGGGCGCATTGCGGCGGCTGGCATTGGCGATCGGCGGATTCCTGGACTTGACCTAACTGGCCTTTCTTCAGGGAGTTCCGTTCCTTTCCTGGTTTTGACAAGGGAGGGGAGTTCGAATGGACGCCGGCCTGCATAGAGTAAAGCCGCCGGTCGTCAGGTCCTTGAAGAAGTTGGCGACAGGAAGAGCTCCAGGCCAAAAGGCTCTCCTTGCGGGACTGGCTTTTCTCGCCGCCCTGGTGAATTTAGGAGGACTTATGAAAGTTCTACGTTCCATTTCGATCCTATTCGCACTCTTACTCGCGGTCTCCGCCGCACGCGCCCAAACGCCTGCCTTGCGGGCCGCTATCCCCTTCAACTTTGTCGCCGGAAATCACGTGCTGCCTGCCGGCAACTATCTGCTTGGCGCCAAGTGGGTCACCTCGCCCAACCTCATTTCTATGCGCGATCTGGATGAAAACATTACTTCGGTTACGGGATCCAATACGTGCTACGTCAACCAAGCGCCAAAAACCTCCAAGCTGGTTTTTCACCGCATCGGCAGCGAATATTTCCTCTACCAGATCTGGGTCCAGGGAGAAAACACCGGCCGCGAATTTCCCATGAGCAAGCTGGAAGTTCAGATGGCCAAGAACGCGCCGCAAACCGAGGAAGTGATCGTGGCGGCTCTGCTCGCGCGCTAACGCGTAAAACAGATTCCGGGTCCCAGGTCGGAGAAAGGGGCGTGAAGGTCGCGCCCCTTTTTCCTTTTGGGCGAGCCGCGGCCATATTTCTCCCCGCCGGCGGGGTTGCGCATTTGCTGCGGGTCGGGAACAATCTACAGGTAACCACAATCCAGCAATTCACTGAGCGAAGAATGAAGCAGAAAATCGTGAGTTCTCTCGACGCGGCGGTCGCGGACATTCGCGATGGCGCGCGCATCATGTTCGGCGGGTTTGGCGGCGCCGGATTTCCCAATAACCTGATACAGGCGCTGTCACGCAAGGGCGTGAAGGATATCACCGCGATCAGCAACAATTGCGGCACGCGCGAGGGCGAGCTTGGAGTCATGTTCAAAAACGGCCAGGTAAAGCACGTCATCTGTTCATTCCCGGGGCCGCACGCCAATTATTTTCAGGAACGCTTTGCGAAAGGCGAAGTCACCTGCGAACTGGTGCCGCAGGGCATCTTGTGCGAGCGCATGCGCGCCGCGGCCGCCGGGCTGCTTGGTTTTTACACTGCCGTGGGCGTGGGCACGGAAGTGGCTATCGGCAAAGAAGAGCGCGTGATGGAAGGCAAGCGCTGCATCCTGGAAACGCCGATTCACGCGGACTACGCGCTGATCAAGGCGCAAAAGGCGGATGAACTGGGGAATCTGACATACCGGCTGGCGGCACGGAATTTCAATCCGATTATGGCCAAGGCGGCGAAATTCACAATTGCGGAAGTGGAAGAGATTGTGCCGGTGGGCGCCATCCAGCCGGAGGACGTGATTACTCCTGCGATTTTTGTGCACCGCATCGCGCAGGCGAAAGGCATGCGCTTTCAGGGATGAAATGTGGCCCAGGCGCTCTTGCCTGTGCGACCGATCCGAGTGACACACAAGCTGCACAGGCAAGCGTGCCTGGGCCACCTGAATTGCGCACGATTTCTGGCTGAGGTGGAAATCGTTATGACTGAAAAACCGAGACTGACCCGCGAACAGATAGCGCAGCGCGCCGCGCAGGAACTGCCCGATGGCGCCTACGTGAATCTTGGCTGGGGCATCCCGAATCTCATCGCCGATTATCTACCGAAGGGATTGACGGTGTATTTTCACAGCGAGAACGGGATTCTCGGCATGGGCCGCCGCGCGAAGCCCGGCGAAGAGGACTTTGACCTTGTAGACGCGATGAAGGTACCGGTGACGCTGATTCCCGGCGCTTCTATTTTTCATCAGGCCGACGCGCACCTAATGACCCGTGGCGGACACCTCGACGTCGCCGTGCTTGGCGGCTTCCAGGTTTCCGAGAAAGGTGACCTCGCCAACTGGAAGATTCCGGGCTCAAAAGGCAGCGGCGGGATCGGCGGCGCGATGGACATTGCCTCCGGGACCAAGAAGGTAATCGTGTGCATGGAGCACACCACTAGGGAAGGCGCGCCAAAAATCGTGAACAACTGCAGCTATCCGCTGACGAGTCTCGAATGTGTGACCACGGTTGTCACCGATCTCGCGGTGGTCGACGTAACGCCGGAAGGCTTGGTGTTGCGCGAAGTTGCTCCCGGCTGGACGCCAGAGGAAGTGCAGCAGCGCACGGAAGCGAAGTTGATTGTGCGCGGCACCGTTACGCAAATGAAGCTGGTTTGAGGGAAGAAGCCGCTAGTCATAAGCCATACCTTGAGACCAAGGGTCTTGGCTCAATGGGCTTAGGGCTTACGGCCAAAAGCTTAAGACTGATTCTTACAGGCGCGCGGCGGTGCGCGCGACGATGTGATGATCCGGTGTGCGCAGGACAAGCACCAAGCTGTCGGTCAGGGGCACACCTTGGCTGGGCACGTCGAAGTCGATCAGCCATTCAAAGCGCTGCGGCGGCGGATCGGGTCCCTGATAATACGTCGCCGCTGGGCTGATCTCCAGCTTTCCGGCAGCGACCCCGCGCGCCGGACGCATCTGCACGCCGCGCTTCCAGAAGAAACTCAGCCGCAGGGAACGAATCATCTCGTCGGTCAGGTACACGCGCACCCCATCGCGTTTTACCGTTTGATCGCAATCCTGGATTACCAGGCGCAACTGGAGTTGCTCAGGGAAGTTTGTGACTACGTCATTGCCGCGGCGATAGAGCGTGCCAGAACGGGTGTCCTCGCGCCGCAGATTTACAAAGAACTCCGGCGCATCCACGCGGCCCTTTACACGGAGGCAAGCGCCGCCGGGAACGACGCCGTCGGTGTCCAGGAAGATGCCACCGTCAAAATTGGTGATGTTCTTGTAGTGATTTGATTGCGCACCGGCCGGGAAGAGAGCCGCGGCACAGAGGACCGCCCAGCAGGCGAAGAAAGGATTTTGCAGCCGGCGAGGCATCGAGCATTCCCTGCTCAATCTTACTCCTTTGGAAGGCGGCAGCCCAGGTTTCAGCCTGTGTTCTCGTCCTGGCAAGGATGGCCAAATGATACAGACTAAAGTCTGTGCTACGGAGCCTTGACCAGGAAGTGGAATTTGCCGGCGGTACAGACCTGGCGGCCGGGCTGGTCGAGTTTGCAGGTTGCTTTGCCGGCGCGGAAATCGGCGAAGGCCTGGACTAGTCCCGGCAGCACGGTGGGCGACGCGATGGGAATGTTGTGCGCGCCAAGGACCAGCTTGATGGACTCTGACTGCGTGAGGATGGCGAGCTGCCGGATGGAAGCGGCGTATTGGTCGAGATCCGTTTCCGGGCGGTAGAGCCAGATGGCGGCGGGATAGTAGGTGTCGCCGGTGAAGAGCAGCCCGTTGGCGTGGTCGAAGAGCGTGATGGCGTCGGGCGTGTGGCCGGGGGTGGCGAGTATTTGGATGACACGGTCGCCGAGGTCGAGCTTGTCGCCGTCGTGGATGTATTGCGAAATGTGCCAGGGTTTGGTGGCGTAAGATTGCGCGTCGAAATTTCTCGGCAGCTCGCCGCAGATTTCGCCGGGCGCGATTTCCGCCTGCGCGTCTTCGCGTGAACCTTTGGAGTTTTCCTTGCTGAACTTGGTTTCCATGGAGTAGACGGTTTTGAACTGCCAGTTGCCGCCGACGTGGTCGTCGTGCGTGTGGGAATTGAGCACGATGATGGGCAACTTGGTAAGGTTTTCGACCACCTTGCGGATATCGCCGATACCCATGCCGGTGTCGAATAGGATCACCTTTTGCTTGCCAAGGATAAGATACGAGATGACCTCTTCGGATTGGTGCGGTTCGTATATGGCAAAGGTGTCGGGCGCGACCCTGTAAACTTCGAACCATTCGCGCTTGCCGAAACCGCTGGGCCCTTCGTAGTTGTCAAAAAAAGGCTCGCCGGGAAGCACGCGCTCGAGGCATTTGTACTCCGGCCGCGGCAGTTCTTTGCACCAATCGCGCGTCTGTGCCGCGGCTGAGGACGGATCGAACACAGGGTTCAAAAAGGAAAGAGCACAGAGGGCACAGAAAAGAAAAAGCACCCGCCTCAGAAGGTGGCCGCTACACAAACTTGTCCAGTGACCTATCACGGGTGGGTCATGGATTCGGGTTTGACGAGGGCGTCGAACTCCTCGCCGGAGAGGAAGCCGAGTTTCATGGCGGCTTCGCGAAGGCTGGTGTTTTCGTGGTGTGCGGTTTTGGCGACCTTGGCGGCGTTGTCGTAGCCGATCTTCGGGGCCAGCGCGGTGACCAGCATCAGGGAATTGTGCACGTAGTGGTCGATTGTTTCGCGGTTGATTTCGATGCCCACCGCGCAGTGCTCGACGAAGCTGTTCATCGCGTCGGTCAGCAATTCCACGGAGTGCAGATAGTTGAAGATCATCACCGGCTTGAAGACGTTCAACTCGAAATTGCCCTGGGAGCCTGCAAAGCCGATGGCCGCGTCGTTGCCCATCACCTCGACGGCCACCATGGTGACCGCTTCGGACTGCGTGGGATTCACCTTGCCGGGCATGATGGAGGAGCCTGGCTCGTTTTCGGGGATCGTTAACTCGCCCAGGCCGCAGCGGGGGCCGGAGGCGAGCCAGCGCACGTCGTTGGCGATTTTCATCAGCGAAGCGGCCAGCGTCTTCAAGGCACCGCTGGCAAACACGATTTCGTCGTGCGCGGAAAGACTGGCGAATTTATTCGGGTGCGAACGGAAGGGCAATCCGGTCAACTCGGCGATCTTTTTTGCGGCGCGTTCGGCGAATTCGGGATGCGCGTTCAAGCCCGTGCCCACGGCGGTGCCGCCAATCGCGAGGTCCAGCAATCCATCCAGCGCCACGGCGACCCGCGCGCCATCGCGGTCGAGCAGGCTCACCCAGCCGGAAAATTCCTGGCCCACGGTGAGCGGCGTCGCGTCCTGCAAATGCGTACGGCCGATCTTCACCACGTCTTTAAATTCCTTGGCCTTTGCGTCGAGCGTGTCGCGCATCTTCTTCACTGCGGGCAACAGGCGCCGTGAGGTCTCCGTGGCCGCGGCGATGTGCATGGCCGCGGGAAACGTGTCGTTCGAGGACTGCGACATATTTACGTCGTCGTTGGGGTGAATGGGCTTTTTGCTGCCCATCTCGCCGCGCGCGATCTGGATAGCTCGGTTGGAGATGACTTCGTTGACGTTCATGTTCGTCTGCGTGCCGCTGCCGGTCTGCCAGATGCGCAAAGGGAAATGCTCGTTGAGCTTGCCGGAGATGACCTCATCGGCGGCCTGAATAATGAGGTTGCACTTTTCCTCGGAGAGCTTGCCGAGGTCGCGGTTCACGAGCGCGGCGGCCTTTTTCAGCATGCCGAAGGCGCGAATCAGTTCAGGCGGCATGGTGTCTTTGCCAATAGCGAAGTGAATCAGCGAGCGGGCGGTCTGCGCGCCGTAGTAGCGGTCCATCGGGACCTCGATTTTGCCCATGCTGTCCGATTCGGTGCGGGTCGGAACGGATTTGGCGAATTGCGTGGCTTCACTCATGGCCTTTCTCCTGGGAGGGATGCAGGGATAGTGTAGCAGGAAGCGGTAAACGGTGATTGGTGACTGGTGACTCGTGACTCGTGCCCTGGTGTCTCTGCGGACGCTTTTTGAACGCGCAATATTACCGGCGCTTCGCAAACAGACCGGGCATGCGGGAACTGGCCGCTCTCCAGGTGCTCGTTGCGGACAATCCGGAGCAACGGGCGCGGGCGGAAACCTCGGGATCCGCGAATTGATCCAGAAATCCGCCACCGCGGATTTGCCGTCCCGTGCACTGCAAAAAATCCTGGCCGAACATTCCGCGCGCCTGCAGGGTGCGCCCGCTCAGCCGAATTTCGGCTGAAAACTACGCTCACTCCTGGCCAGCCATATTGGCCATGCTCGAGCCCACCGGCGGCCAGGGTCCTTAGCGCACTGCCAAAGTAAAATTGCAGATGTCGTTTTGTCTCGGGAGCGAGCGGCGTGTACGAAATGCCGAAAGACATCCTGCAGTGCATCGGCAACACCACCTTGCTGGCGTTGTGCTCTGTTGTGCCCAAAAATGGTTCGCGGATCCTGGTGAAACTGGAAAGCGAAAACCCGACCGGCAGCATGAAGGACCGCATGGCCCTGGCCATGATCGAGGCGGCGGAGCGTGATGGAAGACTCAAGCCCGGCGGTTCGGTGGTGGAGTACACGGGCGGCAGCACGGGCGTGTCGCTGGCCTTGGTTTGCGCCGTGAAAGGATACCCGCTGCACATCGTGAGCTCGGACGCCTTCTCTCGGGAAAAACTAGATCACATGAGAATTCTCGGCGGGGAACTGCAGATTGTGCCGAGCGATGGCGGAGGCATGACTGGAAAGCTCACGCGCGACATGGTTGAAGCCGCGCGCGTTATTCAGGAAAAAACCGGAGCCTTCTGGACCGATCAACTAAACAACACGGACCAACTTGCCGCTTATCACCAGATGGCCGAGGAGATCTGGACACAGACCGGCGGGCAAATCGACGGATTCGTACAGAGCGTGGGCACGGCAGCATGCGTGCGGGGCATCGCGGAAGGCTTGCGCCGCCACAAAACCGGGATTCGTATCGTCGCCGTGGAGCCCGCTGAGTCCGCGGTGCTTTCCGGCGGCCCGTCGGGCTCGCACAAGATGGACGGGATCGGAGCGGGCTTCGTGGTGCCGCTGTGGCAGCCGGGCATCGCCGATCAGATGGACAAAGTTTTTACCCAACAAGCCAACGACATGGCCTTTCGCCTGGCGCGCGAAGAAGGATTGTTCGCGGGGAGCTCCACAGGAGCCAACGTGATTGCCGCGTTGCGCCTTGCCGAGCAACTCGGCCCTCGAGCAACCGTGGTCACGGTTATGTGCGACACGGGGATGAAATACCTTAAGACATTCGGGGCAAAGCTCACCTGAACGTCCGCCACCAGCTTAGCAGGTTCCAGTACTCGTAAGAAAAATCGGAAGAAAGGCAGGAGCGCGCGACTTTCTTAATGGACCCGGGTTGTGGCACGGAACCGGGGTAGTGTCCGGGTGTCCTTAACTTCCAGGAACCCTGGAACCAGTCCGGGATGACGGCTCCCTCGCCAAGCCGTAGCAATTTCACAATCTGGAGGAAATCATGAAACGACTCATCGTTTTATTGGGTGCGGTCGCGCTACTGGTGTTGGCGCAGGGGGTCCTCGGTCAGGACATCCTGGTGCCTGCCGGAACGCTGCTGCAGTGCACCATGGAGGAACCAAATTTCTCATCGGCGACGGCCTCTGTGGGAGATCCGGTGCTTTGCCATTTACGAAGCTTTCAGGAGTTCGGGCGGCCCGCGTTCCCGCGGGGCAGCATGCTGGCCGGGCACCTGGAAGCGGATAAGGAGCCGGGCCATTTCGTCGGAAAGGGCTATCTGAAGATCACGTTTGACCGCGTGATCGTGCCCTCCGGCGATTTGCCGGTTCCCGCCAAGGTGATTCAGGCCAAGGGCTACAAGGTGGATAAGCAGGGAGACATCAAAGGTAACGGCCACGCTACGCGCGACGCTGTCGAATGGATGATTCCGCCCCTGTGGCCTTGGAAACTGTTGACCCTGCCTGCCCGCGGGCCGCGGCCGACGCTGAAAGGCGAAGAACCACTCGAACTTCGCCTGATGGACGACATCGTGGTGCCGCGAAATATGTCCGCGGTCGCGAGCTTCCCTCACTTAGATCGTCCGCCGTACGCGTCTTCGAATAATCCGAAGCCGACCGCGGAGCTTGGCAACTTGCCGCTGCCGCCAGTTTCACAAACGTCGCTAATAGTTCCGGAGAAACAACTTGCTGCGGCAAAGGAAACCCTCGTTCCCGTCGTGATGCCTGTGAAAGAAGCAAAGCCGGAGGCTGCGCTTGCGCCACAGGCACCGTTGAACAGCCGGATCACGATTCTAGTGCTGAATTCGAACCAGGCACTGGAAGTGACCAAGTATCGAATCGACGGCGGCGTCGTCACTTACCAGCAACTGAATGGTAACCGGGGGGCGGTGGACAGCGCGCAAATCGATTGGCGGCGCACCACGCAGATGACCACCGAAGTGCGCTCGGTGGACATCCCTCTGGGAGCGCGCCAGACCAACTAGAGCGAGAGCGCCTCATCCCTAAGGACGCTTGAAACAAAGCGCAGGGCAACCACGCTGGGGGTGTGCCCTGACCCTAAGAACAGGTCCGCAGATCCTATGTCCGCAAGTACAGATCCCCCCGCAAAGCCTTTGGCCACGGGCGGTTATTACTAAGTTCAACACACCTGACGTTACTCCTTATTGCCCTAAACAGAACGAGACCGCAATCTAAGCAAGCAGGACTAGTACTCCTATACCCGTGTACGGAGATTCGGTCCACAGATTCTCTTTTCTTGGTGCAGCCGCGGAAGCGCGGCCCTTAGTGGCACCAGGGGTGGAAACGAGACAGGGAACAGGAACTAGAGCTTGTCAGGACCCAGATCCAAGTGGGGGATCACGCTCCTGAGCAACGAGACAAAGATGAGGTTGAACACGATGGCTAGGAAATTTTTCACACTTGCTCTGCTCGGAGTTACGGCGCTCCTTGTCGGTTGCAGCGGTATCAGCGGCGGTAACCACGGCTTCAGTGGCGGCGGCAGTGGAGGTGGCAGCGGAAGCGGAAGTGGCAGCGGCTCCGGCAGCGGCTCCGGAAGCGGCTCAGGTTCGGGTTCCGGCAGCGGTGGCCCATTCACCGTCAGCGGAACGGTCATTGGATTGAGCGGAACCGGCCTGGTCCTGGAAAATGCAGGAAGCAGCGGAGTGGAGGACCTGAGTATTTCCGGAACCGGAAACTCCATCCCCTTCACGTTCAAAAGCACGACTACATCGGCTTACAAAGTCATCGTCAAAACGCAACCTTCCAACCCCGCACAAAACTGCGGTGTGACGAACCCCTCGGGCAATGCGACGGCTAACGTAACGAATATCCAAGTCACCTGTGTGCCGGTATTCACCGTGGGCGGCAACGTTTCCGGGTTGCTAGGTTCCGGGCTGGTTTTGCTCAACAACGGCACCGATACGGTTACAGTCAGCGGGACGAATAACGTGCCCTTTACCTTCCCCACGCCCGAAGCCTCTGGAGCCATGTACAACGTGACCATCAAGACCCAGCCGAGCAACCCGCCGCAGGTATGCACGCTCGCCAACGCAACCGGAACGGTGAATAGTAACGTCAACACCATTTCTGTTCTCTGCCCGCAACCAACCTATACCATCGGCGGGACACTCATCGGCTTGGTGAACAACCACAACGTCGGAAATACCCTGGAGCTTTTGAACAACGGCGGTGACAACCTCTTTGTCACCGGAGACAACACAACCTTCACTTTCCCGACGGGGGTGACCGCTAACGGCGCTTATAACGTTTCCATCTTCGTGGATCCCTCCAGCCAGCCGCAGCCTTGTTGGATCTTCTTTTACACAGGTATTGCGACAACCAATGTTTCCAGCGTCCTGGTGGATTGCCAACACAACGACTGGGCTTGGAGGTCCGGCACAAATACTGCGGACAAACTCGGCAACGTAACGCTTCCCCCCATGAATCCAAACGTCAACTCTCCTGGTGGAAGAGATTATCCGGCTGCCTGGACAGACGCTCAGGGACGCCACTGGCTCTTCGGCGGATTTGGCCAGGAGCTTACCGGCAAGACTCCTCCGGACCTGCCGGGCCTTCTGAACGATCTCTGGCTGTATGACGATGCGACCGCCAATTGGCTTCCAGCCAATGCGCCGATAACCACCACCTCTTCGGGCGTTGTCGTAAGCACGCCGAACCCAACCGTTTGCACCCTCTGCAACAGTGCGGGAGACTTCACAGCGTTTCAATTGGTTGACCAAGCCGGCTTAGCCAGTGGCACCGCCACCATGCTGGCCGGCCCCGGCGGGCGCTGGGGCAGCGTAACCTGGAGCGACGTCGCAGGAAATCTCTGGTTGTTCGGCGGCCAGGGTGTCACTACGTCGGGCGTCGGCGGGCCCGGTGTTGGCGTGCTGAACGATATCTGGGAATGGAAGCCAGGTACAATCGACGTTTCGGTCAAGTCCAAGACTTACACAGGCTCCTACGTTGTGCAGGGCACTTGGACAGCGGTGGCCAATTTTGGCACCGCCAACAACAAAGGGACCTACCCAGCCAGCCCAGGCGGCGCCGGATTCCCCGGCGGACGCTGGGGCGCAGGATTCGCCACCGACCCCGCCGGCCAGAACGTGTGGATGTTCGGAGGCCAGGGCATCGATGGCAACGGCAACCTTGCTTTGTTGAATGACCTGTGGGTCTATAACATTGCCAGCCAGACTTGGACCTGGATGGGCCCAACCAATTCCAATGTGGGGCAAAACAACGGCAATTATGGCGCGCAAGGCACGCCACTCGCCGCCAACACCGCGGGCCCTGGCGGGCGGCAAACCGCCGTGGTCTGGGTTGACGGGGCCGGCATGGTTTGGGTCTTCGGCGGACTCGGCCTGGATTCCGCAGGTACTCGAAACCCCGGAGGTCTCAACGGTCTCACCGCCGGCACAGTAACGGCGGAAGGCGCCCTGCTTAACGATCTGTGGCAATTCAATCCCGGGACCGGCCAATGGACCTGGATCTCTGGCGGTGGCGCCTCCGGCTTGTCCAACCAGAATGGAACCTATGGCTCCCAACTCACTGCCGCGGCCGGGAATGTCCCTGGATCGCGATGGAGCGGCGTGGGCTGGGTGGATGCCAATGGCGATCTCTGGCTGTTTGGCGGATGGGGCTACGGCTCTTCGCTGGGGCAAGGCACCGGCTTCTTAAACGATGTCTGGGAATACGTGCCAGCCATCGGCCAGTGGGTGTGGTGGAAGGGTTCGAGCAACGTCAACCAGAACGGCTCGTACAAGACTCCACGCGACCCCAACAATTACAACATCCCGTATACGCTCAACACGCCCGGCGGACGCCGCGGCATGGCCTTCTGGCCCGAGGACAGCGAGCAGTTCATCTGGATCTTCGGCGGACAAGGCTTCGACGCTAGCTCAACCACCAATGGCTATCTCAACGATTACTGGACATATCTGGGATATCCAAACTACCCGAACGACTAAGCGGAAGATCGCAACAACCGAGTCGAGGCAGCCGGAAACTCGCGAGAGTTTCCGGCTGTTTCCTTCTGGGTGGGAGCTTACGCCCGTCGCGAAGGTCGCACACCGAGCCTCATGTATAATTGAAAGCAGGGGAATCAGCCAAAAGATGAGTGTAGTGCGGCAAAAAGGGAAAGCGTCGGCGGAGACCCGACGCCGGCGGCGGCTGCGGTTTTACCGCACGCGCATGCGCGAGCTGCGCATGATCGCCAAAGCCCTACTTTCCGCGAAGCACCCCATCCTCGCGCATATCATCCCCATGCGCCGGTGCAACCTGGATTGCGGCTATTGCAACGAGTACGACGAAGTTTCGAATCCCGTGCCGCTCGACGAAATGAAGCGCCGCCTGGACTTGCTGGCGGACATGGGCACCACCATTATCACCATCAGCGGCGGCGAGCCGCTGATGCACCCCGATCTTGACGATATCATCCGCCACATCCGGCATCGAGGGATGATCACCGGCCTGATCACCAACGGCTTTTTCCTGAACAAGGAACGCATTGAACGCCTGAACGCGGCGGGGTTGGAGCACCTGCAGATCAGCATCGACAACGCGGCCCCGGACGAAGTTTCCAAAAAGAGCCTGAAGACTCTCGATGGCCGTCTGGAAATGCTTTCAGAATGGGCGGAATTCCAGGTGAACATCAACTCGGTGCTGGGCAGCGGGGTGAAGAACTCCGAGGACGCGCTTAAGATTGCCCACCGCGCACTGGAACTCGGCTTTACCAGCACCGTGGGAATCATTCATGACCACAGCGGGCAGCTCAAGCCGCTGGGCGCGCGCGACCAGGAGATTTTCGAAGAGATTATGGGCCTGGGGAAGCGTTCCTTTTCCCGCTTCAACGAATTTCAGCACAACGTCGCACGCGGCCGAGAGCACGACTGGAAATGCCGCGCCGGTTCGCGCTATCTCTATATCTGCGAGGACGGCCTGGTGCATTGGTGCTCGCAACAGCGCGGTTATCCGGGGATTCCGCTGGCGTCCTACACGGCGGAAATGCGCCACCGCGAGTATCTCACGCACAAGGGATGCGCACCCTGGTGCACGGTGAGTTGCGTGCAGCAGGTTGGGATTCTGGATAACTGGCGCTCGCCCCAGACACTGCAACCCATGCCAGCCGCCGCGCCGCCGAAGAGTGATCTCGTCCAGATCGCGAAGTAGCAAACAGCCATTGCATGCTGCGAACAGCGTGTCACCGATGCCGTTGACGATGCCCCGCGACTCCAAAAAAATAGAACCATGCCCCAGGCCGCGATTGAAACCGAAAATCTGTCCAAGGACTATCCCTACGGGTTCCTGCATCTCAAGACCAGAAAATCCCTCGAAAACCTCACCATGCGGGTTGCGGAAGGGGAGGTCTTCGGGTTTCTGGGGCCCAATGGCGCAGGGAAGTCCACGACCATCAAGCTGCTGATGCGGCTGATCTTTCCGACCGCGGGCACGGCGCGGATTCTGGGCAAGACTATTGATGACGTGTCCATGCACGCCTCCATCGGCTATTTGCCGGAACAGCCGTATTTCTACGACTACCTCACCGCTTATGAAGTGCTGGACTATTTCGCCAGGTTTCATGGATTGACGGCCGCCGACCGTCACTTGCGCATCCACGCCATGCTGAAAAAAGTGGGTCTGGAGACCGCGCAAAAAATTCAGCTGCGCAAATATTCCAAGGGCATGCTGCAACGCGTGGGCTTGGCGCAGGCCATCCTGCATGATCCGCAAGTCATCATCCTCGATGAGCCCATGTCCGGACTGGACCCGCTGGGGCGCCGCGAAGTGCGCGACATTATCCTGGACCTCAAGCGCGAGGGCCGCACCATTATGTTTTCCACCCACGTGCTTTCTGACGCCGAGACCCTTTGCGACCGCGTGGGCATCCTGGTCGGCGGAAAGCTTCGCGGCACTGGCGCCCCGGGCGAGTTGATGGATATACAGGCGCAGGGCATGGAGATCCAGTTTGCGCTGACGGGACCCAATGAAAACCTGGCGTTACTGGCCAAGGCTACCCGCGCGGGGGATAACTACCGGGTTCAAGTGGCCGAAGCCGAGCTTTCCAAGGCTCTCGAAGATCTGCATGCCGCGGGGGCACGCATTCATGCGGTGGCGCAGATCAAGCCGACGCTCGAGGAATACTTTATGCATCTGGTGGCCGCCGACCGCGCGCAGGCCAGCTCCGTCGAGGTGAGCGGCCGATGAGAAATATTCGCGCCGTGGCCGCCAATACCTTCCGGGAAGCCGTTCGCGACCGCGTCCTATACAACCTGGTTTTCTTCGCCCTGTTGATGATGGGGGCGGCCATCCTGGTCGGGCAGATTTCCATCGATATCGAGCAGGACGTCATCATCAGCCTGGGGCTTTCCGCCATCTCCCTGATCGGCATTCTCATCGCCGTTTTTCTGGGCGTGGCGCTGGTTTCCAAGGAGATGGACAAGCGCACGCTCTACGCCTTGCTGGCCAAACCGGTGAAGCGCTGGGAATTCCTGCTCGGCAAATTCTTTGGCTTGGTGCTGACGCTGGCGGTTAATACCGCCGCCATGGCCCTTGGATTGTACGCCGCGCTGCTCACCGTGAAACACTCCTTGGAAAAGAGCGACGCGTACATCCTCGTGGCGATTTACCTAATCCTGCTGAAGCTGGCGGTCATCGTGGCCCTGGCCTTGCTCTTTTCCTGCTTCACCACACCGTTTCTGGCCATCCTGTTCACCGCGGGTTTGTACGGCGCGGGCCTGTTCGCCAGCGACCTGAGAACTGTGCGCGGCGTCAACATGGATCCTTCTTCGCTGCGGGTGATGCGCGGGGTTTCCTACGTGATACCCAACTTCCAGAATTTTGACGTGATGGGCGCGGTCGTCCACGGGCATGGAGTTCCCGGAAGTTTTGTGGCCCAGGCCACACTCTACGCCGCGCTTTATATTGCCATCGTGTTGCTGGCTGCAGCGGTGATCTTTTCGCGGCGAAACCTGAAATGAAAAACAAGCCCATTCTCGTTGTGGTGCTGGCCGCCGCTATTGTTGCCGGATTCGTGTGCGTTTGGCGCATGCAACTACGCCTGGACGCGGCGCGAACCGCAGTGCAGTCCGAAAAGGACGAGCTGATGCTGCGTTCCCCGGGCGTGGTGAAAAAGCTCAGCCTCGAATACGCCCCCCTGATGGGAGCTATTTACTGGACACGTGTCGTGCAGTACTACGGAGAAAAGCACCGCCTGGGGGATCAGAACCTGGAACTCCTCTGGCCGCTGCTGGATATCACCACCACGCTGGACCCCGAACTGGTTGCGTCTTACCGTTTCGGTGCGATTTTCCTCGCGGACTCTCCACCGCGGGGCGCGGGAGACCCGGGGCGGGCCGTGATCCTTCTGAAACGCGGCATCGAAGCGAACCCGCGATTGTGGCGCCTCTATCAGGACCTCGGCAATGTCTATTACTTCGACATGAAGGACTACGCCAAAGCGTCCGAAGCGTTTGAAACGGGCGGTAGGATGCCCGGGGCACTGCCGTGGATGTTGACCATGGCCGCTAAAATCGCCGCCGAGGGGGAATCGCTGGAGACGTCCTATGAACTGTGGAGAGACATCTACAATACCGTCGCCGACAAGGACGTACACCGCAACGCCGGCGAGCACCTGTTGATGTTGCAGGCGCAATTGGACTTGAGAGAAATTGACCGCCTGGCAGACCAGTTTGCGAAGGAAACGGGCAGGCCCCCCAAAGATATGAGCGAGTTGGTGGATTCCGGACTCCTCAGCAGGCTGCCCCTCGATCCAATGCACTTTCCTTACGTGATTGGAGAGGACGGCAAAACGGATTTGTATCCCAAGAGTCCGCTGAAAGAAGAAATCGAACGCGAAAAGATGCAGGCCCGCGCGTTCAAACGCTAGAGCGCATTTTTCCTTGGGCCTGGCTTGCCTTTCCGGAAATTACTCCGAGGTGCACAGTAGCGTCATGTGGGGATCGATCAGCACTTTGTGTGGCTCGATAGTGGAATTGAAGGTGAAGCTCGTCTCCTCGCCGGTGGCGTTTACGGTTCCCAGATAAAAGGTGCGGCCGAGGCTGGTGCTACCGTACAAAGGCACCGGCGCAATAAACGAATGCGGGACGCCGCTCTGCAGCAGCTTGCCGTGAACCTGAAAGCCTTTTTCCGTGCGGCGGGAGGTAAACTCAGCCTTGTAGTGCGGGATTCCCGTGCCTTGAACGTATTCCGCAAAAAACCATTCCATGGAGCGGCCGCCCTCTAGGTCCATGCGTGGCGTCATCACGGCTTCTAGTTCGCGCTGCAGGTCCGCCGTGGTCAGCGCGCTGCGCGCGTATTTGGTAGAGAGCCACCGCAACAGGGAAGTGAACCGCGCGTCAGGGTCCTTTGCGGCGGGCTGGCGCAGCATCTCGTGAAGCATGTGGATGATCCAGGTGCCCTTTGCGTAGACGACCACATTGTAGGCGTCGGGCGCGCGAGACGAGGATAGCCGCTGGCCGATGGAGATCGGCCCGATGTCCCCCGGGGCGCGATCTTCGCCTTCGGCTTTGGTCGCCAGGCGTTTGCGATAATGGTCCAGCCACCCGTTCAGCGCGTGCTCCGAGCTTTTTTGCGAATCGGCGAACAGCAGAGCCAGGTACTCCGCGATGGCTTCGTTAATCCACTGGTCGCGGTAAGAGGACCAGCCCACCACATTGCCCCACCATTGATGGGCCACCTCGTGAAACGGCACCACGTTGGTGAAAAACGAACGGCCCGTCTCCGAAAGTCCCGCGCGTGCTTGTGCCTCCTCCGGCAAAAAGGAAAAGGTGGAGAGGTACAGTAGGCCCGGCCAACCTTGCCCGAACGCGCCGGGAATCTGCGAAACCTCCAGATTCCGGAAAGGGAAGGGGCCGGAATAGGTTTCATCAAAACGTATGGACAAATCCACTTCGTGCGCCAGTTGCTTGAGAAAATTCGCGGGGCTAGGGGGGATCGCGGGAACGGTAATGCCGGCGGGAGGCCTGGACATGAGCGGGTTCCGCGCCGGATCAATGGCTGCCTGCTCGCGCGACAGCCTCTGCCGCAAAAACTCCTCGAGTTGCTTGTTGCCGTAAACGTCGATGGTGCGGTTTTCCGAAGGTAGCGAAGTGCTGGCGTATTCGCCCAGGTTGAAACCCGTTTGCGTTACGGGTGTTTCCGTGGTCCAGCTGGCCACGCGCATGTCGCCGTCTTCGCGTTCGGCGGATTTCGTGCCGGTGGCCACCAGCCGCAAGCGCCGGGACCAGTGGAACGTCAATTCGTAATTGGCGAATTCCGAGGCGTCGCCGTAATGCGGATACCAGCTTTCCCGTGCGCCGACAAACAGCACGCCATTGCCGGCGTCTTCGATCACGTTGCCCGCGTAGCGGAAATTCACGGTGAAGTTCGAACCGGGCGCCGGCGCCTTGGGCAAAAACACCACCAGCGTGTCCTGGCCGCGCAAATTGATTTCCTGCTGGGTCAGCCCCTGATTCTGGAAAAAAGGAAGTTCCTCACCGTTTTCTGCGGTGACGCCGGCCACCTTCAGGCTGCGCGAGAGCTGTACGGCCAGGAAAGCTTGCGAACCGGCCTGGGCATGGAACCCGATCGCCGCGCTGCCGTCGAGCGAATTGTCGGCGTGAATGACGGTGTCGATACGATAACGCACGGCGTCAAAAGGCGCGGGAGGCGGGTTGATTCCGGGCAGGGGATAAGAGGCCCACACATCATAAAACGTCGCGCCTTCCACGGTGCGCAGCTGGCCTAGAATGAAATTGTCCGAGCGCGTCGGATCGAAAAGGATGTCGAAGGGGCCGGTGACCGACCCATCCACCCCGGCATGGAAAAAGTGCGGTACGGACGGCGAAAGTTTTTCCACCAGCACGCGCATCGAGTGGGAAACGTTCAGGCGCTCCAGGCTGGCCTGCCACATGGCGCGAAAATGATCGTCGGCCGCGGAGGTTAGTCCGGCGCGCTGCAATTCCTCCAGGAGTTCCTGTCCGGTGTCGTCGGTGAAGCGCACATAGGCAGAAAGGAACTGCTGATCAAGCACCGGCGCGCCCAGGAAGCGCGCGAGTTGCTGCTTCTCCACGGGATCCCGCGGCAGGCAAAGCACGTGCCCGATGCCGGTAAACGCAAAGCCTGTGACTCGGCCAGCAAAGGGTTCGAAGAAAGCGATCTTGCCGTCCTGTAGCGAAACAACGGCGTCGCCCTTGCGGAGCACCACGCGGTCCTTGCTGGTGACCGTGTAGACATGTTGCCAATCGAGTTGCAGCGAGTTCAGAGCGGCGAGGAGTTCCCGGGGTGAATCAGCGTCAGCCCCGCAGGGCAAAGACAGAAAAAAAGTGACAACCAGCAGGACTCGGCGAAACTCCATATGAAATCAGTGTACACATTCGGCATGAAGGAACAAGCCGCGGGGCGACGCCCGGGACGGGGCAGGACTAATATAGAAACATGCCCCGGAGCGGAAACGCCGGAAAATGCCTCCTCCTGCTGGCCTGCGCGCTGGTGCTTGCAGGCGTGGCGCGCGCGGATAAGATTGTCTTAAAGAATGGCCGGAAGATTGTCGCCTCCAACGTAGTGGAAGACGGCAACATGGTCCGTTACGAAACCCCGGCGGGGCAGTTGGCAATTCCCAAATCCATTGTGGACCACATCGAACGCGGCTTGTCCCCGGTGCCCGATTCCCCTGCCGCCGAGGCTATGCGCCTGAACCTGGAGCCTCCCGAACTTCCCTCCAACGGAAACGATTCCGAAATTGACAAGAGCACCGTTCACGACGGCAGCGTGGATCGCAGTTACATCGCGCACCTCGAAGTCGAAGCGCGCACGGGGGGAAAACCGGCGGCGCAAGCCGCGGCACGTGCCTCCTATGCCGCCGCGCAATTCGAAATATTCAAGGGCGACCTGGAGCGTGCGCAGGCCGATACCCGCAGGGCATTGTCCTACGCGCCGGAGCAGCCCGAATTGCTGATGAGCATGGCCTATCTCTATTTGCGGCAAAGCAAGTTCAAGGAATCGCTCGAGTACCTGCAGAAGGCGCAAAGGTTTTCTCCCGAGGACCCCGACGTCTACAAGCTCGAGGGGTGGGCCTACACCGGCATGAACCGCCCGGATCAGGCGGTTGCTTCGTGGAAACGAGCTGTGGCTCTGCGCGCCGATCCGGACGTTCAGGCGGCCTTGGACAAGGCGCTGCGCGACAAAGCCGAGGAAGAAACTTACCGCGAAAACGAAAGCGCGCATTTTCAGTTGAAGTACAGCGGCGGCGCGGAGCCGGCCCTGGCGCGTGAGATCCTGCATGTGCTCGAAGCGCATTACCGCGACATTGAAGGGCAGCTCAACTATTCGCCACCCGATCCCATCGGCGTTGTCCTCTATACGCAGGAAGGGTTTGCGGACATCACCCGCGCACCGGGATGGGTGGGTGCACTCAACGACGGACGCATTCGAGTGCCGGTGCAGGGACTAAAAAACGTCGATGGAGAATTATCGCGGGTGCTGCGCCACGAACTCGCACACAGCTTTGTGCAGCAAAAAACGCACGGGCACGCGCCCACCTGGATGCAGGAGGGTGTGGCGCAATGGCTGGAGGGCCGGCGCAGCGACGAGAACGCCGACGTGCTTGTACAGGTGTACGAAGCCGGGGATGCCGCGCCTTTAGGACGGCTTGAGGGTTCCTGGATGCATCTGCCGGAGCAAACCGCTCGCTACGCCTATGCGTGGTCACTGGCGAATATTGAGTGCATCGTGCAAACGCAGGGCATGGGCGACATCGAGAGAATTCTGGACAAACTGGGAGCGGGAAGTTCCACGGAGCAGGCGCTGCGCGAGGTGCTCCACGACGACTACGGCGACCTGACACAGGCCACCACGGAATATCTAAAGAAGAACTACGGGCGATAGCTCGATTTGCGGGAGAACAGATAACGGCTGGCAGCTGACAGGAATCTGGCTCCTGCTATCTGTTCGCTGCTCGCTGTTATGCATAAACAGGGGTTGGAAAAGATACCTTAAGTAACCGCATCACTCGTTCGCGGGCGGCGCGCCGCGAGGTGGCTCGATCAAGGTCAGGTCCACGGATTTCCGGTCTCCTTCTTCGAGGTGAACGGAAACGCCCTTGTCCTCGTAGGGTTTCAGAAAATCAGTATCCTGCCAATCGCCATGCTCCACCGAAGACCAACTGAAGAGCTTGTAATCGCCCGTCGTGATGCCTTTCAGCAGAAAGTGTCCGTATTGGTCGGTCTTGCCGTCGTAAAATTTCTCCGAGTCGTCCCGGAATCGCGGCTCGGGAACGAGCACGACAAACACGCCTTCTGCGGGGAGGGAATCCGCCGCAAGCACCTGGCCCGTTAGCTGCGCTGCCCGGCAGCTCACCAGGTATTCCAAAGAGTTGTCGCCGCCGAAGTGGATCGTCAGCTTGCCTTCCGCCATCGGCGTCGTTCCTACACGCGCCGATTTCAGGTAACAGTTCTTGCTGGGGTCCAAAATCCGTGGACGATATTCACCCTCCACCGCACTCCGAAGGGAAAAAGATCCGTCCGGCTGGATTCCTTCGGGTTGCGGGTTAAGCGTGTTTTCATCCGTTGAGATTAGGAGTGCCATCAAGCTGCTCGCGTCGGCGGCTTTGTTGCTTTCCCAGGTGACGTGGCCTGGTACGGTGAAGGAGGGAAGCAGAGAAATCGTAATGTTTTCGATGTCGGCGTCGGTCACATCCAGCAGGCGATTGCTCCAGGATCTTGATTTGGTCTCCCTATCCAGGTATGCCGCGTGAAGCTCATAGGAACCCGGCGGAACACGATCAATGACGAAATTGCTGCCTTCTACGGACGCTTCCAGGTAATTCCACCCGGCGTTGGATATCGCGGAACCACGTGGGTCGAGGAAGACGCTGGCAGTTCCCCATGCCGTGTTCTTGGGAAGGTTGAGAATTTTGCCGCTGACCGTGTTCATGGAAGTGAGTAACAACCGCAAATCAATCGCGGAGATTTCGTCCCCCGGGCCAAGCGTGAGTTCCGCCGCCTTGGCGGGGTCCGTGGTCCCCGGATAATAAAGAACTGGATAACCCCTCTTGGGCGCATGGCGCCTGGGCTTTGGATCAAAGCCCTCGCGCGAGAACCAGGGATTGTAGGTCACTCCGACATAATACCGGCCTGGCTGCAGGTCAAAAATGCGGAACTCTCCTAGGTCATTCGTGGCATCCTTGCCTGCCTCTTCAAATTCCCGGCGCCCAGCCCGCCTGGTGGCACGCATGGTATGGACTAGGGCTCCCTGGACCAAAGCGCCGTTTTCATCAAACACCCGGCCGGTAATAATCGCGGCGCGCGGCAACTTGAAGACCAAGCCGGTCACCTTCTGACCGGGAGCAAGCGTGAGAACCGCGCCGGGACCCGACGGTTTTCGCTGTCCATAGGACGCTTCAACAAATCCCGGGTGGGAGGCGTTCAGTGTAAGAGGGAGGCAGCCGAGATCCTCCAGAAGAAAATGCCCTTGGGCGTCGGTGAGATCGAAAGTCGATTCTTCCCATTTCTCACGACTGATCACCATCACCTTGGCCTTGCTGAGGGGTTCGCCATTGTCCTGGCGCACGACCGTGCCGGAGATGGAGCAGGATTTTTTATCGACGGATGCGAGAACGGCAGAGGCTGGCGGGGATTGCGCGCAGGTGAAAGGCGGAAAGAAGAGAAGCAATATTGCGAAAAGGCGCTTCATGGATTGTACGCCGAAGGAAAATCCCGCTTGAGTATCTAACAGCTGGAAGCTGATGGAAAGTGGGAATGCTCAGGACTCGGCCAGCAAAGCCGCTAGCAGGGCAGCGCGCTGGGGCACGGTGTTGATGCGCACATGCTCATGCGTGGCATGGGCGCCGTCGCCCACGGCGCCGAGGCCGTCGAGCGTGGGCACGCCCAACGCGGCGGTGAAGTTGCCGTCGGAGCCCCCGCCGGCTGCGGCTTCGCCGAGGGAGAAGCCGAGTTGGCGGGCGATGCTTTTGGCGCGGGCAAAGAGCTCCGTGCTGTGCTTGCGCTCGAGCGGCGGCCGGTCGAAGCCCCCGCGAATTTCGACTTTCGCGCCGCGATGCAGCGGCTTTAGCGCGTGCAGGCGTTTTTCGAGCGCGCGCATATCGGCGTCGCGCCAGGCTCGCAAATCCAAGGTGGCCTCGGCGCGATCAGCGATGACGTTGGTGCGCGAACCGCCGGAAACGATGTCGGCGTTGATGGTCACGCCGCGGCGCAGGTCATTCCATTTTTCGATGCGCGCGATTTGCGCTGCCAATTCGTGGATGGCGTTGACGCCTTTTTCCGGGGCGAGCCCCGCATGCGACGCGCGGCCGTGCACCGTCAGGTGCGCTTCGCCCACGCCCTTGCGCGAAGTTTTCACCAGGCCGCGCAGCCCCAACGACGGCTCCAGTACAAACACGGCATCACTGCGCTGCGCCTGCTCTTCAATCAGCCTGCGCGAAGTGTTGCTGCCGATCTCTTCATCCGAGGTCCACAGAAACACGATGCGTTTTTGCACTGGCGCACGCAATTCGCGCAGCGCATCTAGCGCAAACAGCGCCTGTGTAATCCCGGCCTTCATATCGAAAGTGCCGGGGCCGTAGGCTTTCCCGCCCGAAATGTGAAACGGCATCTTGGCCAGCGTCCCGGTAGGGTAGACCGTGTCATAGTGGCCGAGCACAAGCAATTGCGCCTTCGCGCGCGTCTCCGGCGGTGACCAAACAACACGAAGATGATTGCCACGTTTCTCGTTCTGGACAATCCCCACAACCGCGCCGCGCTTCAGCCACAAGTCAGCCAAAAAGCGGCAGCACCGGTCGGCTGGCTCTTTCTCGAGGCTCGGGGATTCGTGCAGCGTCAGTTCCCGCAGGGTTTCCAGCATTTGCGGGAGCTGTTTTTTTAGGAAGGGAAGAAACGCAGGCGGCGCCATGGGACGAAAATGGTACCACGCCCTGCGAGATCCCCGGAAAACCCGCCGGACGCAGGTCTTTCGCACGGAAAATGATAAGCTGCCCGGAGACGGAAAACCGCCTATAATAAGAAGTTTACGAAGTGAGGAGGGAGTTGTCTCTTGGCCACGAGCGAGACAGGAGTGGGAATGCAACTCGACATCAACGAGATCCAGAAATTTCTGCCGCATCGCTACCCGTTTCTGCTGATCGACAAGGTGGTCGAGATGGAGCGCTTCAAGCGTATCGTGGCTATCAAATGTGTCACTATCAACGAAGGCTTTTTTCAGGGGCATTTTCCCGGCAAGCCGGTGATGCCCGGCGTTCTGATCCTGGAATCCATGGCCCAGGCGGGCGGGTTGTTGCTGCTACAGGAAATTCCCGACCGCGAGAAGAAGCTCCTGTACCTGGCGTCGATGAGCGACGTGAAATTCCGGCGGCCGGTGGTTCCCGGGGATCAGTTGCGCATTGAAGTGAACATCCTCACCTGGAAGGGTGACCTCTGTAAGATTGACGCGAAAGCGTTTGTGGACGGAGCGCTGGCCACCGAAGCGAAGATGCTCTGCGTGATGGCCGACCGGGAAGAGCCCGCAAACTCGTAAATGGGCATGCACATTCATCCGCAGGCGATTGTTTCGCCGGAGGCGAAGCTGGGCGCGGAGGTGCGCATCGGAGCGTACGCGGTAGTGGGCGAGGGAGTTGAACTTGGCGACGGCTGCGTGCTGCACGAACACGCCGTCGTACGCGGCCCTTCGAAATTCGGCGCAGGCAATGTGTTTCATCCCTTTTGCGTGATTGGCGGCGATCCGCAGGACTACACCTTCCGCGGCGAGCAGGTTGCGTTAGAGACCGGTGAGGAAAACATCTTTCGCGAGTACGTGACTATCAGCCGGGGCACCGTCAAGGGCGACGGCATTACGCGCGTAGGCAATAAGAATTTTTTCCTGGCGTATTCGCACGTGGGCCACGACTGCCAGATCGGCAGCAATACGCTGTTTGTAAATGGCGCAACGCTTGCCGGGCACGTAACCGTGCAGGACTTCGTCACTCTCGGTGCGTTTTCGCCGGTGCACCAGTTTTGTCGCCTGGGGCGCTACTCCTATATCGGGGCGTCCACGGTGATCACCCAGGATGTGCCGCCGTTTTCGCTGATCGTCACAGAGCGCGAGACACGATGCTTCGGCCCGAACACCATCGGCCTGGAGCGCAAGGGCTTTTCCGCCGAGCGCATCAAGGCACTGCAAAAGGCGTTTCGTGTGCTCACGCGTTCGAAGAAAAACACGTCGCAAGCGCTCGAACAACTGCGCCTGACCATGGCTTCTTCTGATGACGTGAAAGAGCTCGTGGAGTTCGTCGAAAAGGCCGAACGCGGCATCGTGAAGTAGGCCGGTCCGGAAACCATGCCAGAAACAACGCCAACCGCCGGCTGGGGACTCATTGCAGGAAATGGCAGATTTCCGTTCCTGGTGCTGGAGGGCGCGCGCAGCCAGGGAATTGAAATGGCAGTGATCGCGTTGAAGGAAGAGGCGTCACCGGAATTGGAAAAGACGGCCAAGCGGTTGCACTGGGTAAGCCTGGGCGAACTCAGCAAGGCCATCGAATTGATGCAGCGCGAAGGCGTGCAGCGCGCGGTAATGGCCGGGCAAGTGAAGCACAGCAAAATTTTCAGTTCGATTCGGCCGGACTGGAAACTGGCGAAGCTTTTGCTTTCGCTGCCTCGCAAAAACACCGATTCGCTGATTGGCGCGGTGGCCAAGGTGCTCGAGGAGGAAGGCATTCAACTAGTGGACTCGACGCTGTTCCTCAAGCCCCTTCTTCCCGGCGTGGGCGTGCTGTCTCGTCGCGCGCCCAATGAGCAGGAAGCCGCCGACATCGAGTACGGCATGGGCGTGGCCCGGCACATCGCGGCCATGGATATCGGGCAAACCGTCGTGGTGGCTGACCGCGCTTGCGTTGCCGTCGAAGCGATGGAAGGCACCGACGAAACCATCGTGCGCGCCGCGCGCTTTGCCAACGGCAAGCCCCTTGTGGTCGTCAAAGTGAGCAAGCCGCGTCAGGACATGCGCTTCGATGTACCCGTTGTCGGTTTGCCTACCGTCGAATGCATGAAGCAGGCCGGGGCCACAGCTTTGGCTGTGGATGCAAACCGCACGCTCCTCTTCGACCGGGTAAAACTCATGGAAATGGCCGATGCCGCGGGAATCGCCGTGCAGGCGTTTCCGCCAGCGGAGGCCGCGGAACCTACAGGCGCTCCGCAGGGAAAGAAAGAATGAGCGGACCGGGTGTGGGCGGGGCGGGCGAAAGAGTTCGTGTTGCCATTGTCGGCGCAGGGGAATTCGGGCGCAACCACGCGCGTGTCTATCGCGAGATGGCTTCCGTGGAACTGATCGGTGTCTTCGATCAAGACCCGGCACGGGCCTCGGCGATTGCGCAAGAATTCGAAACGCGAACGTTCAAAAGCCTTGAGGAACTGCAGGGCGCCGTGAACGCGGCCAGCGTGGCCGTGCCCACGGTTGCGCATGCGGAAGTCGGCTGCCGCTTGATGACCCTGGGCGTGGACGTGCTGGTCGAAAAGCCCATGGCGGCTTCGCTGGCGGAGGCTGATGAGCTGCTCGAAGCTGCCAGGGGGCACCAACGAATTCTGCAGGTGGGCCACGTCGAGCGCTTTAACCCGGCAGTGATTGCCGTGGAGCCCATCGTGAACCGCCCGTTGTTTTTTGAGGTGCACCGGCTGGGTGTCTTTACGCCGCGCAGCCTGGACGTGGAAGTCATCTACGACCTGATGATCCACGATCTCGATATTCTGCTGGCTCTGGTAAAAGAACAGGTGACCGAGGTGAAAGCGGTGGGCATCCCGGTGTTGACCGACAAGGTGGACATCGCGCACGCACGATTGGAATTTGCGGGAGGCGCGGTAGCCAACGTTACTGCCAGCCGCGTTTCCACGGAACGCGTTCGAAAAATGCGATTCTTCCAGCAGCATGAATACATTTCGCTGGACTACGCGCGGCGCGATGCGTTGCGCGTCAGCGTGCACAAACCGGG